>JAFYCU010000282.1 GCA_017545095.1 Muribaculaceae bacterium | reverse complement strand
CCCCACGCAGGCCGGCACCGAGAGCCCCTATCGCAACCGCACCGTCGAGGAGAACCTGGACCTGTTCCAGCGCATGAACGCCGGCGAGTTTGACGAGGGCTCGCGCGTGTTGCGTGCCAAGATTGACATGGCGCACAGCAACATGCACTTCCGCGATCCCATCATCTATCGCATCATCAAGACCCCGCACTGGCGCACCGGCGACAAGTGGAAGGTCTATCCCATGTATGACTTTGCCCATGGCCAGAGCGACTACTTTGAGGGTGTGACTCACTCGATCTGCACCCTCGAGTTTGTGCCGCACCGTCCGCTCTATGAGTATTTTGTGCGAGAGCTGGCAGGCGACACCGTCGACCAGTACTGCCCGCGGCAGATCGAGTTTAACCGCCTCAACCTCACCTACACCCTGATGAGCAAGCGCAAGCTGCTGCAGCTGGTCAAGGAGGGGCTGGTGGCCGGCTGGGACGACCCACGCATGCCCACCCTGTGCGGACTGCGCCGACGCGGCTACACGCCACAGGCCATCAAAAACTTCATCGAGGACATCGGCTACACCAAGTATGAGGCTCTGAACGACATCGGCCTGCTGGAACACAACATCCGTGAGGACTTGAACAAGCATGCCAATCGCGTGAGTGCCGTGCTCAATCCCGTGAAGCTCGTCATCACCAACTATCCCGCCGACCGCGAGGAGATGATGGAGATGGACAACAACCCCGAGCAGCCCGACGCCGGCAAACACCAGATGCCGTTCTCGCGCGAACTTTACATCGAGCGCGACGACTTCATGGAAGATGCGCCCAAGAAATTCTTCCGCCTCACCCCCGGCAAGGAGGTGCGTCTCAAAGGTGCCTACATCGTGATGTGCACCGGCTGCACCAAGGACGCCGAGGGCAACATCACCGAGATTCAGTGCACCTACGACCCCGACACGCTGAGCGGCATGCCCGGTGCCAACCGCAAGGTGAAAGGCACGCTGCACTGGGTGAGTGCCCGTCACTGCCGCACGGCCGAGGTCAGGCTCTACGACCGCCTGTTTGCCGTGGAGAACCCCGGAGCCGAAAAGGAGGTGGACTTCCGCCAGCTGCTCAACCCCGACTCGCTGTGCGTGCTGCACGATGTGAAAATCGAGCCGTTCCTGGCCGAGAACGCACACGTGGAGGACAAGTTCCAGTTCCAGCGCATCGGTTACTTCACCGTCGACCCAGACTCCACGCCCGAGCACCTGGTGTTTAACCGCACCATAGGTCTGAAAGACAGCTGGGCCAAAGAGCAGAAGAAAGGTGGATGAAGTAGGAAGTGAGAAGTAGGAAGTGAGGAGCTCATGGGTGAAGAACTTGTGGCCCCACTTTAGAGACGTGAGACGTGAGACGCGAGATACGAGTCATGGGATGGCTAATGCACATTTCACCGCATTGCGATAATTGTGCATTATGCATCGTGCATTGATTTAACTGAACCATGCCAATAAGCGACACTTTGCAAACGTTGCGGCAGGCGTTTTTCGCCTACCGCAACGGTGTGGTGGCCGAAGCCCTGCGACGCGGCGGCGACCCGCATGAGTTCGTCATGGGCTGCCAGCTGGCCGACCTGATGGCAATCACCTCGGCCGTGGCGCACGATGCCGCACTGGCGCAAGCCCTGTGGGACGACCGCCGACATCGCGAGTGCCGACTGGCAGCGGCCATGGTCTATCCGGCCGATGCGATGACGGCCGACACGGCACTGCGCTGGGCCACCGACGTGCAATGCACCGAGGAAGCCGACGTGCTGTGTCATCGCCTGCTACGGCATGTGCCGTGCGCCGCAATGTTGTGGCGCGAGCTCGTCACGAGCGAGCAACCACTGCAGCAATACACCGCCCTGCGGCTGCTGCTCAACCTGCTCATCCTTGGCCGCGAAAACGACCACCAGACCATCCACAACCTGTTACATCACACCCCCTTCCACCCCACCCCGGCCCTCACCGCGCTGCTCGCCCAGGTGAAAGAAGAGCTGCACAATGCCGCACCCCATGCGGGTTAAAGTGATGTGTAAAAAAATAAGGCTACTATCGTGAAGTTGTCCCTGAGACAACTTCACGATAATTGCCAAAAATAACAGGTTAGGAAAAGGCTATTGCCTCACTGCTTGGCTTTCCAGTCGGCAATGACTTGCGTGAACGGCTGCCAGTAACGCTGGGTCTTGTATTCACCCACTCCGTAGATGCGAGCGAATTGCTCCCGCGTGAGAGGCTGCTCGGCTGCCATGGCTTGCAACACTTTGTCGCTGAACACGATATAGGCCGGCTTCTCCATCTCACGAGCCAGTTCAGTACGTTTCTGCATCAACAATGCCAAGAGCTGCTTGTTAATATCGGTGGGGGCTTCTGGCGCAGTCTTGGCGGTGGCGGTCTTTTTCTTGGATGCCTTGGGCTCACGTGGCTGCCATTTGGTGAACTGCACGGTGGCGCGACCGTAGAGTACATCCTCGCCAAACGCGGTGACGTGCAAGTGGTTGCCCTCGTCATAGGCCACATCGAAGAGGCCCAGCTGCAACATCTGCAGCATATAGGCGTTCCACTCGGCAAAGGACAACGCCCGTCCCACGCCATAGGTGCGCATGAGGTGGTAGCCAGCCTGCACCAGCTCGGCCTTGCGCGAGGCACGCAGGATATCGACCACCATGGTGGCCCCCACCTGCTCGTGGGTACGCTTGATGGCACTCAGGGCCATCTGCGCCAGCTGCGAGCCGTCGATGCGCTCGGGTGGCGAGGAGCACACGTCGCAGTTGTGGCAGTCGTGGTCGAACGCCTCGTTGAAATAGTTGAGCAAGATGCGCCGGCGGCACACACCGGCTTCGGCAAACTGCTGCATGCGCCTCAACTTTTCGAGATTCACATCGCTCTGCCCGCTCTCCTGTGCAAATCGCTGCAAGGCCATCACATCGCCGTAGTTGTAGAACATCAACGCCTCGGCGGGAGCACCATCGCGTCCAGCACGGCCAATCTCCTGATAATATCCCTCGATGTTGCGCGGCATATTGCTGTGAATCACCCACCGCACGTTGCTTTTGTCGATGCCCATGCCAAAGGCAATGGTGGCACAGATGATGGGCGTGTCATCATTGGCAAACTCCCGCTGCACTTGCAGCTTGGCGGCTGTGGTCATGCCAGCGTGGAACGCCTTGGCATTCAGTCCGGCATGGCGCAGATTGGCAGCCATGTCCTCGGTGTTTTTGCGGCTCAGGCAATAGATAATTCCGCTCTCGTCGGGATGTCGCTCGATGAAGCGCACGATGTGGGCAAGTTTCTGCCGACCCGACACGCCAGTTTCCACGCTCAGGCGGATGTTGGGCCTGTCGAACGAGCTGATGAACATCGGTGCCTCGGGGATGCCGAGCTGACGCAAGATATCGGTGCGTGTGAGTCGGTCGGCGGTAGCGGTGAGTGCCATCACCGGCACGGCGGGAAACCGCTTTTTGAGCACATCGAGGCGTGTGTATTCGGGGCGGAAGTCGTGTCCCCACTGCGAGATGCAATGCGCCTCGTCGATGGCGATGAGTGAAATGCACAGGTGGGGCGACCAGTTGTCGATGTCGCCGAGCAACCGCTCGGGAGATATGTACAGCAGCTTGATGTGTCCGGCATACACTTGCTGCATGATTTCGCGGTTGGTGGCATCGGTTTGTTGGCTGTTGACCGATGCAGCTGGTATGCCGTTGGCCTGCAAGGCGTCCACCTGGTCCTTCATCAACGCCAGCAGCGGGGTGACCACGAGGGCGCACCCTTCGCTCATCAGTGCCGGAATTTGAAAGCACAGCGATTTGCCGCCTCCCGTGGGCATGAGCACCAGTGCGTCACCCCCGCCAAGGACATGCTCAATAGCCTGCCACTGCAACGGGTAAAAACTATCGTAACCATAGAACTGCCGCAGCACCGCCAGTGCCTCGGCTTTGCACTTGTTGTTTCCCATCGTTGTGATTCAATAAAAATCAGCCACGAGTTTCGCAAGTCACGCTGCACGTCAACAACTCACGAAACTCGTGGCGAGGTTCATCTTAGGGGTGATCACATCTTTTCGTCGACCATCTTGATTTTCTGCTCCAGCATGGCGATGTCCTCTTTGAGTCGCTCGATTTTGCACTCCATCTCCTTCACGATGGAGTTGCCGCTCTTGGACTGGGCGTTGAAGAATCCCATGTTGTTCTCATAGGTCTTGACCTCGGCCATTTTCTGCTCATAGGCCCTCACCAGACGCTCGCGCTCGTGCGACATTCTGTCCTCGCCCTCGATACGGTTCAGGTTGCTGGCAAAGTTGGCCATGTGTGCCCTCGAGCCACGGATGTCGAACTGCTCGAAAGCCTTGTCCACGGCCTCGCGATAGTCGGCATACACCTTGTCCTTCTCCTTGAAGGGCACGTGGCCTATACCCTGCCACTGGCTCATGAGGTCGCGCACCTGCTGTGCGGCATCGTCGGGGGTCTCCTCGGCCTCGATCAAGGCACGCAGTTGTGCGATAATGGCCTTCTTGGCCTTGAGGTTCTCGTGCTCCACGGCGTGCACATTGCCGTGCAACTTTTTCTTCTGCTCAAAGAAGTGGTCGCAGGCAGCGATAAAACGCTTCCACACCTTGTCGCTATCGCGCTGGGCAACGGGTCCCACGGTCTTCCACTGCTTTTGCAGGTCGATGAAGGCCTCGGTGGCCTCGCGCCAATCGGTGGAGTCCATCAGTGCCTCGGCCTTCTCGCACAGCTCGAGCTTGAGGGCCAGATTGGCCGTCTGCGACTCTTTCAACGTTTTGAAATAGACATTCTTGCGCTGGAAGAAATTGTCGCAAGCCGAGCGGAACCTTGCATACAGGTCACTGCCTGTGCGGCGCAGCACGTAGCCGATGTCTTTCCACTGTTTCTGCAACTCAATCACCTCTTTGGTGGTTGCTTCCCAAGCGGCACGCGACTTCAGGTTTTCCACATCGATGGCTTCCACGCGCTCGCATAGCTCACGTTTCTGCTCGGTCACCTCTTTCTCACGAGCCTTGCGCTCCTCGAAGAAGGCTTGATACTTCTTGTTGACCACCGCCGAGGCGTTTTTGAAGCGTGCCCACAAGTCCTCGCGCAGGTCTTTGGCCACGGGGCCGGTCTCGCGCCAGGTGTTGTGCAAATCTTGCAGCTTGCGGAAAGCGACAACGATGTCGGGCAACTCGTCGAGCTGCTCAGCCTCGAGGCACAACTGCTGCTTGATCTCCAGGTTTTTCTTGAAGTCGTAGTCTCGCAGCTCTTTGTTTATCTTGAGCAGGTCGTAGAACTTCTCCACGGTGAGCTGGTAGGTCTTCCACACCTCGGTCTCGTCGGTGGCAGGCACCGGGCCTATGGCCTTGAACTCCTGCTGGAGCTGTTGCACCTTATTATATTGTCGGTTGATGTTGTCGGGGTCGTTGGTGATGTCGGTGATTTGCTGAATAATGCCGCGCTTGAGTTCCAGGTTGCTCAGCCGGGTGGCCTCCTGTGCGGCGTTGAACTCGGCCCGGCGCTCCTTGATTTGGTTCAGGAGTTCCTTCACCTTTGCCTCGTCGGCATCTTCGGCAGCCACAAAGTCCTCGGGCGCATTGCCAGCTTCGACAAAAGCTGCCTGCTCTTGTGCCACCTCCTCTTTGCGCAAGGCATAGAAAGCCGACTTCAGCGCACCCACCTCGTCGCGAATCGCGTCAACGGGCTGCTGTGCCAGTTCTTCAAGATGTGCCACCAACTCAGCTTTGTTCATAGTGCTGAAATGCACCATGGGCTTCGAGGGTTCTGCAGCCTCGGTGGATACAGGCTGCTCTTCGGCAGCCGGCTGTGCTTCTTCCACCGGTTGCGGCACCTCGGCCTCGGCAGGCTCGGGCATGGGTTGTTCGACTTCATTAGCGGGGCTAATCTCTTCGTTGCTCACATCACAGTTGCCCGTGGTCTCCACGGCGGGCTCCTGGCTCAGGGTTACGTCCTGCTCGAGATTTTTCATCGATTCAGACACTTCACGCGATTCCATATAAATACTCTTTAAAAACGCGGTGCGCCGCACTCACGGGCAGCCGCCATAACAATTGGAACTCCAAATTTACACATCATTTCGCAATTGGCCAAAAAAAAAACGACTTTTCTGCAAAAAAGCCGTTTTTTGGTAGTGCAACAGGGCAAAAATGCGCCCCTCGGCAATGCTTTTGGCATTCACTCGCGCAGGTAGTGCACGGTGTTGCATCGGCAGGGGTTGAACAGTGCTCGCGCCACGCGCTGCACATCGCCGGGCGTGATGGCGCAGTAGCGGTCCACATCGCTGTTCACCATATTGGCATCGCCCAGGCGCTCGCATTGGCACAGCCGCGTGGCCTTGGGCAGATAGCCCACAAGTTCGTAGTTGGTCGTGGCACGATACTTGTTGGCACACTTGGTGACCTCGCTTTGCGGGGTGACCTCCTCGGCCACGCGCCGCAGCTCGCGCCACACCAGTTCCTCGGCCTGCTGCATCCTCTGCCCAGGTGCCAGTCTGCCCCGCACCACAAACAGCCCGGGATGCAGGGTGCCCTCCACAGCAGCATCAAGCTCGGCAAACACATCGCTCTTGTTGAGGATGTGGCGTGTGAAACGCGCCGATTTCCCATTGGCAAGCAGGTCGCTGATCAGGTCGCACACCACAAAGTCGGGATGCTGGCGACCGCACATGGGGAATGCCAACTGCAGCAGGTCGTTGGGCACCGGCCGCCTCACAGTGACCTCGCGTGCTTCGCTTTGCTCAGGCTCGGTGGGCAAGATGGCGATGGGCTTGCCGCTTGGCTTGATGTCGCCCAGCCAGTGCTCGGCCAGCGCAAAGGCTTGGTCAGCCTCCACATTGCCCGACACACACAAGATGGCATTTTGGATGGAATAATGACGGGCACGGAAGTCAACGATGTCGTCGCGGGTGATATCGGCAATGTCTTGCGGCCGCGCTCCCACCGCCGGCCAGCGATAGGGGTGCTCGGTGTAGGCCAGCTCGTGCATCAAATGGCTTAGGTCGCCATAGGGCACGTTCAAGTGCCGTTGCTTGAACTCCTCGATAACCACACTGCGCTGCACCTCAACGCTCTCGGGTGCCAAAGTGAGGTGCAACAGCCGGTCGCGTTCGAGCCAGAATGCCGTGGCAATATTGAATGCGGGCAGCACCTCATAGTAATTGGTAGCATCCACGCTTGTCCAGGCGTTGCTCGACCCTCCGGCTTGCTGCATCACGTCGTCGAACGACGGCGCGTGGTCGGAACCGGTGAACATCAGGTGCTCCACCAGATGCGCCAGGCCCGTGCGACCGGCACGTTCGTTGCACGAACCCACGCAATAGTGTAGGTTCACAGCCACCATCTGCGTCATCGTGTCGTGGTGATGAAGCACACGCAGGCCGTTGCCCAAGGTATGTCGCTTGAAGCTAATCACCGCTATTCAAGCACTTTCACCTCCAGAATCCTGATGTCCTCCACGGGGCGGTCGTTGGCTCCGGTGGCGGCGTTCTGGATGCGGTCCACCACGTCCATGCCATCGGTCACCTCACCATACACCGTGTACTGCCCGTCGAGATGCGGTGTGCCGCCCACGGTGGTGTAGGCGCGCACCTGCTCGGGGGTGAGCTCCACGGGGTGGAGCGCATAGGCGGCTTCCATCTCGCTAATCAGCTGTTGTTCGAGCTGGCGCAGGGCAGCTGTGTCGCTGCGGCTTTGCAGGTCGATGATGGTGGAACGGTTCTTCTCGGCCAGCGAACGGAAAATCTCGTTCTTTCGCTGGTTGCTCATGCGGTCCTGCATCATGTTGAGCGTGGCCTGATCATAAACCTTGCCCGTCACAATGTAGAACTGCGACGCTGAGCTGGCACGTTCGGGGTTCACCTGGTCGCCGGTGCGTGCGGCGGCAAGGGCACCACGCTTGTGGAAAAACTTGGGATAGACAAACTCGGCCGGAACGGTATAGTCCAAGTCGCCGTTGCCCAGCATCTGCCCCGGGGCGGCATGACGCGAATTGCCGTCGCCGGTCTGCACCATGAAGTCTTTAATCACGCGATGAAAGAGCACGCTGTCGTAATAGTGCTCGGCAACCAGCTTCAGGAAATTGTCGCGGTGGCGCGGGGTCTCGTTGTAGAGGGCAACGGTGATGTCGCCCATCGTGGTTTTAATCAGCACCTGGGTGCGTTGTTGATTGTTGTTCACGTTCGTTTTCACATTTTCGATAACACCTTGTGCAGCCATCGGCAAAGCCATCAACAGTGCCAGCACCAAGGAGGAATAAAATTTCTTAGTCATAGAATTATCTCGAATTATCAATTGTGCATTATCCGTTATCATATCCCCACCGGGTACAGGCGCTTGTAGATGCGGCGGAAGTTGTCGTCTTCAGCTGCAATTTCGGCGGCACGCTCCTTGTAGTCGGAACCCCACAGCGAGGCCGTGAGGTCCGGCAGATAGGCCCGATCGCGGTCTTTGAGGATGGCGGCCTTCACCAGCATGTCGATACAAGTGGCATATCCTTCGGGATTGATGGCATGCAGATAACGGGCGGTGCTCACCACAAACTGCCCCGTTCGGTCCACGTCGATGATATTCTTCACCAGCCACGGCATATCGTCGGTCACCGTGCCGATGTTATTCGCGATAAACTCATAGGTTGTCAGCCCATTAGGGTCGGCACTGAGTCGCTTTTGCTGTTCTTGGCTAATCATTGCTACAGCGGTTAAATTATAATTGCGGCGGCAAAATTAGTGCAAGTTGAGCGAAAAACCAAAACTTGTTTTGAGTTTTTCCGAAACGTAGCCTAATTTCGACCACGAATGTGGTCAACATAGTGCAAGTTGAGCGAAAACGCAAATTTTCGGTTTTAGATAAAATTGGCTGCACCTCAGCAATTGAAGCAGCTTCACTGCATTCGGTTTGCACAATTTTTCCGAGAGCCTAATTTCGACCGCGGCATTTTCGCCTCTATAGCCTCTATGGCTTCTCTAGCCTCTCTTTTTGGGCTTGCCTTTTTTTGGCTTGCTCAAAAAAATGGCACAATTTTTGCAAAAAATTTTGTCATGTCAAAACTTTGTTGTAATTTTGCACGCTTAATCTATACGTTAATCAATGAGACAACTTAAGATTACCAAATCGATCACCAACCGTGAGAGCGCATCCCTCGACAAGTACTTGCAAGAGATTGGCCGCAAAGAGCTGATCACTGTAGACGAAGAAGTGGAGCTGGCACAGCGCATCCGCATGGGTGATCAGGCGGCACGAGACAAACTTGTGAGCGCGAATCTTCGATTTGTCGTTTCTGTGGCAAAGCAGTATCAAAACCAGGGATTGAGTCTGCCCGACTTAATCGACGAGGGTAATTTTGGCCTGATTAAGGCTGCGCAGAAGTTCGACGAAACGCGTGGTTTCAAGTTCATCTCCTATGCCGTGTGGTGGATTCGCCAGTCCATCCTTCAAGCACTGGCCGAGCAGTCTCGCATCGTGCGCCTGCCGCTCAATCAGGTGGGGTCGCTCAACAAAATCAGCAAGGCCGTGTCGCGCTTCGAGCAGGAGCACGAGCGTCGCCCGTCGGCCCAGGAAGTCGCCGACATGCTCTCGGTGCCCGAGGACAAGATCAGCGACACGATGAAGATTTCGGGACGCCACGTCTCGGTAGATGCGCCCTTTGTTGATGGCGAGGACAACAGTCTGCTCGATGTGCTGCCCAACAACGACAGCCCCATGGCCGACTTCACCCTCAACCAGGAGTCGCTCAGCCGCGAGGTGAACCGTGCCCTCGACCAGTTGCAAGCACGCGAGCGCGACATCCTCAAGATGTTCTTCGGCATTGGCTGCCAGGAGATGACGCTCGAAGAAATCGGTGCCAAGTTCGACCTCACACGCGAACGTGTGCGCCAAATCAAGGAGAAGGCAATCCGCCGACTGAAAGGACAAAAAAGCAAGCTGCTCAAGGCTTATCTGGGCTGAAGCCCACCTTGCAGCTCACGGCAGACGAGGCCACTACGCCAACAACGGCGTAGCGGCCTCGCTTTTTAGCGGACACCGCGGTGTCATTGGCCACGAATGCTCAAGCGGCCGACGCAACCACTTCGCGGCAACGGCTCGCCCAATGCTCATTCAGTCGATTTTGCACGGCTTATTAACATTTAGGGAAATTTTCACCAAAATATTTTGCCACGTGCGAAATAATATCTACTTTTGAACGCTCAAACGAGGAACGATTTTTTCTCGTTTGGCCGCCTACTTATAGAGTGATGAGAATTTCAACTGATTAACTATAGTTTAATAAAAAATTTTGACCTAACTTTATGGAAATCAAGAATGCTATTGCCGGCACACTGGAGTCGGGCGATATTCTGATTCAGATTGCACCTGCCACCGAGGCTGGCCTGCACATCGAACTCGAAAGCACCGTGGCCTATCAGTTCGGTGCACAAATCAAAAAAGTCATCACCGAAACGCTCACCGGTCTGGGTGTGGACACCGCCTGCGTGAAGGCCACCGACAAGGGAGCCCTCGACTGCACCATTCGTGCCCGCGTCACGGCAGCCGCTGTGCGCGCCACTGGCAAGGACGTATGGGCCGACTGAGAGGCAAGAGGCGAGAAAAAGATGCGAGTCTCACTAGCTGAACTAATCCCGCCTGTCAAAACCACCCCTTGTTTACACGTCTACTTGACTACCAAGAACTATTAACCCTCAACAACAGATAAATGCAACGATTAAGAAGAACGATGATGTTCGTGCCGGGCAACAACCCCGGAATGATGCAGGACGCTTTCATCTATGGTCCTGACTCGATCATGCTCGACCTGGAAGACTCCGTGACCATGGCCGAAAAGGACACAGCCCGTCTGCTGGTCCACAACGCCCTGAAGACGATAGATTATGGCAACACCGAGATGGTGGTGCGCATCAACCCGCTGAACACCCCCTACGGCAAGAAGGATATCGAGGCCGTGGTCAAGGCCGGTGTGCACGTGATTCGCATGCCCAAGACCGAGACCGCCGAAGAGGTGGTGGAGGTGGAGCGCGAGATAGAACGCGTGGAGAAGGAGATTGGCTGCCTGGGACGCACCCAAATCATGGCCGCCATCGAGAGCACGCTCGGCGTGGTGAACGCCTACGCCATCGCCACCGCTTCGAAGCGCATGATGGGTATAGCCCTCGGCGCCGAGGACTACAGCGCCAACCTGAAGACGCAGCGTTCGCCCGAGGGCATGGAGCTGTTGCTCGCCCGCCAAACCATCGTGGTGGCCGCCCGTGCCGCCGGCATCGACGCTCTCGACACCGTCTATAGCAACCTCAACGACATGGAAACCTTCCGCAAAGAGGTGGAGCTGATCAAGCAGCTCGGCTTCGACGGCAAGTCGATCATCAACCCCCGTCAAATCGAGGTCGTCAACGAGGTGTTCGCTCCCAAGGAGAAGGAAATCCAGAAGTCGCTCACCATCCTCGCCGCCATCAAGGAGGCCGAGCAGCGTGGCAGTGGCGTGATTGCTGTTAACGGCAAGATGGTCGACCGACCCGTCGTCATCAGAGCTCAACGTACCATCGACCTGGCCATCGCGTCGGGCATTATTAATAAGGAGGACATTTAATCATGAATAGCATCAAAGATAGAGCAGCCCTCATCAGCGAGGCTGCAGCCCGCATGGGCAAAGACACCTTCAAGGGCACTGCCGACAAGAACACCATGGCCCGCACCGAGCTCACCGCCCAGGGTGCCAAGGTCACCACGCTGGAAGAGGCCATTCGCAAGGCCGGACTCAAAGACGGCATGACCATCTCGTTCCACCACCATTTCCGTGGCGGCGACAAGGTCATCAACATGGTTGTGGCCAAGCTGGCCGAGATGGGATTCAAAGGCCTCCACTTGGCTTCGTCGAGCCTCATCGATGTGCATGAGCCCCTCATCGAGCACATCAAGGCCGGTGTGATCACCAAAATCTCCACCTCGGGTCTGCGCGGCAAGCTGGCCAACGAAATCAGTCACGGCATCATGCAGGAGCCGGTCATCTTCCGCTCGCACGGCGATCGCGGCAGCGCCATCGCCAACGGCGACCTGAAGATCGACGTCGCTTTCCTGGGAGCCTCCAGCGCCGACCCCATGGGCAACGCTTGCGGCTACAGCCGCTCCGAGAACGCCAAGTCGATTTGCGGCTCACTCGGCTATGCCCTGCCCGATGCACAATATGCCAAGCACGTGATTATCCTCACCGACGACCTCGTGGCCTATCCCAACACCCCCTACTCCATCAGCGAGCGCAACGTGGAGAGCGTGGTGGTGGTGGACAGCGTGGGCGACTCGAGCAAAATCTCGTCGGGAGCCATCCGCGACACCAAGAACCCGCGCGACATCCTCCTCGCCAAGCAGGCTGCCAAGGTGATCATCAACAGCGGCTACTTCAAGCAGGGCTTCTCGATCCAGACTGGCTCGGGCGGTGCCTCGCTGGCTGCCGTGAAATACATCCGTCAGAGCATGATCGACCAGGGCATCACCGCCAGCTTCGCACTCGGCGGCATCACCGCCCACATGGTGAAGATGCACGAGGAAGGACTCATCGACCGCCTCATCGACGTGCAGTCGTTCGACAAGGTGGCTGCCGAAAGCCTCAAGAGCGACCCGATGCATCAGGAGGTGAGCGCCAACGAATATGCCAGCTTCGACGAGGCCGGCTCGGCAACCCACAGCCTCGACATCGTGATTCTGTCGGCTCTGGAAGTTGACGTGGATTTCAACGTGAACGTGCTTGTGGGTAGCGACGGCATCATCCGCGGCGCCATCGGCGGTCACCCCGACACCGCCGGCGACTCGGCCCTGTCGATCATTGTGTGCCCGCTGCTGCGCGGACGCATCCCCTGCGTGGTCGACGAGGTCACCACACACATCACCCCGGGTTCGAGCGTGGATGTGGTGGTCACCGAGTATGGCATCGCCGTCAACCCCCGTCGCCCCGAAATCAAGGAACGCCTCGTGAAGGCCGGCTTGAACATCGTAGAAATCAGCGCACTCAAAGACCGCGCCAAGAGCATCATCGGCGAGGCTGCTCCCCTGCCCTTCGGCGACAAGGTGGTGGGCATCGTCATGAACCGCGATGGCAGCGTGATGGATGTGATCAAGAATATCACCGAATAAAATGACGAATAGGGCAAGCCCCTTTATTTCCCTAAAAAGGAGGAAGTCATAAGTCCTTCTTTTAGGAGAGGTTTAGGGAGGCCTCCCAATTCTATCCAGCAATCAAAATGGAGATTACGCTTGACCAGCTCTTAGCCAGCCGCGACCGCCGCCACGAGAAGCAGATGGCACTGTTGAGTGCCCATCCGCGACACACGCTCGTGTGCGCCACTGTGGCCCAGCCTGGGCCGGTCAAGCGTAATGCCCATTCACTCATCATTGCTAACGCTGCCCTCACGGCAGTGTTAGAGTGTTTTAGGGACACCCTTGTCGATATCGTTGTGCGCGACCTCGCCACCGGCTACGAGATTTACCTCGTCACCAGTACCAACCAGCTGCAAGCCAAGCGCATGTGCTGTCACATCGAGGACTCTCACCCGCTCGGGCGGCTGATGGACATCGATGTTGTGACCACCGATGGCATCCCCATGCCGCGCACCATCGTTGGCGAGCAACCACGCCGATGCCTACTGTGCGACCACGAGGCTCGCTACTGCATGAGAGCACGCACGCACACATCCCAAGAGCTGCAACAACGCATCGAACAGATGATTGCCGAATATGTACAGTGAATACGACATACGCACCTTGCCGTTGAGCTTCAAACCCGCACGCCAGCGCGTGGAGCGGTTTCTGGAGTCGTGCGCACTGCGGCTCGACCCTGTCGACAGCTATGCCGTGGTGACCCGGCTCAACGACGACACCATCCTGGCCGGTGGGGGCTTGGCAGGCAACGTGATCAAGTGCGTGGCCGTGAGCGACGAGCTGCGCGGCACGGGTATGATGTAACGGCTGCTCTCGCACTTGCTCAGCGAGGCACATGCCGCTGGGCACACTTGCGTGCGCGTGTTCACCAAACCCGACAACCGCGACATATTCGAGAGTCTGGGGTTCCGGCTGCTGGCCCAGGCTCCGCAAGCCATATTGATGGAAAACGGCTTGCCAGGCATCGACGAATACCTTCAGGCAATGCACAATGCACAATGCACAATGCATAATGCCGCGATGCAGAACAGGCGCGACGGTGATTCACAGCCGCTGCCCGCTGCCGGGGTAATTGTGATGAACGCCAACCCGTTCACATTGGGGCATCAAGCGCTGGTGGAGTGGGCTGCACAGCAGGTGCAGTCGCTCTATGTGATTGCCGTCAAGGAAGACTGCTCGCAATTCAGCTACACGGCCCGCAAGGCCATGATGGTGGCCGGTTGCAGCCATCTGGACAATGTGATGGTGCTCGAAGGCAGCAACTATGCCATCTCGGCCGCCACGTTCCCCACCTATTTCCTCAAGCGGCTCGACGATGCCACCGACACGCAGGTCACCCTCGACCTCGACCTGTTTGCCCGCCACATCGCACCCGCTCTGGGTGCCACGGTGCGCTTTGTGGGCAGCGAGCCCACCGACGCGCTCACGGCACGCTATGTGGAACTCATGCAGCGCCAGCTGCCGCCACGCGGCATCGAGGTGCACGTGATGCCCCGCATCCAGCAAAACGATGTGCCCGTGAGCGCATCACGCGTGCGACAACTCTTGCACGAGGGGCACTTCGCCGCTGCGGCAGCATTGGTGCCACCCACCACCCTGCCCTATCTCGTCGGCGACCTGGCCCGGCAAGCATTACAGGTGGAACTCGACACCACGCCCAAACCCGGACTGGTCGACAAGCACGACAACGGTGCTCACCACGACATGGACTACACCACCATGCAGCGCAGCATCGAGGCGCTCAGGCCGTTCTTCGACCAGCTGGCTCAGGAAGGTTACCAAACACACCTGCCCACGCACGAGCAAGTGACCCAAGCGGGCATCGAAGCCGAAAAAGCCATGCTCGCGGCCACCAGCGGTGTCAACACCCACCGGGGCGCACTCTTTGCCCTGGGACTCACGGTGTGCGCTGCCGCTCATGTCATGCATCGGCATGCAACTATCAACACAACATCACTGCAAAACGCCATCATCGCCTTGACGGCTCAGCTCCGTGGCGGCACCGACTCCCATGGCAACACCGCTGTGCAGCAGCACCAGGTGATGGGCGCACTGGCCATGGCGCAGAGCGGCTACCAACGGCTTTTCACCGATTGGCTGCCCTTCTATCAGAACCACTTAGGCGACGAGTGGCAGTGCCACAAGACCCTGCTGCGCATCATGGCCACACTTGACGACACCAACATCATCCACCGCGTGGGTTACGACCGTGCACAGCAGGTGAAAGCCGTGGCAAACGCTTTGCTCAACAACTTCACACCCACCGCCCTCGAAGAGCTAAACCGACGCTACACCGCCGAGAACATCTCGCCAGGCGGAGCCGCCGACATGCTCGCACTCACCACCCTTGCCAATGCACTCGTGGAAAACGAGAACCAAGAGCACAATCAGTCAGCAGGTCGCAAGGCACCGCCTTGCGAAACCCTCTCCTCAAAAACTCGACAATTATTCACTTAATATATTAATCTTCTTTATTAACAATTCATT
The DNA here is from genome assembly GCA_017545095.1 of Muribaculaceae bacterium. Next base: position 241 of record JAFYCU010000282.1, on the reverse strand, counting down.
CATTATGGTAGAACTTATTAAACAAGGAGTTTATCTACTGAACGGAACTGAGATTCGCACCGACGGTGCCGGGCTGCCGGCTCCCGATGAGGCGCGAGAGAACACCATTACCTACGGCATCCTGCGCAGCCACGATGTGGACGGCAGCAAGGGCAAGAAGATGCGCATCCGCTTCGACGCGATGATGTCGCACGACATCACCTACGTGGGCATTATCCAAACGGCACGCGCCAGCGGCCTG
>JAFYCU010000281.1 GCA_017545095.1 Muribaculaceae bacterium | reverse complement strand
TGGCACCAGCTCCACCCGGCGTGCCCTCGCTCTTCGAATAGGGGGCTTGTCTTTTCAAAATACAAACCTCAGCCGCTGCTTATCAAGGCTCAGGCTCTGTGGCTTGCCCGATTTCAAGTTTTATCGGACAGCAATAAAAGTTTTTCATTTTCGAGCCCTTCGTGCGTTCGACCACAAGCCCCCCTCCGTAATCATCCGTTCGAGATACATCCCTGAGATGAAACAAGCCATCTGACCACATCTGGCCAGATGGCTTGCTGCGTTTTGTCGACAATGACAATTATTTCATGATCTTGGCGACCTTCTGAGTGCCGTCGGCATACTTGGTGATGACGATATTCACACCATCGTATGCTGTGTTGGCAGCGACGCCAGCGACGTTGTAGTACTTCACGCTTGTGATGTCCTTGTCAGCGTTCAGGACGGCGACACCCACACAGGGAACCACATTGTTAATCTTGAAAGCGGGCGAAACGATTTGCTCCTGCCAGTTGCCGGTCTCGTCGGCAAGGCGTACCTTCAAGTCATACCAGTTGTTGACGCTCACCTCGTTGATAGCGCTGAGGTCACCCTCAAACAGTTGGCCGAATGCGGGATAGAAGTAAAGGTCTTCATTCTCGGCAACCGGAAGCTCAATCCACACATCGCTGCCATTAGGAGCATAATAAACCTCCATGGTTACCGGCTTGCAGTTGTAATTAAACATTCCGGTGCTGAACTGTACATAGTTGAAATCAGCTCCGGTGAGTTCCACCTTGCCATCGCTGGCATTTTCGAAGCGGTCGGTAACTTTGCCGTCAGCATCGACAAAGCGCAGTTGGGTGAGTGTGGGTGATGTCCAGTCTTCCTTAGTCTGGTCAAACTCAAATTCGCACACGTTTTTGCCCTCGATGCCATCAACAATCACATTATTATTGGTGAATGTGGTGTTGATGATACCGTCGGGATTGCCTGCCCTGTTGAAGGTGTTGAAGAACGAGCTCATGTTGGCATAGCTCGAGCATACCTCTTCGTCATTGTACTTGATGCTCACCTCCAGGTTGTCGTTGTCCAGTTGGCGGTATTCGCCATAACGCCCCATGCTGAAGGTGGTGAAGGCGAAGCGCTTGCCGTAGTTGTTGACGTTGTTCATTGACTGGACGGTCAAAATCGGGCAACCAGCGTTGAGGCACACTGGTTGACTCTCGTCGGCAACGAATTCGAAATGAGGATTTGCCACAAATGAATTAGCGGCGCTGATGGAGTCGTAAATCAGGTTGTTAGAAATGGGGATACCATAGTTGTGATAGTGGTTGCCATCTTCATCGAAACGAATTGCCGGCGCGATGGTGTTGGCGAAAGTGTACTGCGTGCCCATGATGGTGGACTTCGAAGTGACCACTTCGTTGTATACACCACTGAAGAGCGACCACATTTCGGTTTCACCAGGGCCATCGGTGACGTAGGAGGTGAAATAGTTCGTCATGGCATAGTTGTCGCCCGTTTCAGGAATGACATTAGGGACGTTCACCTGCGTTGACAACTGTGATGTCTTGCCCTTGAGCATCGTGATGAGCGAGCCCGGGGAGTGCTCCGTGCTTTCGGCACCGCGCGGGGTGGGTTGGAACAGGTCGATGTGCGATGTGAAGTCGGCAGTGGGTTGGGCATCGATGTCGCCACTGATGCCGTCCTTGATGTCGTAGGTGATATACACCTGATCGAGGTTCTCGCCCCAGAAACCACGATACACATTGTAGATCTGGATGTTCTCGCTCACATCGTTGATAAAGATGTCGATACTGTTCGACATGTCGCTCACTGTGGTCACGCCACGCGAGGTGACCGTGCTTAATCCGCGGTAAGATGCCAACGTGTTGATCACGATAAAGCTGGAGCGGTTTTTCATATACAGTCCGCGGAAGTACGACTCGCCGTACACATTCTCGGTGCCGTCGTAACTGCTCACTCCGTCAACCACCGTGACATGGCCCGGGTTGGGCACCTCGCCGTTGGGCAGGATGCGACCGAAGTGCACACGGTTCTTGGCCTCGGCGATGTCGTGAGTCATGGTGAAGTTGCCGTCGACCACAACACCCTCTTGGATGATGATGATGTCACGCACACCGTCGAAGTGGCGCCATGAGTAGCCGTCATCGTTGATGTGCCACTGGATGTACAGGATGTATTCACCAGCAGGCACGTTGGAGAACGTCACAAGGCTCTTGTCGGAGGTCGAGAGACGTCCGAAATACTTGGTGTTGCCCTCATTGAGCAGTGTGAACGATTGTGCGACAATGGCAGCGGCACCATCTGCGCCAAGACTGTCTTTGTCGTAAACAAGATTCAAGGTAATCTCGGTGGCAGTTTCACCTTGAAGCATGGGTGCTTGCGATGGCAGTTCGTACGACACTGTGCCATCGGCTTGTTGTTGGCTGATTGCGATGTCGGCAAGCGAGGTGTTCCATGCTTGCGCTGAAGCAGTCAGCGACATCATTGCCATTGAGGCAAGAAGCATTGAGTAGAATTTCTTTTTCATAAACGCTATAATTTAAATGAATGAGGTTGGTTGCATATTGTCGCATTATCGCCCGCAAAGTTATAAAATCATTATTGTTTGCGCAAATTTTTTTGCGAAAAAATAATGCGAGTGGGCTTATTTAGCAACTGCTAGATAGTTACCTTTTATTTAGCTATGAGCTGTATGACCGGCATCTTAAATTCAGGAGTAACACTACCAACAAATGTTACTCCCGACTGGCCAGTTCTTGATGGGCGTCGGCACACATCCCTGTCGAGAAACCAACCTCTGACTTCTTTTTGCTCCATCGCACGCGCTCCACAATTTCACAATGACAACCTATTTTGAGCGCTTTTTTGGCGGATGTCTCAAAAAAATGGTGTACTTTTGTAGACTAATCAAAATCACAACATATGGAACAGAATTTTTGCCAGAGTTGCGGAATGCCGCTCACCAATCACGTGCTGGGTACGAATGCCGACGGCAGCAAGAACGATGAGTATTGCATCTTTTGCTAAAAGGATGGTAAATTCCTTCAGGATTGCACTATAGAGGAAATGATTGAACATTGCGCATCGTTTGTCGATGCGGTCAATGAGGTCAGTGGGGCGCACGTGACCCGCGAGGAGTATATCGGACAGATGAAAATGTATTTCCCTCGACTCAAGCGCTGGAGAAAATCGCTCACCATCAGCGATGACGAATCCTTGGCCGCCAATCCGGCTTTAGCGTCACCGACCCCAACTACTGCGTGCTGAAATTCACCGCAACCGACGGACGATTCTACAGCGACTACTATCCCCGAAGTTTCGTCCTTTGACATCCGTCACATGGCAGTGAGTCTCGAATACATCACGTTGCGAGAGCGGCCATCGCTCATGAACGAGGCTGCCGAGTGGTTTAACAGCAAATGGAGCGTCCCCGCAGGTGGCAATTCCTGACAATGGTACAAGTCGACGGCGAGCCATACATGTCGCGGATGTACCGACACAGATAATAAAATAGATAAAAAACAAAAACCATTAGAATTCCTGTATTTTTTTAGTCGCTTTCGGCATCTAAAGGTTGAGAACAAGACAAAAATGATAAAAATCATGACTTTTTTCAAGACATATAAGCAAATTGCATTAAGCCTGATGCTCTGCCTCGGGTATGCCACTGTTCACGCCCAAGAACAGGACACCACCCAGGTGAAGAAGATGATTGAGTTGCAGGAGGTGGTTGTTAAAGGCCAACTCCCCGGCACTCAGCTGAAGGGGAATTCCCTCATCACCCGTATTCAGGGAACGGCACTGGCCTCCTCAGGCACAGTCTCCGAAATGCTCATCAAGGTGCCCGGAATGACGGGTAGCGAAGACAATCCCGAAGTGCTGGGCAAAGGGGCACCACTCATCTATCTGAACGGCCGCATGCTTCGCGACATGGACGAACTGAAACGTCTGCGCAGTGAAGACATCTGCGATGTGGAGGTAATCAACAATCCCGGCGCACAATACGATGCCACCGTGAGGGCGGTAGTGCGGATTCGCACGAAGAAACTGCCTGGCGACGGACTGAGTGTTGACTTTTCTTTCACCGATGACCAGGATTTGCGCTACGGTTTCAACACGCCCAGCACAAAACTCAACCTCAACTATCGCCAGGAAGGTTTCGACGTGTTTGGCGGCGTGTGGTTCAATCACATGGATTACCGCCAGTACAGCGACCTCGAAGAGACCACAAACACCACCAAGTTGTTTCTGCAGACGGGTCCTTACACCATGACTTGGAAAAACGACCAACTCGTCTATACCGCAGGCGCCAACTGGCAGATTGACGACAACCACTCCGTGGGTGTCCGCGCCAACCTCACACACTATTTGGGCGGAACCAACATGGTAATCTATGATGAAGATGTGTATGAGAACAACATCAAAATCGACCATCTCTATTCCGAACAAACGAGTAAGGAAAGCAAACCGCTCGGCTGGCTCACCAACACCTATTACAACGGCTCGGTGGGCAAACTGGGCATCGACTTCAACTTTGATTTCATGAAGACAGGCACACACACCAATCGGGAGAATCAAGAATTAAGCCTGGTAAACAGCGACTTTGTGCGCAGCCAATCGAGTACCGACAGCCACCTCTATGCCACCAAACTGGTCCTCTCCCACCCCGTTTGGAAAGGAGAGTTAGAAGCCGGCACCGAACTCACCTTTGCCAAGCGCCACAACACCTACAACATCGACAAAGTGTATATAGCCAACACCGATGCCGACATCAAGGAGAACAACTTGGCGGCATTTGTTGAGTATGGTTGTGACTTTGAATCGGCAGGCCGTGCCAGTGTGGGTTTGCGCTACGAACACACGCTCTTTGACTATGCCGACCACATTGGCACCGACAATCTGCATCGAAGCATGGACGAGTTCTTCCCCTCGGCATCCTATTCCGTCACACTGGGCAAAGTGCAGGCGGGGTTGTCCTACAGTTTCAAGACCAACCGCCCAAGTTTCTTCGCGATGAACGATGCCGTGACCTACATCAGCCGTTACTCAATGCAGGCAGGCAACTCGCAACTGCTTAACGAGCGAGTGCGCGACCTCACGCTGAATCTCTCGTGGCAGTGGCTCACGTTCACCGCCTCCTACACAAGATGTGCGCACGCCATCACGCAATGGGCGTTCATCAGCGACAACGATGCCGCACTCATCAAGCACATTAACCTCGACCGGCCGGTCAACACCTATAGTGCCTTCATCACCGCCACTCCTCGTGTGGGCATCTGGTCGTTGAACGCAACGGCAGGTGTCGAAAAACAGGACTTATACCTTGACCTGGAGGATATGCACGCCCTTGGAGGAACACGACGAGCCTACTACAAGAAGCCCGTCTTTACGCTCAACGCGTTCAACACCTTCACTCTAAAACACGGGTGGAAATTTGACATCAACTTTATGTTCCGATCCCATGGACACATGCAGAACTTCTATAACGACTACGACAACATCCGCCTTGGAATTGTAGCGCAAAAGAGTTTCTTCAGCGACAAGTCGCTCATCCTGCGCCTGGCCGTACTCGACATCCTGCAGCGCAACCAAATGAACGAATACGCCGACATGGGCTACTATCAGATTCAGCAAAACAACCGTTACTCCACTCACAAACTCCAGTTCAGCGTCATCTACCGATTCAACACCATCCGCAGCAAATACAAAGGCACCGGCGCAGGAAAAGACACCCAAGCAAGAATGAAGAACTGAAACCAGATTCGTGTATAAGCCTCGCCCAAACTATCGGAGGGATGAAAACGCCAAGAGGGCACAGGAGAATATTTCCGTGGCAAGAAGTTTTTGCGGTACACACGGAGGGTGTCCTCTGAGTAACCTGGCAGGAATTCTCGAAAATCGACAAAAAGTCCTGGTCATTTTCACCACCACTCCGCGCTGCGTTCTTCAGGTTTGTAGGTGAGCTGGAGATAGTGGGTGTCGCCTGGGGTGACGCGGAAGGCGTTGCCTGAGCGAACGCCTACCACCCAGATGATGGTGCCATCGGCCTCGAGCACATAGACGTTCTGCCGCATGTGACGGGTGTATTTGGCTGTGGTGAGAATGTCGCTCACCTTGCGAGTGCCTCGCATGCCAAAGGGGCGCATGGCATCGCCGCGCCGGTAATTGCGCAGCCGGAGGCTTTCGCATTTCAAGATGTCGTGCGAAAAAGCGACCACACACTTGCCATCGCAGCAAGAAGACGAGAACGGCTCATTCACAAACGATACCGTGATGTCGATGGGCAGCTTCAAGGTGTCGAAAGGATCGAAGGCTTGGTCTACCATTGTGTTGTGAACCAGCGGTTCAACAAAAGCCACCGTTGAGCTGAGTGTCACACAGTGTGTTGATGAATAGAACGCTGGTCGACCCTTGTGCTTGGTTCGCAGGCTTTCGGCGATGGCCTCGCACTGGCTCCTCGAGAACCCGTAGGGCTTGAGAGCGGCATAAACGAGCAACTTGGGATAGGGAAAGTCCAAAAATGCGCTGAGTTTGAAACCGTTTTTCGTGCGAGCCTCTCTCAAGACTTCGTTGATTTGGGTATCATAGCAGCCCTCCACGTCGGTGAGGTTGCTGATGGTGGTTGCTATGGCCTTGCGTGCCATGGGAAAGTCGCGCTCGATGGCCGGCAGGATGCGATTGCGGATTTTGTTGCGTGTGTGGTCGCACTCCAGGTTGGTGCTGTCGGTGACGTAGTCCTGTCCCAGTTCACTGAGATAATCGGTGACATCGTTTCGGCTCACGCACAGCAGGGGCCTCACCACCTTGTCGTTGCGCGGATGCATGCCAGTGAGTCCGGCAATGCCGGTGCCGCGCAGCAGGTTGAGCAGCAGGGTTTCGATGTTGTCGTCGATGTGGTGAGCCACGGCGATGGCTTGCGCACGATGATTGAGCATTTCCTCGTTAAACCACACATATCTCAATTCGCGACAGGCCACCTCAACCGACGCACGATGCGTGCTCTGGTAGAGCGGCACATCGAAGTGCTTGACATCAAACGGCACTTGAAGCTTGCCGCACAAAGCTTCAACAAAGCGCTGGTCGCGCATCGACTCCTCGCCGCGCAAGTGGAAATTGCAGTGCATGACAATGCAGTGATAGCCCAGGTCGAGCAACACACGCAAGAGCGCCACCGAATCGGCACCGCCACTCACGGCCACCATCACGGGACGTTTTGAGTTCTCCATTAATGAGTTTGCCGCGATGAAACTTTCAACACGGCTCGTAAATTCGCTCTTACACATGGCGCAAAATTACAAAAAAATCAGATTCCACACAATAAAACCAACTAAATACACATTATTAATAATGCGAGTAAGCGCAGAACAATGCCCATGTGTGGTTAATCGGGACCAGGAAACGCAACGCATGATTGTGCATTGTGCATTTTGAATTGTGCATAAATTATGACTCATCATCTTCATATCAGCGACGAGCAGAGTTTGAGCAACGCCGGCGTGCGCGTGACGGCAGTGCGTCTGTTGGTGTGGCGCACGGTGCGCCACACGTTCCACGATGCCTTCGGAACGGCCGACATCGAGAGGGCATTGCCCACGGTGGACCGCTCTACCCTATTCCGCACATTGGCCACGCTCACCGAGGCTCATCTGCTGCATGAGATTGACGACGGCAGCGGAGCGCAAAAGTATTGCGTGTGCCATGTAGACGACACGCGGCAATGCCAGGGCCACGTGCACCTCACCTGCCGTGTGTGCCATCGCACTATGTGCCTCACGGGGGTGACCATCCCTCCGGTGGCATTGCCCAACGGCTTCGAAGCCGAAGAAGCTGAATACATCGTCAAGGGCATCTGCCCACAATGCCGTTAAGCCTATTCTGCGAGGCAAATTCTGCCCTATTGCCGATTTTTCGGCTGGAAAGTAACCCCGCATTGGGAAAAAAGTAGTAACTTTGCACGATAAACCAAACCGAACCGACTATGTTGATTGAAAAGATAGAGGACCTGAAGGGGAAAATCCGCGAGCTGTCGGCCGATAACGAGGCTGCCTTGGAGGAATTGCGCATCAAGTATCTGAGCAAGAAAGGCGAACTGGCTGCACTGTTCAACGAGTTCAAGACTGTGCCTGCCGACCAAAAACGTGAGGTGGGCCAACGCATGAACGAACTCAAGACGTTGGTGACCGAGCGCATCAACAACCTGCGCGAGTCGTTCAAAGCACAGGAAAAAGAAAAGAACAAAATCGACATCACCCGCCCGGCCTTCCCGGCCGAGCTGGGCACACGCCACCCCATATCGGTGGTGCGCAAGCAAATCATCGACATTTTCTCACGTCTGGGGTTCACGTTGGCCGATGGCCCGGAGGTGGAGGACGACTGGCACGTGTTCAGCGCGTTGAACTTCGCCCCCGACCATCCCGCGCGCGACATGCAGGACACCTTCTTCATCGAGCAAGACAAAGACGATGTGAAGCGCAACATCGTGTTGCGTTCCCACACCAGCAGTGTGCAGGTGCGCACCATGGAGGGGCAGCAGCCTCCCATCCGCATCATCTGCCCGGGACGCGTCTATCGCAACGAGGCCATCACCGCCCGTGCTCACTGTTTCTTCCATCAAATCGAAGGTCTGTATATCGACAAAGGCGTGACCTTTGCCGACCTGCGCCAGGTGTTGCTCAACTTTGCCAAGGAGTTGTTCGGTGCCGAAACGCAAATCCGTCTTCGCCCGAGTTATTTCCCGTTCACCGAACCATCGGCCGAGATGGACGTATCGTGCATGCTGTGCGGTGGCGAGGGTTGCGGTTTCTGCAAGCATACCGGCTGGGTGGAAATCCTAGGCTGCGGCATGGTGGATCCCAATGTGCTTGAAGCCAGCGGCATCGACAGCACCGTCTATAGTGGCTACGCATTCGGATTGGGAATTGAGCGCATCACCAACCTGAAATACATGGTTAAGGACTTGCGCATGTTCAGCGAGAATGACGTGCGCTTCCTGGAAGAGTTCAAGAGCGCACACTGAAATAATTGATAATGGATAATACCGCGATGCGCAGTTGATTTGGATAATTGACGATTGGCGATTGAAGCGAGACTGCGTCTCGCCTCACACCGACAACATTATGCGTGGCGGAGTTATCGATTGACCTCATTATTTGATTGACCATCGTCGATGACCATTAAGGAACGTTATGCTGGTGTGCTCAACTATTTCCAGCGCACACAGCCTGAGCCAACCACCGAGCTGGAATATAGCGACCCGTTCGGTTTGCTCGTTGCGGTGATGCTCTCGGCGCAATGCACCGACAAGCGCGTGAACCAGGTGACGCCGGGCCTGCTGGCCGCCTACCCCACTCCATCGGCCATGGCCTCGGCTAGCGTGGACGACATCCTGGAGCATGTGAAGAGCGTGTCGTATCCCAACAGCAAAGCCCTTCACCTGCAACAGATGGCTCAGATGCTCACCGACGAGTTTGGCGGTCAAGTTCCCGACACCATGGAGGAGCTCACACGCCTGCCCGGCGTGGGACGCAAAACGGCCAACGTGATGCTGGGCCTGGCTTTCGGCAAAGCAGCCATTGCCGTCGACACACACGTGTTTCGCGTGTCGAACCGACTGGGACTGTCGAACGGCAAAACACCGCTGGACGTAGAGCGCACCCTCACACGCCACATCCCTGCCGAGCTGCGCTTCAAAGCGCATCACTGGATATTGCTCCACGGCCGCTACGTGTGCAAAGCCCTGCGGCCCGACTGCCCAAACTGCGCCTTGCAGCAATGGTGCAAAAGCTATGAGAAAAAATAATCCACACTATCTATAAAAAAAGACCGAGCGCAATGCTCGGTCTTTTTTATGCAGACGTGCGGTTGTCTTGCTCAGAACATCCAGGCGAAAGCAATCTGGATATTGCCGTTTTTGCAATCTGCACCATTGTCAGGCACATCGGTCACACCAAGTGTGTAACGAGCCTGCAGGAAAGCATGGTCGGCAAGCTTGTAGGTGCCTCCAATACCAATACCAAAGTCTACAGCCTTGGTATTGCTCTTGTAGTCGATAGTCTGCTTGACTCCACCAGAGTTTGTGGTTACTTTACTGTAGACGTTGATACCCAGTTGAGGACCGAAGTCAATCGAAATGTCTGGGTTCACATAGTACTTGACCAGCACGGGCACGTTGATGTAGTTCACATTTGTGGTTGTGTGGTTAAACTTGCCACCTTGAGCGGCGAACACCACCTCGGGGCCGAGGGCGAACTTGTCGTTAAACTTGTACTCCATCAAGCCACCAAACTGATAGTTGGGAGCCATACCATGCTTGGTGTCGCTACCCCAGAAGTTGGTCATGTCGAAACCGGCCTTGACACCGAAACTCACCTGTGCCATGGCACTCATGCTCACCATCACAGCGGCAAGCATCAAAAACACTTTCTTCATTACAATAAAATTTAGTTAATAAAACAAATTATTTGTGTTTACTGCACTTTGACTATCGAATGCCGAAAAGGTTTAATTTCCTCGTCAGCAAAAATTCACAAAGCCCCAAATCAAGCAACATAACACCTCCTTATCGCTTAACCTGAACTGGCCCGCAAAAGCAACTTCCGGCAAAAACATACAACTGTTACCCCTCAACAATCATAATAAACGTTAATTAATTACATCTTGACGTTAATTCATAGTTAATTATTTGCTCGGTATTGGAAAAAGTGAGTACTTTTGCATGTGTGTTTTTCATGGTATTAGATTTAAGGTTTGTGAAGGCCCTCGTGAGAGTCCCTTCACTTTTCTTTCGCCACCCCGTCGTTTTAGTGGATTTAGCGAGGCTTTCTGGAGGTTACTTCCGCTTCTTCTCATAGCTTTTTGTGCGGTAGCTGCAATTCACCTTCCCCTTGACAATGTTGGCAAGTTTTGAGCGAATGAGCTGCTTGCGAATGGGCGAGATGCGGTCGATAAACAGCGTTTCGAACAGATGGTCGCATTCATGCTGCACCACACGAGCCAAATAGCCCTCGATGTCCTCTTCGTGCTGCTGGAAGTTTTCATCGGTCCACTTGAGATGAATGCGCTCATGTCGCGCCACGGGTTCATGAATGCCGGGGACGCTCAGGCACCCCTCCTCACGGGTCACTGTCGGAGCCGTTTCATCGACGGTGATTTCGGGATTGATGAGCACCATGCGCTTGTCTTTAAGCTCCGGCATGTCGTCGCCCAGAACATCCACATCGATATACACCAGGCGCAGGCTGTGCCCCACCTGTGGGGCGGCGATGCCAATGCCTTCGCTGGCATACATGGTCTCCTTCATGTTTTCGATGAGTTCAGCCAGTTGCGGTGTGTCGGGAGTGACCAGCTCGGTGGGAGTTCGCAACACAGGATGGCCGTATAAATAGATTGGAAGCTTCATTGTTGACGGTTAATTTATGAATAATCAATGATGGTTATAGTGCTCGCTCACTTTCTTGAGCTGAGGTAGTCGTTGAGGATGATTGTGGCTGCGATGCTGTCGACGCGAGCCTTGTCGCGCCGGTCGCTTTTCTTCATGCCTCCATCAATCATGGCTTGATGTGCAATGGTAGACGTGAAACGCTCGTCATACATCACAACCGTGATTTCGGGTAAGGCTTGTCGCAATCGCTCCACGAATGGTGTGATGTAGCGCATGCTCTCGCTGGGCTGTCCGTTGAGCTGGGTTGGTTGCCCCACCACAATGCACTCCACCGGCTCACGCGCCACATAGTCGGTTACAAATTGCAGCAACGTGTGCGTGGAAACGGTGCCCAATGCTGTCGCCACAATCTGCAACGTGTCGGTGACGGCCACGCCGCACCGCTTGCGTCCATAATCTATGCCCAAAATGCGCCCCATAATTATTTATCTTGCATGGTGATGAGGAACTCCTCGTTGGTGCGCGTGCGTTCCATTCGTTCCTTGAGGAATTCCATCGCCTCGACCGAGGTGCGGTCGCTGAGGAACCGGCGAATGACCCACATTTTGTTGAGCACATCGCGGTCGAGCAGGAGGTCGTCGCGCCGGGTGCTGGAAGCCATCACATCCACAGCGGGGAAGACGCGTTTGTTGCTGAGCTTGCGGTCGAGCTGCAACTCCATGTTGCCGGTACCCTTGAACTCCTCAAAGATCACCTCGTCCATCTTCGAACCGGTGTCGATGAGTGCGGTGGCGATGATGGTGAGGCTTCCGCCATTCTCGATATTGCGTGCTGCGCCAAAGAAGCGCTTGGGACGTTGCAGGGCATTGGCATCCACACCGCCCGAGAGAATCTTGCCCGAAGCGGGAGCAATGGTGTTGTAGGCACGCGCGAGACGTGTGATGGAGTCGAGCAGGATCACAACATCGTGGCCACATTCCACCATGCGTTTTGCTTTCGAGAGCACAAGGTCAGCGATTTTCACGTGGCGGTCGGCAGGCTCGTCGAAGGTGGATGCGATCACCTCGGCTTTCACACTGCGCGCCATGTCGGTCACCTCCTCGGGGCGCTCGTCGATGAGCAGGATAATCATATAGGTTTCGGGGTGGTTCTCGCTGATGGCATTGGCGATATCCTTGAGCAGGATGGTTTTTCCCGTCTTGGGCTGAGCCACGATGAGTCCGCGCTGCCCCTTGCCAATGGGGGCGAACAAATCAACCACACGCTGCGAGATGGTGGGCCTGTTCTTGCTCACCAGGTCGAATTTCTCGTCGGGGAAGAGCGGCACCAGATGCTCGAAAGGCACACGGTCGCGAATGAACTCCGGCTGTCGTCCGTTGATGAGCAGCACGTTGCACAAGGGGAAGTATTTCTCACCTTCGCGGGGCGGGCGAATGGTGCATTCCACCACATCACCGCTTTTCAGGCCGTAGTTCTTGATTTGCTGCGTCGACACATAGATGTCGTCGGGAGAGCTTAAATAGTTGTAATCGCTCGACCTGAGGAAACCATAGCCATCGGGCATGATTTCGAGCAAGCCAGTGGCATCAAGAATGCCTTCGAAGTTATAGGGGCTACCAGCATAAGGGTTGACGGATTGCTGCTGTTGTTGCTGCTGACCACCTTGCTGGTTGTTCTTTTTATTCTTTTTGTTTTTCTTGCCACCACCTTGCTGCTGCTGTTGCTGTCGTTCGCCTTGCGGTTCCATGAGCACGATGGGAGCTTTTGCCGCTTCCTCCTCGCGCCGGCGGCGTTCCACCTCGCGTCGCCTGGCATCCTCCTCACGTTCTTGTTGCGTGCGCGGCTTGAAGGTTTGCACGCCTCCCGTTTTGAAGAAAGCGCCCAACGACATGCCTTGCTTGTTCGTGGAGTTCTGTTGCGATGCATCGGCTGATGCATCGGCTGAGGCTTGATGCTCCACGATGGGTTCGCTATTCTTTGTGGTTGTCGAGGAAGCCTCAGGAGCCGCAGGAGGCTCAGGCATCGTGGGCTGCTCGGCCATCGGTGCTGGCAAGGCCGCTTTGGCATCGTTGGCCGCGGCATCGTTGGTGTCGCGGTCTGCCGGCTCGGCTGGCACATTTGCATCATCAGCTTGAGTCTTGCGAGCCTCAAGTTCGGCTTTGCTCGGACGGCCGCGCCTGCGTTTCTTCACCTCGTCCTCCGGTACGGGCTGCACATCGGCAACAGCTTGCGTTTTTTCGGTTGAAGGCTCTTGCGGAAGTGACTTGACAGCGTCATCAACATCGAAGGGCAAGGCCGGTTGTTGTTTCAATCGTGCGGCCTTCTCGGCTGCCGACGGGCGGCCACGTTTTTTCTTGACTGGCGCAGCAGGAACTTGATTGGCGGCATCATCGGCCGGCTGGTTGGTCAGTGCGTCGGAGTCAGATTGCTTGGCTTGCTTGTCATCGTCGGGCTGCTTGGCTTGCTTGTCGACGCCTTTTTGCTTGGCCTGCTTAGCTTGCTTAGCCTGCTTGTCGGCCCCCTTTTGCTTGGCTGGCTTGTCGGTGTCCTGTTGCTTGGCTTGCTTGTCGGCTTCTTGCTGCTTGGCTTTCGATTTTGATTTCCCCCCCTTTCTCTTGGCAGGTTCTGCATCGTCGGTATCGGAATGGTTGATGGCTTGCTGATCAAGCACCTCATACACCAAAGCCTGCCGGTCGAATTTATCGACTTTATTAATTCCCATCTCTTGCGCAATGGTGTGAAGTTGTTCTTCGGCCATTGCGTTCAGTTCATTGATATTATACATATATAAATATGTGATGTGATACTACTTTTCAATCAGTCCCCCATTAGCCATATCAATTGCTGGTGCACATAGGGATATGGCAGTCATAAGACAAAAAACATCAGTTGTTGTTCTTTACACACATAGCGTGTAATGTCGTGAATGTGAGTTGTGCTAAAAAAGTCAGGGGACATCACCCGACTGAGAATGTCCTATCATTTTTGGCAAGGACATCGGGCGGTTGGTTGATTTGCGTGGCAAAATTACAAAACAAATTAGAACTGAGCAAATGTTTGGCAAAAAAAAACGCCCGGCGGAGTCAACTGGTCAATGCATAATTGAGTTGCAAAGTTACTGAAAAATTTTGTTGAACACGTCGATAGGTGCGTAAAAGTCGAGTTTTTGTCTGGGTCTGCGGTTCAATTTCTTCTGTATTTGCTTCACATATTGATT
>JAFYCU010000280.1 GCA_017545095.1 Muribaculaceae bacterium | reverse complement strand
CCATGGCTATCGAGAACAACCAGTTTGTGATGCCCGCCGCCAATGTGACCATCAACGCCACGTTCGCCGCCATCGACTACACCATCACCGTGGCCGCTACCGAGAACGGCACCGTGGCCGCTCCCGCCACCGCCAACATTGGCGAGACGGTGACACTGACGGTGACTCCCGCCACCGGCTATGAGCTGGAGACGCTGACCTACACCGTTGAGGGTGCAGACCCCATGGCTATCGAGAACAACCAGTTTGTGATGCCCGCCGCCAATGTGACCATCAACGCCACGTTCGCCGCCATCGACTATGAGGTGGTGATTGCCGAGACCGAGCACGGCACCGTGGAGGCCGACAAGGCTACCGCCAACATGGGCGAGACGGTGACGTTGACCGTGACCCCCGCCGAAGGCTACGAGCTTGATGCGCTGGAGGTGATTGCCGGTGCCGACACGCCGGTGGAGATTACCTACGACAGCGAGACTGGCAAGTACACCTTTGAGATGCCTGCCGAGATTGTGAGTGTGGTTGCCACCTTCAAGGGTATCCCAGTGGTGCTCGATGGTGTGGTGTTTGACGAGAACAACACCTACGCCACCTGGTATGGCGAAGCCAACTTGGCTCTGCCCAACGATGTGACCGCTTGGGTGGTCACCGGCATCGACGGCGATGTGGCCGTGATTGATCAGGTTGCTTACATTCCCGCAGGCGTGGGCGTGCTGCTGCACAGCACCACCGCTGCCGAGACCGTGAGTGCCGCTCCCTACACGGGCGAGACCGCCGAGATGACCAGTATGCTCGTGGGCACGCTCAACGACATGGCCATCGCCGATGGTTACGTGCTCTACAACGACACCTTTGTGCTTGCCAAGGCTGGCACACTGGCAGCACACCGTTGCTACTTGCCCATGCCTGCCCCCGCCGGTGCTCCTATGCGTCTGCGCATCGGTGCTGGCGGTGTGGTGACCGCTATCAACGACATCTGCACCGACAACGGTAATGTGACCTATGTCAACATGATGGGGCAGATGAGCAACCGTCCGTTCCAAGGCGTGAACATCATCATGCAGAATGGCAAAGCCATCGGCAAGGTGGTGAAGTAATGGCCTCCCCCAACCCATACTAGGAGGGCACTACTGGAACCCTCGGTTCTAGAGAATCTAGAAAGTATAGAAAACCTAGAGAGTCTAGAGAATCTATAGGCTCAACAAGTTAAGGCATTAGACAGCAGGGATAACCCATAAAACGGTTGTCCTTGTTGTCTTATGCACAGCATCATTTCTCGCAAATAATTGTCCATTATCCATTGTCCATTATCCATTATTTCGTAACTTTGCAAATTAAAACCGAAAACTGATGAAAATGACTGCGATTGAACTGAACGCCGACATCTACCGCTCGCTGAGTGAGATTGCGCTCCTTTCGGATTGAGGACACTACGGCGACAAATAAACTGTTACGAACTATGATGAAAGAAAACACGATAAAACTCTTTGAGCGCAGCTTCATCGACAACTGGGAGCTGCCGGCTCTGAGTGACTACAATTCCAAGCTGACACTCACCTATGGCCAGCTGGCCGAGGACATCGCGCGGCTTCACATGTTCTATGAGCGTTGCGGCATCAAGCCAGGCGACCATATCGCCCTGGTGGGCAAGAACACGCCCGCATGGGTGACGGTGTTTATGGGCACCATCACCTATGGTGCCGTGATTGTGCCCATCCTTCAGGAGTTTAACCCCAACGATGTGCAGCACATCATCAACCACAGCGAGAGTGTGCTGCTCTTTGTGAGCAAGTCCATCTGGGACTCGCTCGACTTCGACCAGTTGCACCGTGTGCAGGCTGTGGTGCTCACCGAGGAACGTCAGGTGGTGGCCGAAAAAGACACCGGCACGGTGAGCAAGGCACTCTATGACCTGCCTGCCGCCTTTGCCCAGGAGCACAAGAACGGGTTTTATCGCAACGACATCCATTATCCCGATGTGCCCAACGATGCCCTGATGGTGATCAACTACACCAGCGGCACCACGGGCTTCAGCAAGGGCGTGATGCTCACGGGCAACAACCTGGCCGGCAACATCGTGTATGGCATCAACAGCGGCCTGCACAGCCGCGGCACCCGGGCATTGTCGTTTCTGCCGCTGGCCCATGCCTATGGCTGTGCCTTCGACATGCTCACGCCGCTGGCCGTGGGCACCCACCTCACACTGCTCGGACGCATCCCATCGCCAAAAATCCTGGTCAAAGCTCTTGCCGAGGTGAAGCCCCATCTGGTCATCTGCGTGCCGCTCATCCTCGAGAAAATCTACAGCAAGATGATTGTGCCCATGATCAGCCAGGGCATGTTGCGCTGGGCATTGGCGGTGCCATACCTCGACAACCGCATCTATGCGCGCATCCGACAGAAACTCATTGAGGCTTTCGGTGGAAACTTTGAGGAGGTGATTGTGGGCGGAGCCGCCCTGAACGCCGAGGTGGAGGACTTCCTCTACAAGATCAAGTTCCCCTTCACCGTGGGTTATGGCATGACCGAGTGTGCGCCGCTGGTGTCGCACACGCCTTGGCGCGAGTTTGTGCCCCACAGTTCGGGGCGCATCCTGCCGGGCATCATGGAGTGCAAAATCCTGAGCGATGACCCGGAGAACATCCCCGGCGAGATTTGCATTCGAGGCGAGAACGTGATGTCGGGCTATTTCCACAACACCGAGGCCACCGACAAGGTGCTGCACGACGATGGCTGGCTGCACACCGGCGACATGGGCACGCTCAGTGCCGATGGCACCATCTTCATTCGCGGCCGACTCAAGACCATGCTCCTGAGCAGCAACGGACAGAACATCTACCCCGAGGAAATCGAGGCCAAGCTCAACAATATGCTCTATGTGAACGAGAGCCTGGTGGTGGAACGCGAGGGCAAGTTGGTGGCCTTGGTCTATCCCGACTACGAGGTGATGGACCAGCTGGGCGTGACGCGCGAACAGCTGCCGGAGCTGATGGAGAACATACGCGTGGAGCTGAACAAACTGGTGGCCCCCTATGAGCGCATTGCCAAAATCCAGCTCATCGCCACCGAATTCGAGAAAACACCCAAGCGAAGCATCAAACGCTACCTCTATAGCAACTGATGCACTTCGCAGGCCATCGTTGACAACAAACAAAAAAATCATTGCTGTTATGATGAAAGAGAACGCGATTAAGCTATTTGAACGTAGTTTTATAGATAACTGGGACTTGCCGGCCCTGAGCGACTATGGCGACAAGAATGCCACGCTCACCTATGGCGGCCTGGCCGAGGCCGTGGCGCGGCTGCACCTGCTCTATGAGCGGTGCGGCATACAGCGCGGCGACCACATTGCCCTGGTGGGCAAGAACACCCCCACATGGGTCACCGTGTTTATGGCCACCATCACCTATGGAGCCGTGATAGTGCCCATTTTGCAGGACTTCAACCCCGCCGATGTGCAGCACATCATCAACCACAGCGAGAGTGTGATGCTGTTCACCACTCAGGCCATTTGGGACACGCTCGACTTCGACCAGCTGCACCGTGTGCGTGGCGTGCTGCTCACCGACACCAAGCAGGTGGTGGCCGAGAAGGAGGAGGGCAATGTGAGCCAGCCGCTGGCCGAGTTGAACGCGCTGTTTGCCGAGCGCTACGCCAGCGGGTTCTACCGCAACGACATCCACTATGCCGACGTGCCGAATAGTGAGCTCATGGTGCTTAACTACACCAGCGGCACCACGGGATTCAGCAAGGGTGTGATGCTCAACGGCAACAACCTGGCCGGCAACATCGTGTATGCCATCAACAGCGGCTTGCTCTACCGTGAGTCGCGATCGCTGTCGTTCCTGCCGATGGCTCACGCCTATGGCTGCATGTTCGACATGCTGGCCCCCTTGGCCGCTGGTTCGCACGTCACGCTGCTCGGTCGCATGCCCTCGCCCAAAATCCTGGTCAAGGCCCTGGCCGAGGTGAAGCCGCATCTGGTGCTGTGTGTGCCGCTCATCCTTGAGAAAATCTACAACAAGATGATTGTGCCCATGATCAGTCAGGGAGCCCTGCGCTGGGCATTGGCACTGCCTTTCCTCGACAACCACATCTATGCCCGCATCCGCCAGAAACTCATCGAGACCTTTGGCGGTGAGTTTGCCGAGGTGATTGTGGGCGGCGCCGCCCTGAATGCCGAGGTGGAGGAGTTTCTCTACAAAATCCAGTTCCCCTTCACCGTGGGTTATGGAATGACCGAGTGCGCACCGCTGGTGTCGCACACACCCTGGCGCGAGTTTGTGCCGCGCAGCTCGGGGCGCATCCTGCCGGGCATCATGGAGTGTAAAATCCTGAGCGACGACCCGGAGAACATTCCCGGCGAGATTTGCGTCAAGGGCGAGAACGTGATGATGGGCTATTATCACAACGCCGAGGCCACCGACAAGGTGCTCGACGACGACGGCTGGCTGCACACCGGCGACATGGGCACGCTGTCGCCCGATGGTTCGGTGTTTATTCGCGGCCGACTCAAGACCATGCTCCTGAGCAGCAACGGGCAGAACATCTATCCCGAGGAAATCGAGGCCAAGCTCAATAATATGATATATGTGAGCGAGAGTTTGGTGGTGGAGCGCGAGGGCAAGCTGGTGGCCCTGGTCTATCCCGACTTCGAAACCATGGACCAGCAGGGCATCACACGCGAACAGCTTCCCGACGAGATGGAACGCATACGCACCGAGCTGAACAAGCTCGTGGCTCCCTACGAGCGCATCGCCCGAATCCAACTCATCGCCACCGAGTTTGAGAAAACCCCCAAGAAGAGCATAAAACGCTATCTTTACAGTAACTGAAATTTTGTAAACAATATTTAACGTTTGCGGAATTAAACCTTTTTGAAATGGTTATTTTATTGGTCTGCAGGACGTTGCATCTGAAATTTCGCTCAAAATGAGTGTAAGTGCAATCGTTTTATTCCGCGAGCAGCGAAAAAAAAATCGCAAAATCATTTGCATATAAAAAATTTGATATAATTTTGCAGCGTATTTCTAAGACAGACTATATTTAATTGTTTTATTATTAATTTTACAAAGAGAAATGAAAAAGTTAGTTTTGTTACTTGCTGTTGTGTTCGGAATGTCGATGGTTTCTTGCCAGGGTACCGCTGAGACTGCTCAGGAAGCAGCTGACACCACTGCTGCCGTGATTGAGGAGACCGTTGAGGCTTTTGACAGCACCGCCAACGCTGCTGGTGACAGCCTGAAGGCTGCTGCTGGTGAGGCCGTTGAGGCTGCTGCCGACAAGGCTCAGGAAGTTGCTGACTCGCTGAAGAAGTAAGTCGCCGCTTTCTCCGACACAAACTCCCATACGCAAGTATCGAAGAGAGTTTGGAGCTGTTCCCCTCGTAGAGAGTCGAGCAGCTTTTTTTGTGCCCTTGCGCGACCATAGATAGACAGTGGCCGACCTTCCCAGATTGGGGTAAGGTCGGCCGCCATGTTATAGATGCTTTGGAAACTTTAGAGCAGGTTGTTGCGCTCGATGTCTTTGAAGTAGCGGTAGGTGCTCACCTTGAGTTCCTGACAGGCATCGTCATCGGCCACGATGATGGCGCGTCGGTGCATTTGCAGTGCGCTCAGCGTGCACATGTGGCTCACGCCGCCCTCCACGGCCTGCTGCAAGGCACGTGCTTTCTTCGGGCCGTTGACAATGATCATCACGCTGCGTGCGGCCATCACAGTGCCCACACCCACGGTAAGGGCGGTCTTGGGCACCTGGTTGATGTCGTTGTCGAAGAAACGGCTGTTGGCGATGATGGTGTCCTGCGTGAGCGTTTTTTGTCGCGTGAGCGAGGTGAGCGATGAGCCGGGTTCGTTGAAAGCGATGTGACCGTCGGGCCCAACACCGCCCATAAACAGGTCGATGCCTCCGGCGGCAGCGATGCGGGCTTCGTAGTCGGCGCATTCCTTCTCCAAGTCGGGTGCGTTGCCGTTGAGGATGTTCACGTTCTCGCGACGGATGTCGATGTGTGAGAAGAAATTGTTCCACATAAACGAGTGGTAGCTCTCAGGATGGTCTTCGGGAATGCCGCAGTACTCATCCATATTGAAAGTCACCACATGTTCAAAGCTCACATGGCCGGCTTTGTTCAGTTCCACAAGTCGGCGATACATGCCCAGTGGCGAGCTGCCGGTGGGGCAACCCAGCACAAAGGGATGTTCGGCAGTGGGCTGTGCCTCGCGGATGCGCGAAGCCACATATTGGGCAGCCCACTCCGACACGCGCTCATAATCAGGTTCAATAATTAATCTCATAGGTTTTATCGGGTTTTATCGGATTTTTTAGGGTATATAGGGTGCGATGGGGCATGATGGGGTGCAAGCCTTTTGGCAAGCCCCTCCTTTAGGTGGGGTTTGGGGAGGCTCCACGGGGTTTGGGGAGGCTCTTATAGCTCAGCGTCGCTTTTCTGGAAGGTGGTGCCGTAGCGCACATCGCCAGTCTGCAAGCCGAGTTTGAGCCACTTCATGCGCTGTGCGCTGGTGCCGTGGGTGAAGCTCTCGGGGATGTCGTAGCCCTGGGCTTTCTTTTGCAGGTAGTCGTCGCCGATTTTCTGTGCGCAGTCGATGGCTTTCTCCAAGTCGCCCTGTTCGAGCGAGTTGAACAGGCGGTTGTCGCGGTTGGCCCACACGCCGGCGTAGAAGTCGGCCAGCAGCTCCAGGCGCACGCTGATGCGGTTGGCGTCTTTGTCGTTCATGCGCTGCATCTGCTGGTGTGCTTTGCCGAGTGTGCCGGTGAGATACTCCACATGGTGGCCAACCTCGTGGGCAATCACATAGGCATAGGCGAAGTCGCCATCGGCACCCAGCTGCTGTCGCATGTTGGAGAAGAACGACAGGTCGATGTACAAGCACTGGTCGGCCGAGCAGTAGAACGGTCCCATCTGTGCGCTGCCCTGTCCGCAGCCGGTGCTGGTGCTGCCGGTGTAGAGTACCATCGTGGGCGCTTTGTATTCACCCCAGCCGTTCTCACGGAAAATCTGCGTCCACGCGTCTTCGGTGCCCGCGAGGATTTTCTTGCTGAACGCTGCCAGCTCCTGCTCCTCGGGGGTGAACTCGCGTTGCTCCACTTGTTCGCCGCCGGTCATGCCGCCCATGGCTCCGGCGTTCTGAAGCACATCGCCCAGATTGCCGCCCATGAGCAGCGTGATGAGTCCGGCGATGATCAAGCCGCCCAAACCTCCGATACCTGCTTTGGTGCCAGTGGACATGCCACGGCGATCCTCCACATTGCTACTCTCTCGTCTTCCTTCTAAGTTCATATCGTTTGTTTTTTTAAGTTATTTCTTTCAAACTGCAAATTTACAAACAATCCTGCAAAAACAAGCATTTCTCCCGCAACTTTTCATCGTTCAGTCGAAAATTGCTTGCAGATGTCGATATGAATGTGTATCTTTGTAGGCCGAAAGCGCGGCACAATGTGCAACGCAATCAATTGAATGCAACATAATTGAAAACGATAACAATGAAGAGGAAGAAACAACTGGCCATTGTCAAGGACGACCCTTGGCTTGAGCCTTACGAGGAAGCCATCGAGGGTCGTCACCGCGATGCTGTGCGCAAGATGGAGGAACTTACCGGTGGCACCGGAATGCTCACCGACTTTGCCAACGCCTACAACTATTACGGGCTGCACCGCCGTAGCGACGGTGGCTGGGTGCTTCGTGAATGGGCACCCGGAGCCGCCGAGGTGTATGTGATTGGACCTTTCAACAGTTGGCGTGTGTGTGCCCCCTATAAGATGAAGGCTACAGGAAACGGCAACTGGGAATTGCAACTGCCGGCGCGTGGACTGGCGCATGGCGACCTTTACAAGCTGCTGGTGCGCTGGCCTGGCGGCGAAGGGGAGCGCATTCCCGCCTATGCCACACGCGTGGTGCAGGACGAGCAAACCAAGATATTCTCGGCGCAGGTGTGGGCCCCGGACCAGCCTTATGTGTTCCGGGTTCTTGATTTTGTGCCCAACACCGCGCCGCTGCTCATCTATGAGTGCCACATAGGCATGGCACAGGACAAGGAGGCCGTGGGTTCCTACGAGGAGTTTCGCTGCAACATCTTGCCGCGAGTGGTCGAGGCCGGCTACAATGCCATCCAAATCATGGCTGTGCAAGAGCATCCCTACTATGGGTCGTTTGGCTACCATGTGTCGAGTTTCTTTGCTGCGTCGAGCCGTTTTGGCACTCCCGACGAGTTGAAGCATCTCATTGATGATGCTCACGCTGCCGGCATTGCCGTGATTATGGACATCGTGCACAGCCATGCTGTGAAAAACGAGGTGGAGGGTCTGGGACGCTTCGACGGAACCCCCGACCTTTACTTCCACCATGGCGACCGTCGCGAACACCCAGCCTGGGACTCGCTGTGCTTCGACTATGGCAAGAATGCCGTGCTGCATTTCCTGCTGAGCAACTGCAAGTTCTGGCTTGAGCAATACCATTTCGACGGTTTCCGTTTCGATGGCGTGACCTCGATGCTCTACTACAACCACGGTCTGGGGCAGGCCTTTGGCTCCTATGCCGACTATTACGACGGCCACGAGGACACCGATGCCATCACCTATCTCACGCTGGCCAATGTGCTCATCCATCAGGTGAACCCGCATGCCATCACCATTGCCGAGGAAATGAGCGGCATGCCGGGACTGGCGCGCAAGTTCAAGGATGGAGGCATCGGGTTCGACTACCGCATGGCCATGGGCATACCCGATTATTGGATCAAGACCATTAAGGAACTCAAGGACGAGGATTGGAAACCGAGTTCAATCTTTTGGGAACTCACCAACCGCCGTGCCGATGAGAAGACCATCTCTTATGCCGAGAGTCACGACCAGGCGTTGGTGGGCGACAAGACCATCATCTTCCGCTTGATCGACAAGGAGATGTACTGGCACATGATGGTGGGCGACGATGATGCCACCGTGGCGCGCGGACTGGCCTTGCACAAAATGATTAGGCTGGTGACGGCGGCCACCATCAATGGCGGCTATCTCAACTTCATGGGCAACGAGTGGGGGCATCCCGAGTGGATCGACTTCCCCCGCGAGGGCAATGGATGGAGCCATAAGTATGCCCGTCGGCAGTGGGAGCTTGTGGACCGCACCGACCTGAAGTATCAGTACCTGAACAACTGGGACCGCGATGTGATGCACCTGCTGGGGGGCATCCACAACTTTCAGGCAGTGCCCCTTCGCAAGTTGTGGGACAAAGACGACGACCAAGTGCTTGCCTTTATGCGCGGCCGACTGGTGATGGTGTTCAATTTCAACCCCACGCAGTCGTTTGCCGACTATGGCATGCTGGCTCCTGAGGGCGAATACGAGGGCGTGATGGACAGCGACGCGCTCTGCTATGGCGGCTACGGCAACATCGACGAGGCCGTTCGCCATCTCACCGAGCACGACCCGCTCTATGCCGCCTCGCATCTGGGATGGCTCAAGCTCTACCTGCCCGCGCGCTCGGTGCAGGTGCTGCGACTGCGCCCCGCCAAGCGGTGAGCTTTCAAGAGAAACACCATGACTGAAGCGAAGCCGGGGAGCAAGTGACATCACTTGCTCCCCGGTCTTTAGCTTGGAATTGCCAAATGGTTGTCACTCAGCACCCTGCTCAAGAAGCTGCCAAATCATCTCGCGGGTCACACCGCCCTTGATGAACTCATCCTCGATGCTTGAGCCATCCACCTTCACGTTCGACGGCACATACGTGATTTCGTTGATGAAGATCACCTGAATGCCTTGGCTCTGGCCTTTCTTGATTGTGCCGGCCAGATGGCCGCCCAGATACAGCTTGTCGCCATCCACTTTCCACGAGTCGTAGATGGTGATGTTGCGGACACCATTCTCGTTCATGGTTGCATGAGCGGCGCGGTTGCCGTCGAAGGCGAGAAAGCTAAACTCTTCGTTTGCAACCTCTTCGGCGTTGATAATCATCCACGGGGTGGTGAGGTCGGCTGGACGCACGTTGGAAATTGTGGGTTCATCTTTTTTGTTGTCATCGCTACCGCAGGAGCTGAGGGTCACACAAGCGAGCATGCAAAGCAAGAGCACGCCCAGGTTCAAGATTCGTTTTGTCATTTTAAATGAAAGTTAAGTTGTTAATAATGGTTTGTAGTATCCTTTCAAGACAGGTGGTTTAGCCTATCGTTTGAAATTGCTTTCATTATTTGAGGATGGCGTTGATCACGGCATTCACGTCGTCGATGTCGATGGTGCCGTCTTCGTTCAGGTCGCCGGTGTCGATAGGAATCTGCCGGTTGCCCAGGATGTGGTTGATGAGCAGATTCACATCGTCGATGTCAACATTTCCGTCGCCGTTCACGTCGCCCTTGACGTGTTGTGAGCCGGGCTTGTCGATGATGAGCGTGCGCCCCACCAGGTCGAGGGTGAGCTGCCATGTGCCGGCACCAATCTTGAATGCCGTGCTTGTGCCGTCGTCGCCCAAGGGGAGTTTCTGACCCAGTTTGCTGTCGTTCACCAGATAGTCCTGGCTACTGGCGGCTCCGAAGCGGTAGTCGGCAATGGCCTCCCAGTCGGTGGCCGTCGAGGCCAGCTGCTTGGTGAAGCTGAAGTAGCTGTAACCGCTGTTCAAGCCTCGAGTGGTGATGGAAGCCGTATAGGTGACACCATCGGTGGTAGCCATGAGCTGTCCCTTGTTGGCATACCAGCCATCCACACCGGTCACCTCGCCCATCACATACACGTCATCGGGTTCGGGAATTGGCTCGGTGGCCACGCTGCCCAGCAGGCCGTAGAGGGTGTAGTACCCGCCGTTCACAAAGTCCATGTCTTCGGTTTGCTCGCCGCCGTCCTGGCTGTCGTTGAACACCAGATAGTCGGGCATGCCGGCTTCGGTGATCACGCCACCGTCCCACAGCCAGATTTTGTTGCCGGTCACCGGCGAGGTACCCACTTGGGTCATCTTCTTGCCGGTCCAGGCTCCGGTCCACTGCTTGCCGTTGTTGTCCCACATATAGATGCTCGGAGCAGTCCATGCGCTGGTTTCCAAGTAGCAATACATGTGTCCTTCACGCTCGGTGGCTATTGACGGAATCTCATAGCCAATGTAGGGCTTCACGGTGGTGGTCACGTTCTCATAGTCGGTGTAGTCGGTGCCGCTGTAGGTGAAGAACGAGCTGGTTTTCAAATTCTTGATGTCCTCGGTTTGGTTGCCTTCGCCACCGGTGCCGTTGTTGAAAATCACGTTCACTGTGGCCTGGTCGAAGGTCTTGTAATACCACTTGGCCCCAGCCACATAGGTGAAGGGCAGTGTGCGGATGGGTGTTCCGGGCCATTCGGCGCCGATGTATTGGTCGTTGGTGTCCCAGGCATAGAGATGGGTGCTGCTTTGGTCGCCGGCTTTGACAAAGATGGTCACTTTGCCATCGGCGGGTACCGGGGTGGGGGTGATGCTCTGTGGCACACCGCCGCCGCGCTTCGCACTGGTTCTCCAGGTCAGACCCGTCGACACGTAGTACTTGTAGTTGGTGCCGCTTTGCACCAGCTGGAATCCGCTGGGGGTTCCGTTGCCCGTGGCGTTGCCCAGTTGCAGATACACCTTGCCCTTGCTGCCCTGCACCTCGATGATGTAGCCGCCGTTGCTCTCTTGTTGCACGGTGATGGGGCTTTGGTTGGTGATGCCGGCAGCGCGGCGGCCATGAATCATGTTGGTGATGGCCGTCTTGTTGTTTTTGTAGTGCTGCAGGAACACGCACGGCGTGCCCGGCAGGGCGAGGATGAGCGCGTTGGCGGCGGCCACGTTGGCCGTGTTGCTCATGCGCGAGTGGTTGCCGGTTTGACCGGTGTCGTGGTTGTCGACAAAGGTGATGGCCCAACGGTTGTACCACACATCGGCGCTCAGACCTTTGTCGTTCAGCGCACTGGCGTTGAAGCTGGAGCCGTTGAAGGCATCGTTGATGCGATATTTCAGGGCATAGTCGAAGGTAGCGCTTTGCAGCTGACCGCCCCAGCGGGTGCCTTCGAGCCAGGTGCGCAGCACATCGGCATTGCCGTCCCAGTACTCACCCACGCAGAAGTAGGGGTGCATCCAGTTGTTGTACTTGCCCGTGAACCCGGCGCTATAGCCCTTGGTCATGTCCAAACGATAGCCGCTGTAGCCCAGCTCGTTCTGCAAGTAGTCCATATAGGTGCGCACATTCTGTTGTGTGGTGATGTTGGTGTGGTCCAGGTCACGCGAGCCGTCGAAGTCATCGCCGGTGTCGGGTGCACCGCTGGTTTTGTAGCCCTTGCTGTTGCACTCGTCGGTGGAGCAGATTTGGCTGTATTTCACGTTGTCCCACTCGATATTGTAGGTTTTTCCGCTCACGCGGCCGTTCACGTGCTCGTCGGCAAAGTCAACCCAGCCCGTTTTGCCGTTTTTGTGGTTCAGCACCAGGTCCATGATGATGCCGGTGCCATGCTGGCGATAGGTGTCGATCATCGTGCGCAACTCGGTCTCGGTACCGAAGCACGACATATGACTCAGCCAGTACATGGGGCTGTAGCCCATGTTCTGCCCTGTGCCGTTGGCATCGGTGCGACCCGAATTGGGCACCCAAATCAGGTCGAACAGGTCGCCCAGCTCATCGGCTTGGGCAGTGAGATTTGTCCACTTGGTGTCGGTGTAGCTGTCCCAGTAGAAACCCTGGAGCATCACACCACCATAATTTGCCGGCCAGCCCTGGGCCATGGCCAGCACGGGCAATGCCATTGCCGCAAGCAGCGGTAGGAGTTGTTTCTTGTTCATGTTGGAATGGTAACAGTTGATATTTGTCACCAACAAAGTTAGTATAATAATGGCATATAGATTCGAGTCGGGTTCTTCTTTAACCTTAACCAACAGCGCAAACGATTGCAGCGAGAACTCAATGACTCGCCTTCCGGGCTTTGCGGCCTACGGCCACGAAGCTCACCGAGCGCAGCGCACTGGCGGCCATGAGCGGGAAGAAGGCGATGTGGGCGCATTGGGGGATGATGGGCCATAAAGCCAATGTGAACACCATCATCACGGCGTTGCAACAGTGATAAAGCGTGAGCAGACGTTGGCTGCGTGGCAGCAGCCACACACCCATCGCTGGCAACCAGGCCAACGGATGTGCCCACAGCAGGTTCCAGTTGGGCCACAGCGCCTCGTGCTCGGAACAGAGCACCAAGAATGTGATTACCGAGCCTATGATGGCGAGTATGCCGAAGAGCAGGCTGTCGAACCAACGCGTCACAACTCGTTGGTGCAGGTCGCGCACCGTGAGCAGCACCGCCACGGCCAGCAACAGCAGGGTGGCGGCAAGCGGCGAGCACCACCACGGGGTGGGGGGGAGCACCAAACCTTGCTCGCTGGCATCGACCACAACCTGGGTGTGCGACACCAATGGCTCGGTGCGGCCATCACGCGTCACCGTGGCTCCTTCAGCAGCCTGCATGAGCACCATGGGGATGAACATCTGCTCGCGGTAGTCGAGAGGATGGTCGAGCGTGCTGCCCAGCACCAGCTCGATGCCGAATTGCTGCCAGGCATAGTTCTGCCCGTAGTGGCGTAGCATCTGGCGGTAGGTGATGCCCGGCAGTGGCGAGTCGCCGTAGTGTAGCGCATCATCGGCCACTGCTGTCTCGATGATGTCGCGAGGGCGAGTCGAGCAGTTGTCGGTGAGGTAGCGGTAGTGATAGGCGCGATTGGCGGGTAGGGCATTGGTGAGCAGCATGTTGGCCACGCGCTGTGCCTCGGCTTGGGTGACGTTCAGCTGTTGCTCCACCATGCGCCGACCCTCCATGTCGAGCAGGGCATACTTGGCCGGTATGGGCACACACAAGTATTCGGCTTCGCCCGTCACAAAGCGCCATACAAACCCCGACGCCTCGAAGTCGAACACCCCGTAGTTGTAATACCAGTCGCGGTCGTTCTGTTGCACACGCAGTTCGGTGTGGCCGTAGATGGAGAACGACTCCTCGCCGGGATAGAACGTGACCAGACTCACCGTCACCGAGTCGGTGGGTGTTTGCCCGTGGGCGTTGAGAACCACCATCGCCAGCAACAACAGCGACAGCGTCAGCAGCCTCTGGCACAGAGAATTGCGATATCGGGTGCGGCTATGCATTACGGCACTTGTTTACTTATGACTCAAAACTCATGACTCATCGTTTACTCATTTAAGTTTTGCAAGCAGCTTTGCGATAGCTCCCCCTCTAAGGGGGTTAGGGGGAGTATGTACATACAGCGACTATGCAAACTTGGGGAGACCTTTGACAAAATCTTCATACTCCCCCTGCCCCCTCTATCTTAGAGGGGGAGCTATTCTTTTGATTTAGTACTATTTCCCAATTTTTCATTACTTGCGAAACTTGAATTGCTCGTCACTCATCACTCATGACACATCACTTTTAGAAATTCAGCCTGAGGTGTGCGAGCAGGTTGGTTCCGGCCATGGGGTAGAAGCGCGGGTCGCTGCTCAGCGTGTAGCCGTTGGCCTTACTGCCGTTCTTGTACAGGGCGGCCGTTTGAGAATAGCCGTTGGTCTCGTATTTCTCGTTGAACAGGTTATAGATGCTCACGCCCACGGTGATGTTCTTCAGTCGGGGCAGGGTGAAGGTGTAGTCCAGGTGCAGGTGACTCACGAAATAGGGGTCGAGCGAGTCG
Source organism: Muribaculaceae bacterium (assembly GCA_017545095.1). The sequence continues at coordinate 4,358 of JAFYCU010000280.1, read as the reverse complement.
TCGCGGTTTTGGAAGTTGTCAAGATACTGGCGGCTCACATATTGGCTCTGGAATTGTGCCGTGAAGCCCTTGTAGTTGAGGGCGAAAACGCTGTTGGCGATCACCGAAGGCGAGAAGGCGATGGTGGTGTTGCCGCACTCGATGGCGGTTTGCGATGGTTTGCCATCTTGCGACCACATTTCGTCCCAGGTGTCGGCTTCGTAGTCGCTCACATAGCCCACATAATCCTTGATGCGGTTGCGGCTCAGCGTGGCGTTCACGTCCCAGCGCAGCCACGAGGTGAGCTGGAAGCCGGCCATCAGCTCGATGCCGCAGCGGTAGCTGTGGGGAACGTTCTCCGACATGGGCTCGCCAATCTCGTTAAGCTTGCCGTTGAGCACGAGCTGGTCCTTGTAGTTCATGTAGTAAAGATTCACGCCGGCGGTGAGACGCCCCCCGTTGTAGGTGTAGCCCAGTTCCCAGTCGATGAGTCGCTCGGCGCGGGGGTGCACCAGCAGCGGCCCGTCGTTGTAGTTGTTGCGCGTGGGTTCCTTGTGCGCCACACCCAACGATGCATAGATTCGATGCTTCGGGGTGATTTGCCAGTTCAAGCCCGCTTTGGGGTTGAAGAAATTAAATTTTTCGTCCACATCAAGCAGCTGCATGCGCTCGGGGTTGGCGGTCCAGTCCCACTTGTCGTTCACGCCCTTGATGGTGTAGGCGATGTGTCGCAGCTGCAGGTCGGCATAGGCACTCAGGCCGTGCCACAGCGTGTAGTTGCCGCGCAGATAGATGTTGAAGTCGGTCTTGCGGCCCTTGTTGCGGTAGTATTCATGCGAGGGGTCGAGTTCGCCCAGGTAATTCTCCACCCACATCACGCGACCGTAGTGGTTGTTGATGTAGCGGTTGGCGCCGCCGCCCAGCGTGGCGGAGAGCCGCTCGCCGGTGTAGCGCAGCGAGAACACGGCTCCTCCAAAACCGCTGTCGAGCACCTTGCGGCGCACCAGGCTCGACTTCTTCACCGTGCTGGTGCTCACGGTGCCGTCGTCGGCTATAGTGGTAGTTGTGAATGGGGTCAAGCCGTATTCCACAAGCGTGCGCGCGTTCTTATATTCTTGGTAGTAGCCGTAGCCGTCGGTGTAGTGCAGTCCCACGTTGAGCTGCCACTCGGGCGAGAAGGTGTGTTCGCACAGAGCCTGGTAGTTCATCTGGCGGTAGATGTCCTTCTGGTCTTCGTAGAAGTCCACCACCTTGCCGTCGCGCTTGATTTCACCGTTGGGGTTGTAGGTGCGGTTGGTGACGAGCATGTCGCGGCTGATGCCGTCCCACGCGTGATAGGTCTCTTCCTGGCCGCCAAAGGCAATCAGTCGCACGCTCGTGGAGCCGTCGAACCATCCGCCCTGCACAAAGAAGCTCTTCAGGTCGCTGGTGGCTCGGTCGCGGTAGCCGTTGCTGCCAATGTTCGACAGCCGAGCCTCGAGGGCCCAGCGGTCGTGCAGCAGGCCGGTGCCCACGCTCACGGTCTCTTTGTGTGTGGTGAAGGAGCCGTAGGAGCCGCTGAAAACGGCAAACGGGGTTGTCGAGAACAGCTGTGTGCGCAGGTTGATGCTTGCGCCAAAGGCTCCTGCGCCGTTGGTGCTTGTGCCCACACCGCGCTGCACCTGCACGTCTTGCAGCGACGAGGCCAGGTCGGGCGTGTTCACCCAGAACACGCTGTGGCTCTCGGCATCGTTCATGGGAATGCCGTTGGCGGTGACGTTGATGCGCGTGGCGTCGGTGCCGCGCACGCGTATGCTGCTGTAGCCCACGCCGGCTCCGGCATCGCTCGTGGTGAGCACGCCAGGCGTGGTGCTCAGCAGGAACGGGATGTCTTGGCCGTGGTTCACGGCATTGAGCTGCGCCTTGGTCATGGTGGTGAACGCGATGGGCATCTTGCTGGTGGCACGGGTGCCGAGCACTTCCACGTCGCTCAAGGTAACCGTTTGGGTCGTGTCGGCCTCTAAGTCGCGTGCGGTGGCGGCCAAAGAGGCGCCTAACAGGGCCGCCGAGAGGAGTAATTGGTAAAGTTTCATGATGTAATTAAATAAGTTTAGTTCTCTACGCCGGTATAACCCGGATCAGATTCCATGGGTATGTTCTCAGCCGCCATCTATCGGGCGGCACCCCCAAACTCATTGAATCAGGCTGCAAAATTAATCAATTTTCATCACACTGGCAACTGGGACGCACTTTCGCCCTCGTATTGCGGCAAAAAAGTAGGGGAGAACTCGGCTCCTCACCGGTTCTCCCCACATGTGGAAAGCGTTGAAAAATCACACTTATTGCTTCAGAAGAATGTTCACCAAAGCGTTGACATCGTCGATGTCCACATTGCCGCTGTTGTCCACATCGCCCTGGATGCCTGTGCCGGGGTCGGTGCCTGCGGGGGGCAGGTCCTCAAGCGCAATCAGCACGGGGGTGTTGATGACCTCCATGGTGGTGTTCAGGATGGGGATGGTGATGCTCACGTTGAGCTGGAAGCACATCGTTGCCACGGCATAGGTGCCGTTGAAACGTGCGGTGAAAGCCACGGGCACGGTGGTGTCGAGCGAGCTGCCAATGTAGGGCTGCAGCCACGACGGAATCATGTCGCTCAGACCCGAAATCTCGAGCAGGTTAAGCTTCTGGGCACCCGTGATGGTGGTGTAGCCGTCGCTGGTGGTCACACCCAGCATGTTCTCAAATTGCATCTCGGCCACATTCATCTCGTAGTTGAGAACCTTGAAGCTGAAACCCATACGGGCATTGAAAGTGCCGTTCTCGTTTTCCTCCACGTTCAGCGTCATGCCTTCGCGGGTGAGTTCGTTGTTGACCGTTTTCACGGTCATCGTGCCGGTGTACTCGGTGGCGCTGGCTCCTATGGCAAGGAACAGCGACAGCAGCATTAAGGTAAATTTGTTCATAGTGTAATGGTTTTAGTTTGTAAAAAATCTTAGCGTGCAAAATTACGAACTATTGTCAATAAAACAAAATATTCAAGAATAATTCGCGCATCTCGCTGTTAATACTACTGATTTTGGTAGTGCTTTTTGCTGGTGGCTTATTCTTTTTTGCTGTATGTTTATGAATGGACTTAGGCTCTATGTTGATTTGTTTGGGTAATGAGATTGGCGCTATGCCCTTTGGTGTGGTTGTTTTATATAAAGTTGTTTTAGACTGAAAGGAACAAAAGATTCAAAAACAAAGATATGCAAACGAGTAAACGAGCGTTTTTGATGCACCTTCGCAATGCGGCATTATCCTCTGTTGACTATGTTTTGCTCATTATGTTCTTTTAGTCAAATCACTCACACAATTCTACATAGCCCTCGAATTCAAAAACCTTCTTCGGTCACAAGCCAGTCGCGTTGAGGTTCGATTTCCACGCTGCGCAGGATATCTACGTTCATTTGCTCGATAGGGGAGAGCTTGATGCTTTGGTTGCCGTTGGGGTTGGGGGTGTACCAGGGCTGTTGCGAAAAATAGTCGCGCAGGTCGGCCGAGGAGAACGCATATCCGTGTCGCGCCCACACTTCGTTGCGAATTTTCCGCAGCATGGCCGTGTCGAAGCGGGAGGCCATGGTGCCGGTGATGAGTACATTCTGCGTGTAGGGGCACACGCCGGAGCTGTTCCACGGCGACCCGGTGCGGCGCAGCTTGGCCACCAGCTCCGGTTCTTGGTCACCGTAGTGTTCGTTTTCCTCGTCCCACGTGCAGCTGTACACGTTAAGCCCGGTGGTGCTCAATTTAATCATTAGGTAGTCGCCTTGTGCGGTTTGCATGACTTCGCTGGGCATTTCGAAGATGTCTAGAATGGTGTAAGGCTCGGGGCTTGACGTGCCGGGGCGTTGAAGGCGGCCGTCGAGGGTGAAGGTCCACTGCTTTCCGTGGTTGTCGAGATATTCTCCGGCATAGGCCATGTGCAGGTCGCGCAGCATGAGGTCGCGCAGGCTGCCTTGCAGTTCTTGAAAAACGTGGGTCACCGTCCCCTCGTGGTTGCGGCTCACCAGCAGCTGGATGCCATCCACCGTTTCCATCGTCACGCGGTCGCCATTGCTGGCAGTGCCGCCAAAGTAGCAGTATTGTCCGTCGTCGCCCGGCACGGGTGCAAGGCGATATTCGCTTTCCACGCCAGTAGGCACCAAGCACACCTGGTAGCCGCCCTCGTGCAGCGTGCCGCCCATGAGGGTGGCGCAGCCCTCGTGCACTTCGGTCACATGAAGTATCACAAAACCATCGCTCCAGTTCGAGCCGTTCTCAATCGTTGCGGCCTGGTTGCTCATCCATAGCAGGGCCAGCAGGGCTAACATTGTTCGATTCATTGTTGTCAGTTGTCAGTTTTCAGTTTTCAGTTTTCAGTT
>JAFYCU010000279.1 GCA_017545095.1 Muribaculaceae bacterium | reverse complement strand
TTTCCTGCTGATTGAAGTTGACGAACACGTTGATACAGGAGGTACGACTTACCCGTATGTCTCACGCCAACTATCACATAGTTGCCATTCTCTTCAAAGTCTATGGGACGGTTCACAATCACCGCCTCATCCACCTCGCGTTGCTTACTGATCAGGCACTGTTTAATGACATCCTTACTGATACTCATATAAATTATATTTAATAATAATTGAGCGATGTTATAAAGTTTGGTTTACAAAGTTAAGCATTTTCTATAAAACAGAATTAATAAACCCTGATTTATTTACTGTATTTTCACATTTTTTATCGCAATTTCATGATTTTTACTCCAAAGTCAATTATCACCATATTATCCTTGTCTAAATATAGCTGCATCATTCTTGTATTTTTAGAATCTAAGATTGCCTCGCAAAACAATCTTATTTTATAATAGATACTATTCAATACACTTATGCGCACGCAAGACGTTATAAGTAGTTAAAAACGTTAAATCTTCATCTTTTTTTCCATATAAAGAATCTTCGTCATCACTTTTCTACCGTTTTAATCGAAAATCTCTGACACACAACAAGTTGCAAATACTGTCGCTGCACTGGCCTGACGGGCGTGACCATCCCCAACTCTGTGACCACTCTCGGCAACTCGGTGTTCTCCAACTGCACTGGCCTGACGAATGTGACGATTGGCAACTCCGTGACCACTCTCGGCAACTTGGTGTTCTCCAACTGCACCGGCCTGACGAATGTGACGATTGGCAACTCCGTGACCTCCATCGGCAGCTATGCGTTCTACGGCTGCACTGGCTTGACGAGCGTGAACATCCCGAACTCCGTGACTTCCATCGGCGTTTATGCGTTCGAAGGATGCACTGGCTTGACTAGTGTGACCATTCCTGATTCGGTGACCACCATTGGCTGGTATGCGTTCAGGGGTTGCAGCAGCCTGAAGAGTATGACCATCGGAGACTCCGTGGCCTCAATTGACTATGGAGCTTTCGCTGGTTGTAGCAGTCTGACGAATGTTATTTGGAATGCTATTAATTGTAATATCAAGGTGGAGGATAGTGATGACGATGGATGTTATTGTGAGTACCCGTTTCGATGTTTACAATCCATTACTTTTGGTGAAAAAGTGGAGCGTATTCCAAGTTACTTGTGCTATGAATGCACTGACCTGACGAGCGTGACCATCCCAAACTCCGTGACCTCCATCGGCGGATTAGCATTCTATGGCTGCACTGGATTGTCGAGAGTCAATATCAGCGACCTCGCTGCTTGGTGCAACATTGATTTCGAAAGTTGTTACCAATGCGGCACACCTTACGCCAATGTTTACGCCAATCCTTTGTATTATGCGCATCACCTGTTTCTGAACAACACAGAACTGACTGATTTGGTTATTTCCGAAGGAGTTGAAGTAGTGAAAAGCAGTGCGTTCTACGGCTGCACTGGCCTGATGAGCGTGACCATCGGTAACTCGGTGACCTCCATCGGCGGCTCTGCATTTTCTGGCTGCACTGGCCTGGCGAGCGTGACCATCGGCAACTCGGTGGCCTCCATCGGTGGCAGTGCGTTCTACAACTGCACTAGCCTTACGAGCGTGCATATCAGCGATTTATTGGCTTGGTTCAATATTTCATTTGGTAATGAGACCGCTAATCCTCTTTATTATGCAAAGCATCTTTTACTCAACAATGAGGAAATCGTAGAGATAGTGATACCAAACGGACTCGAAGAAATAAAGAGTGGTGCGTTTTCGGGTTGGAGCAATCTGACGAGCGTGACCATTCCGAACTCTGTGACCAGTATCGGCTCTCAGGCGTTTTATGGCTGCACTGGCCTGACGAGCGTGACCATCCCGAACTCGGTGACCAGTATAGGCTCTCAGGCGTTCTATGGCTGCACTGGCCTGACAAGCGTGACCATCCCGAGTTCCGTGACCTCCATCGGCTACCGCGCGTTCTATGATTGCTCTAGCCTGACGAGCGTGATTTGGAATGCTATAGCATGTAATGATATGAATAGTAATACTTTTCCCAACACTATCCAATCGTTTACATTTGGAGATAATGTGCAAAAAATACCATCTTGCTTATGTTATGGTATGAGCGGTCTCACGAGCGTGTCCATTCCCAATACCGTGACCTCCATTGATGGGTCGGCATTCTCTGGCTGCACTGGTTTGGCGAGCATGACCATACCCAACGCCGTGACCTCTATCGGTAGCTCAGCTTTCAAAGATTGTAGTTCTCTTGCGAAATTGATATGGTATGCGAAAAATTGTGCTGGATTCTCAAAAAGCTATCCTCAATTCCAGAACTGCCCAATCCAAGAACTAACTATTGGCAGCGGAGTGGAAACACTTCCCACTTATTTCATGTATGGCCAAAGTTCTTTAGCAAGCGTTACTTGGAATTCGAAAAACTGCGATGCTTGTTCCTCTTTTAATGGGTTGAATAGTATAAACACGTTTACATTCGGAAATGACGTTGGAAGTATTCCAGCTAACATTTGCAAAGGGTTGACACAACTGAAGAAAGTGACAATTCCAAACAAAGCGACAAAAATCGGAAATTCAGCATTTAACGGATGCAGCGGCCTGACGAGTGTAACAATCGGCAATTCGGTGGCTACAGTTGGAGACTCGGCGTTCATCAATTGTGGTGGCTTAACCAGCATCGCCATTCCCGCTTCTGTGACTTCCATTGGCGGTCGTGCATTTGCTGGGTGCATTGGTTTGACGAAAGTCCAAATCAGCGACTTGGCGGCTTGGTGTGGCATTGACTTCGATGGCAGCGAGGCTAATCCACTGGCTTGTGCAAAACGCCTTTATCTTAACAATGCTGAAGTGACCAACGTTGTAACACCAAGTGGACTTACGCAGGTGAAACCCTATACGTTCTATGGTTGCGCTGGATTGAGGAACTTGACTCTTAGCAACCCCGTGACAGATGTAGGTATGTCGGCATTCCACGGTTGCAACGCCTTGTCGAACGTAGAACTCGGTGCCAACGTGAAAACCATCAGCAGCAAGGCATTTGCAGGCTGCTCGGCTATTGCCGACATTGTCTGCAAGCGCAACCGTCCAGCCAATTTGGCGAGTGATGCTTTTGACTCGGGCATATATCCAACAGCCACGGTGCATGTGCCGAGCGGGTCGCTGCAGGCTTACTTCGCCGCCCCGGTGTGGCTGAACTTCGACAACATCGTGGAGGACGGTGCATCGCCTGCGGTGGTGGGTGACGCCAACGGCGACGGACGTGTGGATATCGACGATGTGAACTTTGTGATTGACATCATTTTGAAGCAGTGATGTGGTAATAGCCCTCACACCGGCAACCCAAAGGCATCCTACGGCCTCGGAGGCGGTGGCGTGTTGACGCTGTTGGGGCGGTGGCTGCGCGTGCGGCTGCCGCCCTTTGCTTCGCGGGGTGACGAAATCGCAGGCAATGAACGTCGCAGACGTTCCCCAATCAGAAAGCCCCATATGAAGGAGCGCAGCGACGTATATGGGGAAAACGAGCCGCAAACGTTCTAGAAAACGTCGGAGACGTTGCCCAACACACGCGGGCAGGCAACCTCGCCGAGGTTGCGTCGCCTTTCGGGTCATCGGTATCCCCACATAGCCGCTGGCGCGGCAATATGGGGCTTTCGGATTGGTGTTCCTCTGCCGAGGAACGACCCGGCGGCATGTCGCAGCCAGCTCCGCCGGGCATTTTGTGTTGTGCTAGCCCGGCAGGGCAAAATTTAACTAACTGGGTCACCGCGCGGCGGGGACAACTGCTCGGTAGTAGTCCAAAAAACTTCGTCTTTTGTTTTGCATTGCGCTCAACTTGCAGTAATGTTGACTTCGTCGAAATTACGCTGTGTCTCGGCAATGCAAAAGCAAAAAACTTCGTCTTTTGTTTTGCATTGCGCTCAACTTGCAGTAATTTTGCAAGCATAAGTGATCGTTAAAGCATCGCGTGCTATGATTCTAGACCTTATTAAGCAGAAACCAGAAGAATAGGATATGCATAAAAGCATTGATAATAAAAATCTTATGTGCTTATTTGATTGCCGAATCAAAGGCTTGTGTACTTATGTCTAATTTTTCTTCACTGAATCGATATGTCAAAACTTATTTCACCATGAACCGAAAAATACTTACCTTGACACTGATGTTGCTGCCTTTGCTGCTGGCGTCGTGCTTGAAAGAGAAATCGCCGAGCGAGATTTATATGGATCAAGCATCGGGTGTGGTGCTGGTGCTCAACCAGTATTATTACACGGCCACGTTGCCCGATGGGTCGGTGATCTACTTCAGCGGCCTGGACGAGGACGGCGACATGGAGAATGTGGCCTTCGAAGCCGATGAGATCGAGAAGTCGATGGTGTTCGGCACGGCGTTTTTTGTGGATGATAACGGCTCGCTGCTCACCAACCGACATGTGGTGGACCCCTATATCAAGAAGTCGGATGTGGAGTCGTGTGTGCACAACCTGATCGATGCCCTGAAGGCCTACACCGAGTATGCCCAGGGCAACATGGCCGAGCAATACCGCGAGCTGGAGGAGCGCATCAACGACAACACCACGGTGGAGTGGAACCCGTATTTGGAGGAATATGTGGTCCAAGAGTCATCGGAGAACAACGACTTGCGCCGGCAGCAGCAGGCGTTGTCGCAGAAATTCGACGAGGCCGAGGAATATCTCGACGAGCTAAGGCGCATCGACGTGAACCAGCTGCGACTCGACACGCATTGCGAACTGGGAATAGCCTATCACGACACCTACGTCACCAAGCCCGACGACTTCAAGCCCTGTGTGGTGGTGCGCACGAGCAAGGACCAAGAAGTGGACCTCGCGCTCATTCGCCTCAAAGACCACACCACGCCGCCGAACGCCTACGTGTTCTCGCCGCCAAAAAGCGAAGGCACGCTTTTCGGCCCCAGCGTGGCCGACCGCGAGAACCTCCAACTCAACCAACAGCTCGTGCTCATCGGCTACAACCACGGCATGCAGCTGGCTGCCACGCGCGAGGGCATCAAGGCGCAGCTCACCACCGGCAACGTGTCGCAGGAACCCGATGGACAGCGCGTGATGTACACCATTCCCATGCTGCAAGGCTCCAGCGGAAGCCCCGTGGTGAACTGCTACGGCGAACTGGTGGCGGTGAATTTCGCCGGCATGCAGGGCACGCAGGGGTTCAACTTCGGAGTGCCACTGCCGCGCATCAAGGAGTTTCTCGCCCGCCAGTGACGCGGGTCTGCTGCATTTAAACCACATTTCTCCCACGGAGTGCATGGTATTTTTCCTTGCACGCCGTGGGTGTTTATGGCCTTGCTCCGGGTTACCTTTTGGCTTTTATCGTATATCTGTTCAGTGTTGATAACAGGGTAAGTATGAAAGAGAGAAAGGTTATGTTGAAGCGTGGCAACGATCGGTACATCGACCAGAGTGTGGATAATTTAAACACTCAGAGCGATTTGTACCAGATTGGCGAAATCGTGAGCAGGGTGATTGTTGCTGTGGGTGAGGGGAGGGAAGACCCGGAGCTTGCAGCGGAAATGATGAAGCGATGTGTTATCACGTCAAGTGTGGATGGTATGTATGAAAGTGAACGATTGATCGCTTTTGTTGCCGAAGGCTATTTACATTATGGGGGTGATTTCTTGAAATATGCGGTGGAAGTTATCTATCCCGATTTTTATTTCTGGCGCACAGTTTTCTTCTGCCTTTGGAATGAGTACGAAGTGAATTGCGGTGATGATTTTTTTGTGCAATTGATGGTTGCCTACGACCGTTTGTTGGACTACGAGTGGTTTGAGGCACTCAACAAGACGCCGCTTGATGATGTGTCCTACGATTATGGTTTGGCCTTGTTGCGGCTTCTGGAGCGGCTTTACAGTGAGATGGAGTATGGTTACGAGAAGTGCCAAGTTCTCGTCCTTGCCGCCAATGTGTGTGCGTGTTGTGGCATCACCGAGGTGAGTGATGAGCTTCGGCTGGCGATGTGCGACAGCTTTGATGTGGCCATGCTTTTCTACGACCCAAATGATGAGGATGATGGCAATTAAGCCACCTTTGTGTGGGCTGGCGCATGAGGCCGTTCAGAACGAGGCCGACAGGCGCACGTTGATTTGGCGGCGGGTAAGGTAGTTGGGCACGGCATACTGGATGTCGTTCACGTCGGTCACCCAGTAGTAGCTGCTCACGTTGCTGATGTCGAGCAGGTTGAACACATCCACGCCCAGCCAGATGTCCTTGAAGTGGCTCAGGAAGCCGTCGCGGGGCTTGTGCTCGGGACCCACGAGCATGAAGCTCAGTCCGGCATCGAGGCGCTTGTAGGCCGGCTGGCGGAAGTAGCCCTTGTCGCGGGTCATGCGCGGCGACGTGGTGGGCAAGCCGTCGCTGAGCAGGCCCTTGAGGCTGAACTTCAGGCGCGGCACGCTGGGGAAATAGTCGGTGAAGAACAGCGCCAGGCTGTAGCGCTGGTCGGTGGGACGCGGCACTTTCACACCGTTCAGGTCCTCGCTGGTCTTCATCAGCGACAGACTCAGCCACGAGTCGGTGCCTTCCACAAACTGCCCGAAGAGCTTCATGTCCACACCCGCAATGTAGCCTTTCGACTCGTTGCGGCCCGAATACACCACCTTGAGATTATCGACCTCATAGGGAATCAGGTTGGCGAGGTTTTTGTAGTACAGCTCGGCGGTGAACTTGAATGGGCGGTCCATCATCCTGAAGGTGTAGTCGCCTCCGGCAATGACCTGGATGCTGCGCTGCGACTTGATGTCGTTGTTCAGCGCAATGTAGGGGTTGCCAATGCTGTCGTAGGTCTCGTAGCGGTATTCCTTGTAGAACGGGGCTTGGTAGTAGAATCCTCCGGCTAAGCGCAGCGAGAGGCGGTTGTTGCCGTCGGGCACATAGCCGATGCTGAAGCGTGGCGAGAACAGCGTCTCCTTGTTGAAATCCCAGTGCGAGATGCGCAGTCCGCCGTTGATGGAGAGCAGGCCGGAACCGAGCTGCACCTTGTAGGTGTCCTGCACATAGGCGGCAAAGCGCGTGGTGTTCAGGTCGTGGTGCGACGTCTGGCTGTAGATCACGTTCACCTCGTCGTCGATGTGCGGCAGGGAGTAGCCGGCCGAGTCGCGCCACTGCCATTCGCGCTGGCGGTCGTAGATGCTCTCGCGGCGCATGCTCACACCGTAGGACAAGTTGTGGTAGCTGATGCCGGTGTTGCCCTTTAGGGCGAAGTCGAGCACTTTGAGCTTGAGGCGCGTGCGCTCATGCTCGTGATATTTGCCCACGCCCAGCTCGCCGCCCACGGTGCCCGCACCGGCCTCGTCGAGCCAGTACTCGCCGTGCACGTCATAGGCCACCAGCTCGTTGGTCTGGTAACCCGATGCCTGCAACGTGAAGTCGGTGCCTTTGTTTACGCGGTAGTTCAGCGACAGAGCCCCGAACACGGTCTCGAACTTGTCTTTCTCCTGACCGTCGAAATAGACCTTGAACGACTTGGCGTCGTTGGCTGTGCCAAAGCTGGTCTCGCGGTCCACGGGCACAAAGCGGTAGTGGTTGATCGACACGTTGCCCAGCAGCGAGATGCGGAACTTGTCGGTGGGCTTGAACACGATGTGGGTCTGGTAGTCGAAATATTGCGGGTCGTATTCACCCTTGCTCTCGAGCGAGCCCATGAGCGACGAGTTGCGCTTGTAGCGCACGCCGTGCAGCTGCGAGAACCGCTTGGTGCCGTGCCCCAGCGTCAGGGTGCCGCCCTGCAGGCTCGCCGACAACGCTCCCTCAAATGCCTGCGGGTCACGGTAGGTGATGTCGAGCGCACTCGACATCTTGTCGCCATATTCTGCATTGAAGCCACCTGTCGAGAAGTTCACCTGCGACACCATGTCGCTGTTGATGATCGACAGACCCTCCTGCTGGCCCGAGCTGATGAGCTGCGGGCGGTAAACCTCGATGCCGTTGATATACACGCTGTTCTCGTCGTATGAGCCGCCGCGAACCATGTATTGCGACGACATCTCGTTCTTGCTCGTCACGCCGGCCATGGTGGTGAGCACGGCCTCCACACGGTTGCCGCTGGCATCGGGCGTGATGCGCGAATGCTCCATGTCGATGCCTTGCATGGTGTTGGTCTGTTTCTTGTACTCGGTGATGAGCACTTCGGCCAGTTCGTGCGACTTCTCATAGAGCTTGGGGCTGATGGTCACCGTGCCGGTGGGCTTGATGAGCTGGCGCGTCACGGTGTTGTAGCCGATGCACGAAAACTCCACCATGATGGTGTCGCTGGCTGGCACGCTGAGCTCATACATGCCCTTGAGGTCGGTGTTCACACCTATCGTCGTGCCCAGGATGCGTACCGTGGCAAATTCGATGGGTTGCTCGTTTTGGTCATACACCTTACCCGTGATTTTCACCTGCGCCCCGGCGGCCAGGGTTACCATACAAGCCACCAGCAGCAATATCGTGATTCTGATTCTGTTCATCTAACTTGGTTGCGAAATAATACCTTATTATAACGCAAGAAAAAGCGTTTCAGTATGTGGGTGGCGATAAAAACCTGCGTTTTGCTGGCGTGCCAAAAAAGCCGCGCCCCGTGTGAGGGGCGCGGCCGGTGCTCACGGGATGTGAGCTTTCATTTTGTTCAGATGTGGATTACTTCACAACCTTCACGATGCTCTGGCTGCCATCGCTGTAGGTAGTGACCATGACGTTCACACCGGTGAAGGCACTGGTGCTCACCTGGCCGGCAGCGTTCACATACTTCACGCTGGCCACAGCCTTGGCACTGTTCACATCGCTCACGCCAGTGTTGGTGTCAGCCTCAAGCGTCACAGCCTCGGCCTCCATTTCGGGAAGGGTCTGCGACACATAGCCTTCCTTCTCGAAGGTAAGCATGTATTCGCCCTCGGCGGGCACCTCGACCTCGTAGTAACCATTGGCATCGGTGGTGGCGGTGTAGGTGTCACCATCGGCACGCTTCAGGCCCTCGGGCTGCTCCTCAACGGCGAGCACAGCGGTCACGAGCACACCCTCCAGCGGGTTGCCATCGGCATCGCTCACGTTACCCGAAATGGTGCGGGTCTCAGGCTCATCATTCTCCAAGGCCATCTTGTAAACCTCCATGCTCTTGCCGGGCACATACTGATAAATGATCACGCCGTCGTTGGTCAACTCGGCGTTCAGCCAGTTAGCCTGGAATGCGTTGGGGGCGGTAGCGATGGTCGGCTCCTTCACAAACAGGGGAGCCTCGGCGCCAATCTCATAGATGGCAAAGCCATCGTAGTAGGCGTTGTTGGCAGCACCGCAGGGATACACCACGAAGTTCTTGCCGTCGAAGGCGAAGAAGTCGGCACCGTTCTGGTTGCAACGAATCATGCCGTTCTCGCTGGCGGGGATGTTGATAATCTGGCCCTCCAGGTTGTCGCCGTTCCAGTAGAACAGGTAGGGCATGCCACCGCGCTGATAGTAGAAGATGGCGTCGTTGCCGTCGGCATCCACCACAGCGTTAACGATGGTCATGTTGTCGGCATTGGCCGACGGCGACTGCAGAGCTGCATAGCAGTCCTCGCCCAGCACTTCACCGTCCTCATAGAAGTAGCGGTTGATGCCGCCGTTGGCGGGCAGCAGGGGCAGGTAAAGCTCACCGGTTCCGAGCAGGTCGCCATAGGCGCGGCCCAGCACATCAAGACGGCCGCCGTTGGGGGCACCGCCACCCAGAGGCAGGTCGGTCACATTTCCGGTCACCGGGTCGATGACGCGAATCATCGGGGTCTCGTCGTCAAACAGCCAGCTGTTGGCGTTAGGGAACGTGGCCAGGCTCACAATCAGGTGACCGGCCTGGTCAATGTTGATGCCGCAGTTCAGGCCGCCGGGGAACTGCTGGTTCTCCAGTCCGCCTTCGCTGTAAACCAACACCTGAGGCTCAGCTCCCTCGTCAGCATTGACGTACTTGTTGTTGATATAGAACTTGCCGTTCATGCCCACGCCCTGGCGGCAGTCGGCTGCTGCGGGGACATTGGTCGAGCCCCACAGCTTCTCCACGGTGTACTGAGCACTCATGCTCAGCGATGCTGCAGCAAGTGCAGCGAAGAGTAAAATCTTCTTCATCTTGTTTGATTTTAGGTTAATAATAATGGATGATTGATTCTCATTTTCAGAGAGCAAAATTACAACCAATATTCGTAATGGCCAAGACTTTGGCATTTGCGGATAGTTAAATATTCTAAAATCGAACTTTTCGGGCGTTATTTCAATAATAATGAGTCAATCATTGTTGCCATGTCGCAAAAAAGTTGTACCTTTGCGGCTGCTTTTGCCGGGAACGAATCTGGCAAGGGCGTAGTTTACTAATTTTATTAACTTTTTAAAATGAGCGAAGAATTAAAAAATTCTCCTATCGCCGATTTTGATTGGGAAGCCTTTGAGAAAGGGGAAACCAATCGTGACAAATCCTACGAGGAACTGGAAAAAACCTACGACAAAAGCCTTGGCAACTTCAAGGACAAGGACGTGACCGAAGGTACCGTGATCTCGATTAACAAGCGCGAGGTGGTGGTTAACATCGGTGCGAAGTCGGATGGCATCATTCCCTTTAACGAGTTCCGTTACAACCCCGACCTGAAGGTGGGCGACACCGTCGAGGTGTATGTCGAGAGCCAGGAAGACCGCAAGGGGCAACTGATTCTCTCACACCGCAAGGCTCGCATGGCCAAGAGCTGGGACCGCGTTAACGAGGCGCTT
>JAFYCU010000022.1 GCA_017545095.1 Muribaculaceae bacterium | reverse complement strand
TTGGCAATAGTACAGCACATCGCTGAACACCCTCGGTCGTGAGCGCGTGAGGAATTGAAGCATACTGCCGTACTGCGGTATATAGCCGAATTTTGGTGGCAACTGCACCGATGTGAGCCGATAGGGGGTAGCGGTAAGACCAATTACTTTGCGAGGTGCTGCCTTAAAGAACTTGTTGTACTGACCGCCATACGGCTTGACGAGGTGGCACTCATCAACGATAATCTTGTGAAAGTCGTTAAACTCTTCGAGGTGGTTGATGATACTGCCGATGGTGGCAAAGGTAACACGGCGGATTTCTCGCATTCCTACGCTTGCGGAATATACGCCATAGTCGTTGTAACCATAAGAGGCATACTTTGCCACGTTCTGCTCTAAAATTTCCTTACTGGGCTGCAGCACAATCAAAGGCTCGTCGATGCGTGAAGCGATGTCTGCGACTACAAGCGATTTGCCTGCACCAGTAGGCAGCACGATGATGCCGTTGCGAATAACCTTGCCATAATTCTTGGCAAAGTAACTCACGGCGGCATCACTCGCTTTCTGCTGATATGAGCGCAGGGTGTACTTCATCGATACATCGCTTCAAAGTCGGCATATTTGTCGTCGTCAGGCAATGGCACGCTTGCTCCATGCTCGGTGGCGATATAGCCTTGGATTTTGTTCATAAACTCCGTCATCTGCTTCTTGTTTAGTTTGGAAGTCCTTACGGGCACGTTATATGGTCTGCCGTCGGGTGTGACCTCAATCTTCTTGAACATATCACAGAAGTAGTCATGCACCTTTTGGGCATTCCAATAGTCATCGCCGTACTGTTGGTTGAATAGGTTGGCGATAGCTTCAAACCACACCCACATCAGCGCGTTTTGACTGAGAGTCCTCGGTCTTTTGCGCTCCCACTGAGCCTTGGTCTCGATGGTAAGGACGTACTCACCATTCGGCATGTAGGCGCATAGGTCGTTGATGTTGCGGACATCGGTCACGACACCGTTCTCTTTCAGAATGTGGACTATCATAACACACCGAGCTTCATACCGTACAAATGGAAGTTGCGTACCTCAATTGGACGGTCTTCTGGATAGTACCTCGAATCTTTAATGAATTCCTCGAAGCACTTCGGACAATACCACTTGTTTATCGCAGCGATGTAGTAGCCTTTCTCTGGCTTCGCCTCGCAGAAGTCGCAAACACCGGGTGATCCGAAAGCGACATACATTTCTCTCGCGGTAGCCTCTATCACGAGCCACTTACCGCATTCCACACGTTTCGCCATATTTAGAATGGGGGGTCTTCTTCTGCCTGCTGTGGCAGTGGTTGTTGGTACTGTGGTTGCTGATACTGCGCCTGTTGGTATTGCTGACCATATTGCTGCTGCCCGTAGGTTTGCTGATAGCCGCCTTGCTGTTGTGGTGCAGACTGGGTTTCACTCTTTCCTCCGCACAACTCCATCTGGTCAAGCATAACCTCGGTGGTTGTGCGCTCGATGTTGTTGCGGTCAACATACTTGCGTGTTCTCAGTTTTCCCTCGATATAGAGCTTCATGCCCTGCGTCACATAACGCTCGATAACTTGCACAATAGAGCCATTGGCGACGATGTTGTGCCATTCTGTGCGTTCTGGTACTTGTGTGCCGTCACGCCTGGTATAACCTTTATCAGTTGTTGCTAACGAGAATGTGGCGAACGGAGAGCCGTCTTTCCCTTGACGTATCTCTGGCGCACGACCCACATTCCCGAGCAATATAACTTTGTTGATTGCCATATTATAATTGGTTGAAGATTTTCTTGTCGGTGATTAACTTCCTGTTCGCTTCCAAGAACTCAATGAAGTTCTCACACATGGCTTGCAGGATCGCATTGTCACGCTCCGGAACGTAAGCGTAACTCTCGGTGTATGTATCGGTGAAGTCGGTGATGTTGTACTCGAAATACTGCACGTTGCAGCTTCGCCACCACAAGCAATACGGATAGACGTAGTGCTGCCAGTGGTTTTTGAACTTGGACGCCTCGTAGTATTTCGTGGTCTTGATGTCGTGTACCGAGAACGGCATCAGTTCGTCGATGTAGCCGTACAATTCGACAACGCCGTATTTGGTTTCCATGGGAGCCTTGATGAGCAACTGCGATACGGCACCCTCATAGTACTTTGCGAATTCCTCGCACAACGCTCTCTTGAAAGCAAACTGCCATTGCTTGAACTTGCAGAAGATGTAGTCATCTTCCTCCGAGAACTCCAACATATTGCTCTGCTTCTTTCCCGCTATCAGGCAGTCCACAATCTCGTTGAAAGCAGTGCCTTTGTCTGCTGCTTCACTTTCGAATGGAACGCGGTTGATGCGGTCTATCAGATCATTGAAGCATTTGTCGGCATACTCGTCCTCAGTGTATCGAGGATTCTCCCGACACCCACCATAGAACTTGTCGTAGTTCTTGCGGGTGTCGAGAAAATTCTGATAGCTATCAAGCAGTGTGGCGTAGAAGCGGTATTTAACTTGCGGCAGGGGCATTGTAGGTCTTCGTTTCTTTATCGTACTTCAAACCTAATTCCGTGCATCGAGCCATGAACTTCTTCGCCGCCATCGTCTTCGAGTTTCCGATGTGCTTATAGGTGTCAATACTCTCGATGAACTTATTTGCACTGTCGGCATCTTTGACCTTGGCGATGGCTTTCTCCAAGTCAGCCATGAGCTTCTTATAACTCTCACCCTCTTCGCTACGCTCCACCAGTCGTTGGCGGTAACGCTTGATGACCTGCTCGGTGAGGAAGTCGTTAGGGGCTGTCTCGTTGCCGTTAGCGTCAAGGATTGTCGGTACCTCCATCGTTGACGGCATGTTGCAGGTGTTCTTGCCGTCACTGCGTGAAGTCGGGTCAAAGGTGATGACACGTTGGCGACCGTTTGCTTCCAAATAGCCAACCAAATCTAACTCAGTGACAAGGCTGTCGTAGTTACTTCCGCCGAACAACGGCACATAACGGATGTCATCGCCATCGTTGACAGTCTGGCGGTGCGCAATGAAGATCACATCTTTGTTCTTGGAGTTGATGAGCTTCACCACGGCGGCGAACTCAGCCTTGCGCTGACCATAGCCGTTCTGGGTGAGCATTCCGTTTCGGCGACCGAGGCGGCTGTCGCCTTTGATGATGTACGCTGCCATGCTGTCGAGCATCTTGCCGCCGGTGTCGATGATGATTGTGTCGTATGCCGACAAATCCTCATTGTTCAACACATTCAGCAAGTCCTCGTACTGCGACACCTGCACGGTGTCTTTGAGGTGGGCGTAGTTCACACGGTTCACGCCACCATCAAAGTCAATAAGTAGAGGATTGGGCGCACTCAGGGCAAGAGTTGTCTTGCCAGTACCTGCTTGTCCGTAGATAAGCATCTTGATACGAGTCTGTACATTCAACTCGTTCGGTTTCTTAATTAAACTCATGATGTAAGAAATTTTATTGGTTTATAAAATCTTATTTGCACTACAAAGGTAATCAAAAATAATCAAACCTGCAAATATTTCCTATATTATTTTTGCAGATAATATCCTTGTGAAAATCGCTTCACAATTCGCGGGTTTACATACCTTATTATATCGGAGAGGTTGAAACGCCACATCGTATTCCTCGCTCCGACGGGCTTGTCAAATCTCACCCTTCCTGTGTCCATTAACCAGCTAAGACGTTTCTCGCCTCCGACAATTTTCACTGCTTTTTTATAAGAGCAGTGCATATCATCGACGCACATACATAACGCCATGAACTTGTAACTTTCGAGGTTTTCTTTAGTCATCGCGCTCTACGGCTTCACGGCAGGTGCAAGTGACGATAACGCTGTAGTTTTCAGTGTCATCGCAAATTTCCG
This sequence comes from Muribaculaceae bacterium, assembly GCA_017545095.1. Next base: position 8,009 of record JAFYCU010000022.1, on the reverse strand, counting down.
CATCCCATTGCTCGCGTATCAGTTCTTTGCGCAATCTGTTGACGACTGCGATAACAGAACTCCGCTGCTCAATGGGGTAGGTTGCCGAGGCACCGACTTTCAACGACTTCAATTCTGCCGTAATTGGTTTTCTTACGATAGTCTCCATCTTTGATTTGCAGTTAATAAAGCGTTAGCCGCCAGCGACTTTGATAGTCGCAGGTTGGCTAACGCACGATTGATAGTAGGATTTTTCCATCTCTTTTACGATTTTTTGTTACAATCTTATTTGCATAATCGCAAGCTTTTGCTTACTTTTGTTGTTGTTATTGCTATTATTCGACTGCAAAGGTAATCATATTTCCTATATCCACCAAATTTTATATAATCATTTTTGCAGAAAAATTTTCAGCAGTAACAAAAATAGTTCTTGTGTGCCTCATGCACACTATGTTATTGTATTATTCAAATAGTTGTAAAGATGAAAGATAACGAAAAGGCGGAAAACAATGTTGACGCAAAAGTCATCATTGCGGAAGTGCTTGCCGCAGTCGGAATGAACGCCCCGACATTCGCAGGCAAGCTCGGTATCAATTACCAGCGCATCTTCGACCTCCAACGAGGGAGAACCAAGAAATTCAACCCGGGAATAGTGAACCTCATCTGCAAGACTTTTCCTCAAATTAACAAGACCTACCTTTATACAGGCGAGGGACCTGTTCTTCTCCCGCAAGAAGAAATGCCGGTACACCATGAACGAGTTGACATGAACGGCATGATTGCCATGTCACAACAAGTAATCGACCTTTTCCAACAGACGGTGGCGAGGGTTCAAGAACTGCAAGACAAGGCAGCAGAACTCGCAGAACGTGAACGGCTGTTATGGCAGAAAGAGATCGAGCTTGTCAAGCGTGAGGCAGAGGTAGAGAAAAAAGAACTCGCCCTCGGCATAAAAAAAGAGAGTTAGAGCGCATAGAACAGGCACTGCTATGGCATCTATCTCTCAACGCGCTGACGAGGTAAGAGGCTGCGCTTTTCGATGTCAGTCCACCTGCCGTTTCGGCAACGTGGGGTGGGGGTGTAAGTTTGTAAATTTTGCGCTCCCTGATGGTGCGTTATCTAAACTCGACAAGAAGCGTATATTTAATAATGTGTATGAATTCTGTCGCAAATACGGCATTCTGGACTGCCCAAATTTCGCCGAAAACCGTATCGACGAGGTTCTTGATAGTGTGAGGTGACAACTCTTTCACCTCTACTTTTAGAGGCAATTTCCATGACGTTTTATTGTCGGACAATTCAGGCATATTAGGCAACTCCGTTGAGGCTCAGTACTGTAGTACGATTTATGGGTAGTTTGATGTGATGACGAAAAAATAGCTATTCATATGCAGCAAGAGAGCACCAGCTTCGGCTTGGTGCTCTCTTTTTGATGCTGATTTGCCGTCAAGAGTGGTTACTTGGGCGCTTGCCAGAACCACTGGTCGTCGCTCACGGTAAGGCCATCGAAATGGTCAGGTGTGAAGCCATGGGGTGTGAGCGCAACGAAAGTGGCCTTGTTATCCACGCCTGGATCTTCGATACCATATTCTTGATTGGCCGTTACATAGACGTAGTAAAGGTTTTTGGCCATATATTCATAAAGGTAGTGTTCGGTGGTTTGCTTTTCCTGGTTGTTCCAGTTCGCCTCGTTGTTCAAGACCACGGGGACATCGTTGCGCAAGTGGTCACGCACCTCTTGGATGCTGAGCAGATTGCCTTTTTCGTCGGTGACCCAAGCGTTGAACGAGGGGTCGATCCAGATCCATTTCTTCAGCTGGCTCGACCACACCGAATTAATCACATGACAATCGTTGATGTACTCCTTGGGCATACAGGTGACATGGTGTGCCGGAATGCCCATCGCCAAATAGCACTCGCTGAGCACGATGGCCAGGCCACGACAGTTCAGTCCGCGGCTGCCGTCGCGGCAAGCCTCGGCCATGTCGATGGCATTGAGGTGCGCTGGGTTGGCATGCTGCCCGTCGTGCTTGATGAGGTTGTGCACATAGGTCATGATGTTCTTGATTTTTGACAGTTCGTCGCCGTAGCCAGCCACGCTGTCCAACTTGAAGTGGGCTCTCACGCGGCGCAGGTCGGGATTGTCGGGCGACTGAAAGGTGAAAGTCGGCAGGCTGTCGGTGTGCTCGTTGCGGACATAAGGCGCGGCTTGTTTCAGCACCAACAAGTAGTCGGCGCGGTTCCTGATGGTGGCTATCGCCTCGTCGAGCCGAGGGTCGTGCCGCAGGATGTCGAGGTCGTGGTCTTCGAGGATGTGCTTCCAGTCGTTGTAGTCACATCTCACGGCCTGCTGCAGGTGGTAGAACGCCCCTTCGGTCATGCCGCGACGCGAATAGGCGCATGCTAGGTCGTAATGATAGTAGCCTTTGATTCCGTTGAGCTGGCGCTCGCCGCCCACAATCGGCATCAGCACGTCGCGGTGCTGGTCGATGAGCGACAGAGCCTGGTAGTTCAACTCGGCCGCACGGCTGTAGTCTTTTTTCGCGAAAGCCTCCCTGATTTGCTTGTCAAGGCTTTGATGCAGCGACATCAGTTCCTGAAGCTGCGATTGCTCATCGGCATCCACATCCACATCGACGGCACCAACCACGAGCGAAAATGCCATCAAGGCAATGAGTAATAAATTTTTCATCGTGTTGCGTTGTTTAATGAAGTGAAAAATATATTGGGGAAAAATGACATAAGAACATAAGTATTTCAACTACAAGCTACCAGCCACCAGCTACAAGTGCGCGTTGCAGAACAACCTGCGTAAGCCATTTTGCTTCTTGGTTCTCTGTTCTTTATAAACGCAATAAAAGGGCAAAAAGTTGCATCGAACCGCAAAAAAGATGGTAACTATCTATCAAACAATGAGAGGCAAAAAAGAACGTACAAGAAATCCTACTGTACTTCGGTCATCAGCCGCCATATATGATGCCTCTACAGCCTTTCTTGAATCGCAGCGTCTCGGCCTGTAGAGCCGCTGCATGCAGCGGCTTGTAACTTCGTTCGCGTCAGCCGTTTACACAGCACTGCTTTTCTTTTGCATCCCACAGCCCATCCTTCAGGATGCGTTCGGGGAGGCCCCCGCATCAAAAAAATTATCAATTATCCATTATCAATTAAAAATTCTCCCTCATCCATTGTCAATTACCAACTAATTCGTACATTTGCAGCGGAGAAGTGTGTCCTGGCCTCGGCCAGCCGTTGCTCCTGCGTGCCGTGACGGCACGTAACTTACTGACATAGAGTAGCGTTTTTGCGTTATCCTCTTCCGAAAATCGCCAATTTTCAACCTTAGTGGATAAGCAGTTCAAGACGCTCATGCGTGCCTATTTTGTACCCCCGATAGGCGGGGAACACGATATGGGCATGGTGTGGGGGTACTGTTTATACTAAGGTGGGCGTTTGGCGATGCCTCGGATGAATAAGCAGAATGAGTCCCACACTACTTTAATACCAATCATTAAAAAAACATGCCAACTTCAGGGACCTGGACGGCAGACAAAAGGAACTATGTGTGTTAGTTTTAACATCACTGTGCTGTTTAGCTGGACTTCATCGCATTTAGAGGAGTTCAGCAAAAACCATGAGGTGCATATCAGTGATTACATCCAAGATGACGACCGCCGTGAGTGTGAAAAGCGGAAACAATTAGCCCATGATGCGACTCGAGATTTCTTCAAGAAGCATAAGGACCTGTACGCGGTTGATAACATCAATCCCGAATACCAGCACTTGCAATTTGGTTTCCGAGTTGACCCTATTGAAAACTCATCTGATTTCGAAGTGTATATTGAAATCAATAACGCCAATCGCGAAGGCTATGACGACGAGCTCGTCAGGCAGTGTGAACTGTTGTTCAATAATCTGTTCCATGATAATGTCGACAACATTTGCGATGCCAGAATCACCTCTAATCGCTCATTGAAGCGATATAAGGGTTTGAAAGACTATCTCGAAGATGATGCGCCCAATAACTACGAAAGCCCTAATGTGTCGGCAAATGAGTACAAATACAAGCTGGCAAAAAGATGCAACGGTTAAAAAGTTGGCTAATGCGCCACAAGGACAGGATTCTTTGTGTGCTTCTGGCGTTCAGCGTTTGGCAGATTCTCGCAGTAAAACTGGAGTGGCGGCATCTGTCACTGCCCATAGCCGTATCCGACAGTTTGAATGAGGTGTTGACTGCACTTGCGCTTGCCTACATTTGTACTTATGTGTTCTATTTCATTTCAATCCGTTTGCCGTTCAAGGTAAAGCAAGAGCCCCAGCTTGAAGCATTCAAAAAACGGATAGAGCATCTTGCAGAAGAGATGAGAACGATTGTGGGTATTGTACAGAATAACCCAATTTGTTTGGATTGCGATAAAAAACACTTTGAGAAGCTCATTCAAGAACTGGTGAAAGTGTCGATGGAGAAAAAAGTCAGCTTCACTTTATCTGAAAAAGAAAAAGCCATCACGCTTACATCATTTACAGCCATCAAGTTGCTTCTCAGTAAAATACGTCAAACCTGCTTTGAGACCTTATGTGTCTATCACGATTATTTGGATTTAGAACGGATTGGTGCACTGCAAGAGATACTTGATTCCGACTTTTACATCCTCATGGAATCTTGGAATGAGAATATTGAAGAGAACGATAGGATTCATTTATGCAACGAACTTCAACACTTGTATCGCTTACTGTTATCCGCGAAAGACGGGAGCTACCATGTGAATAGCGTTTGTTGTCAAAACTATTGATTTTGAGTAACATAAATCAAATATTAACCTAAATTTTCAAACTATGAAACTAAAGAATTGCTTAAACCGATGGCTGGCAGCGGCTGTGTGCCTACTGCTAAGCCTCTCTGCTTCTGCAGATGGCGGCACGCTTGCCATGCAAGAGAGCGGAGACGACCAACTGGTCTATCAAGAAGAGAGTGTCACCATGATGGTCAAAGGCGATCTCGACAATGACAGCGTGGTGGACATCAATGATGTAAACGCGATGGTAAACTTGATTTTGGGGCGTACTACGCTGTACCGAGACAGAGCCGACATCACTAGTGATGGCAAGATTGGCATCGCCGACCTCAACGCCCTGGTCAATTTCATGCTTGGACGCACTCCGGAGATTCGCACCTATACCATCAATGGGGTAAGCTTTAACATGGTCACTATTGAAGGGGGAACATTCACTATGGGTGCGACCGATGAGCAGGGCAGCGACGCCTACAACGATGAGAAGCCAGCCCATCAGGTTACATTGAGTACCTTCAGTATCGGCGAAACCGAAGTAACACAAGAGTTGTGGCAGGCAGTGATGGGGAGCAACCCCAGCCATTACAACGGTTACCGTGAGGAATATCATGGAGGCACAGAATACCACATTGACTACGGTAGCAACCTTCAGCGTCCGGTGGAGTGTGTGAGCTGGAAGCTCTGCCAGACGTTCATCGGCAAGCTGAACGAACTCACGGGCGAGTCGTTCCGCTTGCCGACAGAGGCTGAGTGGGAGTACGCCGCCCGTGGCGGAAACCAGAGCAAGGGCTTCAAGTATGCCGGTAGCAACGACATCGATGAGGTATGCTGGTATTCGGATAATAATCCGTCATATGGGGGGAGGAACCACGGTACGCAAGCCGTGGCTACAAAGTCCCCGAACGAGTTGGGCTTGTACGACATGAGTGGCAACGTGATGGAGTTCTGCTCCGACTGGTACGGCAGCTACAGCGGCGCTTCGCAGACGAACCCCACCGGCCCCACATCGGGCTCGAACCAAGTGCTTCGAGGTGGCGAATACAGCTCCAGCGCCAGATTTTGTCGCGTTTCGTATCGCCGCAAAAAAAGTAATCAGAGTTCCTACGCCTACGAAGGCTTACGCCTCGCCCATTCTTAAAAAAACAATTAAGAACAATCAATAATGAGAAATAACAAATAACTGTAATCCATATGACAACCATCAAACAAACAACCTTGATTCTGCTCTTGGCTGTGCTATGCGCTGCCATGGGGTGGGCGCAGCCTTACCGCATCAACCGACAGAGGATGTGCATCGAGGGAGCAAACTTTGTCAAGAAAGCATCGGTCAGTTCCCAAAACTATCTGTTTATGGACGACTTCAGCATTGCCCCCGGCGAGACAAAGACCGTGCCTGTTTATCTCACCTCATCGATGCCCATCTGGATGTTTCAGGCCGATGTGGTACTCCCAGCTGGACTCACAGCCACCAATTTGGTTTTTTCGCCTGCTTTCTACACCACCACTGTGGCTTCGGAATATTCGGTGGATAGCGACATCGTGGACGGCAACTTCCGCATCCTCGCTATCAACACCACCAAGACGCAGAGTATTCCTGCCCGCACACGGCAGCACCTGTTCGACCTTACTATCTATGCAGATGCGTCTCTCACGCCGGCAACACTTATCGCTGACATCTGCGGCTTCGACTTCATCGAGGCCAGCACGGGCAATGAGTATGCCTATGAGGGCGACTCGAAGTCGTGCACGGTGACCATCACCCAGCCCCTGGCCACGGGGATGTCGCTTAGCCGTAACGAACTAAGCATGTACGTGGGCGACCAGAGCACGCTCACGGCCACGGTGACGCCTCGCAACGCCTCGCAGAACGTGAGCTGGGGCAGCACCAACATCAGCGTGGCCTCCGTGAACCAGAGCGGCGTGGTCACCGCCGTGGGCGAGGGCACTGCGGCCATCACCGCCACCACCACCGACGGCAGCTACATCACCCGCACGTGCGCCGTGACGGTGTCGCCCATCCTGGTGACCTCGGTAACGCTGAACACCACGAGCACCTCGATACAAGTGGGCGGCACCACTACGCTCACCGCCACCGTGCTACCGAGCAACGCCACCAACAAGGCACTGACCTGGAGTTCGAGTAACACCGCCGTGGCCACTGTGAACAGCAACGGCGTGGTGACAGCCAAAACGATTGGCACGGCCACCGTCACCGCCTCCGCGCAAGACGGCAGCGGAAAAAGTGCTTCCTGCATCGTGACAGTGACCCCGATTCTGGCCACCGGCATCACGCTTGCACCCACCACCGCCACACTCGAGGTGAACCAAACCGTTGCACTCACCGCTACCGTGCTGCCCAGTGATGCCACTTGCAAAACGGTGGCCTGGCAATCGAGCAACACCGCAGTGGCCACCGTCGATGACAACGGCATCGTCACCGCTGTGGGAGATGGCACAGCCGTAATCACCGCCACCACTGCCGATGGCAGCAATTTGAGTGCAACATGCCTCGTGACGGTGACGCGTCCGCAAGCCACAGCGGTGGTGATGAGCGATGAGGAGCTCACCATTAAAGTGGGTCAACACACCGCTCTCACGGCCACCGTGTTGCCCACGGCAGCTTTGCAGCGGGTGGCCTGGTCCAGCTCCAAACCCACCGTGGCCACCGTCGATGGCGATGGCAACATCACGGCTTTGGCCGCTGGAATTACCGTGGTCACCGCCACCACCATCGATGGGTCGAACCTCACCGCCACCTGCATAGTGACCGTTAAAGAGGGTGATGTGCGTGGAGATATAAACGGCGATGGCAAGGTGGATATTGATGACGTTAACTTGGTGCTTAACCTGATTGTGCGCACGTTGCCTTCCGACACCTACAGCGGATTGTCGGATTTGAGCGGCGATGGCAAGGTGGATATTGACGACCTGAACATTATCATCAACATCATTCTGGGTATGGACTCACACATCGAGTTTTCGGTGAATGGTGTGAAGTTCACCATGATCAAGGTTGCTGGCGGCACGTTCTCCATGGGCGCGACCGCCGAGCAGACTGGGGCCTCGGCCAACGAGAAGCCGGCACACGAGGTCACCGTGAGCAGCTTCGCCATCGGTGAGACGCCGGTGACGCAGGCCCTGTGGCAGGCGGTGATGGGCAGCAACCCGAGCTATAACCAGGCCGGGAGTGCCTATCCCGTGGAGCAGGTGAGCTGGAACGACTGCCAAACATTCAGTAAC
>JAFYCU010000278.1 GCA_017545095.1 Muribaculaceae bacterium | reverse complement strand
TAACTTTGTGACGGAAAAACTAATACAGGGCGATAGCAGTAATCAATTATTCACCTAAAAATCGTTATGGCGGCTCCCCACATCGTGCCACTTCTGTAGCACCCGAGAGCAGATAAAACAAAAGCAAGGAGAAGAACGGTGTCAGCCGTTTCCTCTCCTTACCTTGAAAAATAGAACTGCCCCGGCAGTTTCTATAAAACAAAAAGGGTGAGCCATTGCTGACCCACCCACGGCTACGAAAGCCAAAGTTAAAATTTAGCGGTTATTTGTTGCGATAGTCGATGTCGCCGATTACATCCTCTGGTGTATAGTCGGCAGGAAAATCCTTTGTCAAGATAAAGTGCCACACATGAGACTTGCCACCCATTCCGCCAAAGCCTCCGCTCTCGGTGATGATGATAGCGTCCTTGTATTCCCAGCCACGCTTTGCCATGTAAGCGAAAACGCTCATAGGTGAGGCAAACGAATACTTCTTGTCGCGGCTGCTGTCGTATATCCAGCCGTTGGCATACTTGGCCTTTTCGGCGATGCCGAAGTCAACCAATGCGTTCACGTCTTGCTTGAACAGGTTGTACTGGACGCACATCACTTCGCAGTACACTTTCACTTTCTCGGTGCTCTCGCTCGTTTGAGCGTTGGCAGCTATGCCCATGACGCACAGTGCCAGGATAAGCATTACTTTCTTCATAGTCGGTATTATTTAATGGTGTTGTATTCTGTCTTCATTTCGGGCATGATGTCGAGCATACGCGAATATTCAGCCTTGACTTCGGCATTTGCGCCAGTCGAAGCCGGAGCAAGTTGCCGCTTCATCATCTTCATTGATTGAGATGGTGCTGAACTTGAGCCGGTGTATTTAGCGTAGCTGATAAAATACACCACTTGCGAGTTCATCGTTTCTAACTGTAAGATGATGATGTACTGCTTGTCTGCACTTAAAAAGCCGAAATAATTATTCTCCTCATCCTTTGTGACGTAGATATAACGCTCAGCCATGAAGCTGACAAGTTCATCCATACTAACAGATGTAATAGGAATAATGACGGACGAGAGAGTTAACGCCGAGTTTGTAAACGAATAACCGACGATTGAAACAGGGTATTTACCAGTGTACAGAAGGATTTTGTCGGTTTCACTTGCCAAAGTGTAACCCGACATAAAACTCTTAACCGTAGATTTGCTCGCGCCAAATTGTAGGCACGGAATCTCATAAGTGTTGTACTTGGGAGTGACCGTGACCTTGAACGACTTGTTGCCGTTGCGAATGTAGGTCTCGCCTACATGCTCGGCTTTAACGCCAGCCGTCGAAACGCTTGCGATAAGCTCGTTGTCCGAAGTCCAGCCAGTGCTGCCACCCGGGATTGAATACACACTGCCAACTGCCAAAGTTTGGTTTGAGTAGTTTGGCTCATCGTTATCGCTGCCGCATGAAGCAATAGCCAGCGGCAAGATAAGCAACGTGAGTAAAAGTAGTTTCTTCATAATACAAACGTTTTTGAAGGTGAAACATCAGTTAATTGTCGGCAAAGGTATGGCCCAAAAGTGCGCTCTATCTGCACAGCAAAAAATATTTTCAAAAAAAAGTGGCAAGGTCGGTTTATTTCCGTCCCTGCCATGATGCAGATAGAGACCGCAAGGGTTGTTAAATCTTTTTGATTTGTAGTTTGAACAAATCAGTCTTTCTACCGTTGAAAGTGTAGCCTATTCCAAAGGAGAAATTGAAACGGCGTTTCTTTTTCTCGGTTGTAACTTCACTTGAACTGTGCTGCTCGGTTACAGCAAAAATTGGTTGGGCGTTTGTTGGTTCCATGATTCACTATTGTTAATCGTTACAATACTTTATTAACATCGCATACATCATTTCATACAATCCTAATGAAATGAGTGTTGTAGCATCACCATCGTGATCAATTCCTACCGTTGCATACCTATCATGTGTCAATACTAAATTTATCATAGTTCCCAAATATGCTGCTTCTGCCGCAACGCGGTCGAGAGTTTCCCACTCCTCACCGTCGTTATAGATTTTTGCCTTGGGATTTGCCCCTAGTTTGAGCAGATGCTCCATTTCTTTTACCTGCAATTTACACGCAGCGACATATAGGTCAATGTCGAGCTGTGTTGCACCAAACTTCGTGAGTTGAGATTTATCTTTGACCCAGAACACGTCTTCGACAGACGCGTCTGTTTCATCGCTATAGATAAAACCTGCACCGCTTTGACCATAGTCAATGTATGGGATTTCGTCGTCGAATGAGAAGTTGCTGAACTTGTCGATGAGGATTTGTTTGATTTCATCATTGAGCTTCAGCGTTTCGCGTACTTTTTCCACATAGCCGGATTGCCATCCTTCGGGTTGTTGAATGGCACGCTCTACCGACATGGTGATGAAGTGCAACGGAATATACACACTCCATGTGTAAAGTGCCGGCATCGGTTCGCCATCGGGAATGGTGGCAAGCGTTTTCCGCAACCTTTCGGGAGCCGTATTAAGCAATGCGAAAGCGATTTCTCGAATTTTATCTTGAAAAATCATGAGTTATATTTTTGCCGCAAAGGTATGGCTCAAAAGTGCGCTCTATCTGCACAACAAAGAAAAAATGCACCGTTTAATAAAATTTTCAGCGTTAATACATTGTTTGAGTGTCGCAATCACCTGACGGGGGCAATGGCAAGCCATGCCCATCAACCATGGTTAGCGGAGTGTAGCCGTCACGAAGTGCGTTTGTGATTTCTTGAAAAGCATAGATGTAATGCCCATTATGAGCTTGCTCGACTGCGAGTTTGAACCATTCGACATATTCGGGATCTCGACCGAGTGCAAATCGGGAGAGTTCCCGATATTCCTCGATGATGCGCAAAGCGTTTTCATGAGGAGTCATGTCGGAATAATCCCACGGCAGATTGCAGTTGTGCGTCAATACGGCCAATTCATTGTCGGATGTGTCGCAGAACAAACCGCAATCTTTCCAAGAGTTTTGCTTTACGGTTAGCCAACAGCGATAGCCAGCACCGTTTGGACTGATGTATGCACAAACACGGAATTTCTCATAGCCGAGTTTGTGAAGCTCGGCTACAGTATCGAAATATTTGACAAACTGTTTATGATAATCCTCCATAGTGTTTATGCGATTAGTTGGCATAGGCACGTGGCGAGCAGGACTACCTGCGGTAGTGATGGCAGCGACGTGTCGGTGCGGTTAGCGAGGTAAGTGTCAACGAGGACTTTGCGAAGCTGTTGGGCGGTAGCCGGCTCTTTCATCAGCTCGAAAAGTTCGTGGTCAATCTCTGCGCACTTGTAGAAGTTGCGCAGGGTGGAGATGGCATAACTGCTGGGCGAGTTGCCCGGAACACGGGGAACGAGCCGCCAGAACGGCTCACCGTTCATGTGGTAGTACGGCATTCCGATATTCGGCTTGAAGTGAACGATGCCACGCGTATAGCGAGTTTCGTTTAACTTGAAAGCCGTAATTAGGGCCTCGCTCAATTCAATTTCGGGCGACTTGATAATGCCGCACTCCACCAAGTCGATGACTGCCAATAGCAGCAATGGCTTGTGCGGTGCCAGCTGCCCACCTTTCTTGTTCACCGAAAGGTGGTCAAAGCACTGCAGATAATATGCCAAATCCTTATTGACCATCATTCAACATCTTCGATAGCAACATCATACTTGATGTCCTCGGTGCGGGTTAATTCGATGTTATCAGCGGTAGATGTATCATCGTTGGTGAAAAATCGGTTGTTTTGACCGATTTTCCAACCGTTCAAGAAACCGCCATCGGGGTAGATTGAAAGTTTCTTTCCTGCAAAAGAAATCGTCAACTCGCGCCAATGCGTGAGCGTGCGACGCTCTTGCGACACGATGGGTTGAAGTGTGCCCTCGTACCTGTCGCCATGCTTGTCGTTGAAGTCTTCAAGCCAGCGCTCTGCAATATCTTTGAGATATTGGTCACGCAGATAGCTACCGGCAAGTGCGGCTTGAATACTTGGTTTCATATTCGGCTCGTCGTACTTCTCAATCTTGAATGAGAGTGAGAAGTCTTTGCCGATTAGTTTGACAAAGTGTTCTGCAGTCTGCAGGGCAAGCACGATGGCAAGCACGCTTTTGAGGTGTTCGTCCTGATAGAACACTTCAATCTTTCCCTTGTGCTGCTTGCAGTGTGCGAGGAACTGCTCAACAATCCCCTGGGCATTCTCTTGAATGATTGCGCCCAAAGTCTTTGAGTTGATATTGCGTGAGCGGTTTCCGCTAAGTCTGAAAATCTTGGTGGTCGGTTTCGGTGACGTGTCAACCGAAACGGCATTGATGGCCGGATTTTCAACCTGTGCGCAATACATCGTTTCGTTAGCCCATTTGTCGTTGAGTGAAGCAAATTCGGCATTGTTGGTCACATAGAGCAGACCATCAATGTAAGCGATAGGATAAACGCCCTTTGCCGCAAAAGGATTGTCGAATATCTTCACATCTTTTGTCCAACCCTTGATGGCTTGCACCATCTGGATGATGGGCACATTCATGGGCGCATGGCCCTCGGCAGCGATGCAGAATGTGGGTTCAAGCCCTCGACCGGCGAAGTTGTTGAGGTGCTGGCCACGCCAACTGTTTTCAGCATCGCTGTAGTTCCATGTCGAGAAGTCATTGGTGACAAACAATGTCGGTGCGGTGCTTGCCTTTCTGAAAGCACGCTCCAGCTCTTGAATCGACAATTCATGAGCGTTGGGCAGCAGCGCGGCGATTTCTTTAGGCAGATTTTCAGCCGATTCTTCTTCCTCCTGAATCCACGCAAGCGCCAAATCTATGTCGATATATTTCATAAATCGCAAAGTGAACTTGTCAAGGATTACATCCTTAGTGTTGCGCTGCTTGGCTTCAAGCAACATTCGCTTTGCGATTTTCACGACTGCGTTCATGATAACCACGCTCGACAACTGATTGGCATAACCCGCGCCGCCGGGGTTGGTGTCGAACACGCAGAGGTGGCCGTTGGGCATGATGGCGAAGTCCACCGCTCCGCGCTCTTTGCCGAGGTGTTCGACAAGTGCTTGGGTAAACACCACGCCCAGCGTGAACAATAAGTTGGTTTCGGCATCACGCTCCGAGATCCAACTGTTGCTTCCCTTGTGGCGCAAACGGATTTCGGCGAAATCGGTTTGGATTAGCCCACCGATGATGACGTTTCTTCTTATCAAGGACGGGTCGTAAGAGCCATGGCATGGTTTGCGCTGTCCCACATCTTTTCCACTGATGACGTAGTGGAAACGAGGCTTTTCCGGGTCGCGTGGGAAGACTGGGTTCATGTCATGCGGCAGTTTAAGCGGATTCTCGCGGTCGGCGACTTCCGTCTCTATCACAGCTCGACCGCATCGCTGGCAGTAGCAATAGCCGAAGCCCTGTCCCTCGTTGTAGTATAGAATCTTGGCATAGCCCGTGTCGCGGTTGCTTCTCACCGAGAACAAGTGCGGGTCTTTCGGGCCCGAAGTCCAGTCATCGGTGTCAATGAGCTGTGCGCTGACATGGGTATAGACATTGTTGTCAAGGATGCGTGTCTTGTCTTCATTGATGTCGGGCATGAAAGCCGCAGGCTGAATGAGCGTCAATGCCTTATCGTCATTCACCGGCCAGTTTATCATGTGGTCGAGTGCGTTGGCATCATCAATGACGGTCTTGTTTCGGTTATGATAGATTTGCATGAATACCCTCGCGTCCTGGTACTGGCTTGACGTTTGCACGCCGCGCACCGTGTAAACAACACCATCAACGACTACCGCATTGCCCGGCGCATATTGTGCGATGGCCTCGCGTAGCGAGTAGGTCGGGTTAGATGAACTTGAACTGTTCACGTAGTCACGTTTGCCGCCGGGGTCAAGGTCAAGCGATAGCACGTTGACCGGCATATTGGCATTGGGCGAGAAGCGATGCGTTGCCCAATAGGTAATCAAGCGAGCGTTCAACTCGTCGAAATATTGCCATTTCAGCTTGTTGCGGAATCTTGTGTTGGTCGCCGTGCGCAGTGCCACCGCATAGTCTTCGAGTTTGAGACTCAACTCGGAGTAGCAACGGCGGTTGTGCTCTGCGGCTTTTTGCACCACATAGTTCAACTGCCCCTCAAAGATGGTGCCATCGAGCAATGCGGTTAGTCCGCTGCGCAAGTCTTCGCTCAATGGCTCGGAGCATTTGCGATTGAACAATTCATACATGGTGCCTTCGGGTTCTCCTAGCATTTGGTCGGGGCTGACTGTGGCATTGTTTTGGTCAACGATTTCTTTGAACCCATGTGGAGTAGCCTCAATGCGGAATGGTGTAAAGTAGTCCACAACCTTTTGGTTGAGGCTGCCGCCATGTGCGCCATCGGTGAAAACGCCGAAAGCTCGCACGAGGAAAGAGTTGACGTGACGTTGAACCACCTGCGGACTTTTCAGATCGACCGACGGCACTTCGACGGGGCGGCTGATAATGGTCGGGATAGGATTATACAAGGTGCGCAAACCGATAGCGTCAGAGCCGCACAGGGTGATGCACACGCTGCGCACTTTGTTGTTACGTCCGCTTCGTCCGGCACGCTGCTTGTAGTTCGACGGCATGGGCGGCACCGAACTCAACATCACCACTTCGAGATTGCCCAGGTCAACGCCCATTTCCATCGTTGTTGAGCAAGCGAGAATGTTGATCAAGTGCTTCTTGAAGTCCAACTGCATCTTTCTCGCAATCGCCTTATCGACTTGGGCGGTATGCTCTGCCTGAATGAACAGTTTGGGAATAAGGTGTATGGCATAGAGGCGGTCGGCAAACACGCCATCGTTGCCCCACAGGTTGTGCTCATAGAGCAGCTTGCGGTTTTCTTTTGCCCATGCTTCAAGTTTTTCGGGCGTGGGTTCACCGCTTGCCGAGCCATGATAATAGGGATATGGCGCCCAGTGTTCATGCAAGTTCTCGTCAAGGTCAACCGGGATGCCTCCCGAAAGATAGGGCGAGAAGTGCTTGAAATTATTCTCGATGGGACGCAGGCTGAATGTGTGACGGTCGGCACTGTCGGTAGTCGTGTCACACAGATACACGTTCTCATAGAGCTTGAAACTGATGTTGGTGAGGTTCATACGAAGCACATCACCGCGCTCGGGAACGTGCCTTGCGTCGTCCTCATCGTAGTTCGTGGCCGTTTCCAGAATCTTGTTCTCGGGCACTTGAACGGTCTCCCACAGGGCATCGACAACATTGCTGATGCTGTCGAAATATTCGTTATAGGCATCGTTCAATGTCATGGTGTTGTCGTCGCGCACAATGAGCTGGCACAAATAGCGGGCCACACGCGACTGCGTGAGCTTGCCCTCCTCCATCACAGGCTTGCGAGCCGGACGGCGGCGCGGCCTCTCTGTGGCGAAACGCTGGCACTTGAAGATGTCGATGGGGTCAGTGTCGCTGATGCGTAAGAAGAAGGACTGGTTACTCCTGATGTTGTAGTCAATGAACACTTGAATGAGGTCACGCCAATCTTCGAGGGTGATGGTGTTCGCCTCATTCTCCATGAGTTCATTGAACTGCTCCACGGCTTTCGGCAGTTCCTTGATGTTCATGAGCTGCGGGTAGCAGGTCTGGAACAAGCCCATCGTCTCGAACGATGCCGCCGAGGTGAGGTGCTTTGCCAAGTACATCATCATGATGCTTTGCACATATCGCCTGACGATGATGTCAGGGATTGTGCCGTCGTCGTTCAGCTCGTCGCTGTCGATCGACCGTTTGATGAATTGCGAGCAGAATGTTTTGCAATGGCGGTCGTTTTTCAGCAGTTCGGCAATCTCCATCCACGAGATGCTGTCTTTGAGCTTTGCCCTTTCTTTCTTGCGCTGCTGGAACAATGCCTCATATTCATCGGAGTCATCGTCATATTGACGCATTTTCTTCGTCAACTCGTCCACAATCTTCTTCTGTTTCTCGGCATCGGCTTTGCGGCGGCACAATTCGGTGTAGATGGTGCTGTATAGCCACATCCTTTCTTGCTCAAGGTTCTGCTTGAGCGTGGCTTTGGCGGCAGCCTGACGGCTATCGACAAAGCTGATGAATTGCTGTCCATCGTGCAGCATGATTGAGCCATCGGTGGGCGGTTCGGCTTTGTCGAGCTGGTCAAGCACCGATGGAGCGAGCAGACGGCTGATGAAGTCGGCCGACAAGCGGAACTTCATCATTCGGGTGTCTTCCAGATTGCCCGAAGCGTCGTTCTCCATGTCTTTCTCGTTGGTGCGTGCGCGCGACTGCTTGCTGTTGCAATAGGGGCAACGGCACTGGGTGTTGCCCACCACGTGCCACTCTCCGGGCTTGATTTCACCGGGCTGCACTTGGATGAGTTGGTCGCCATCGACCTTGAACTTCACATTGTTATCGCCATGGCTGTTTGCCTGGTTCGACAATGCGAAGATAATGTATTTCAAGTCACCGTCCTCGTCGTCGGGGTCGGGCAAGTCGAACATATCGCTGTCATCGGCAGCGACCGACTTGTATTTCCATTCGTTGGTGTCAACCATGCCCACTGCCACATATTCGCCGCAATTCTTGCAGCGGCTCAACTCCAGCAGCGGCACTTCGTTGCCGTCGTTGGGTGTTTGCGTATAGATGCGGAACGAGCCGTCGGCGTGCTCGGTCAGGCGCACAAATAAGCCGTTGTTGGGCACGCGGTAGAAATAGTGTACTTTGAGCTTCATGTCGGGCACGGGTTGTCCAGCGGCACGATAGCGCACTTCCTCACGCTCGCACATTTCATCGACGAGCCGAAGCTGTGTCTCAACATCGGCGGTCTCGGGGAACAACTCATTCAGCGGAACGAAATCTTTGGCAAAGATGGTTTTCCAGCGTTGCTCGTCTTCGCCATGCGGAATGTTGTCCTCGCCCACGCGCTTGCCGCCAATCACTTCAACTTGCTTGGTGCTCAGACCTGTGATGCCGGCGATGAATTTGCGCAGTTTCTTGGTTTCTTCTTTGGCTTTCTCCGGGTCGTCGGTGTTGCCGAAAGTAGCCGATGAAGTGGCAAAGCGCACATCGGCGGCGTCCACGTTGAAAGCCAGCAACACACGGCGCAGCAGCAATGCCAACTCGGCGGCACCCGCACCGGTGTAGGTGTGGGTCTCGTCGATGGCTACCCAGCGCAGACTTTGCTGCTTGGGGTCGATGAGCGCCGCGTCGGTGCCACGAAGCAGGATGTATTCGAGCATCGTGGGGTTAGTGAGCAGGATGTCGGGCGGTGTCTGCCGCACCTGTCTGCGGGTATAGAGCATTTTGCCGAAACGGTATTTCGTCTCGCCGGTCGCCTCGTCAACATATTCGCCTCGCAGTTGCTTGATGCGTGCGCGAAGTCGGTTGGCCTCGGTTGAATTGTCATCGGCTTTCGGCTCGTTCTCGGGAAGGTCGCCATTATACACCGTGTAGGTGAGATTGGTGCCTTCGAGCAGCTGTTCCAGTCGCTCTTTCTGGTCTTCCATGAGCGCGTTGAGCGGATAGAGGAAGATGGCCTTGATGGTGCGGCTTTGCACCACATCACCTGCTCCTTGCTGCAGCAGGTCATAGACCAGCGGCAACATGAAGCACTCGGTCTTACCCGAACCTGTGCCCGTGGTCACACAGATTGACTTGGGCTTTTGCTCGCCCTTTATCTCAACCGTGCGGCGCAGCAGGTTGTCCCACGATAGATACTGATGCTCGTAGGGGGCGTAATACTTGCCTTTGGGCAAGGTCTTGCGCCACAGGTTGCCCACGATGGCCTCGGCCTCGGCAGCCGTCACGCTGTGCACGGGCAGGTAGCTGTTCATGCACTGCACCACCGGCTCGGCGTTGTGGGGGGCGAACAGGTCGCCAATCAGCTTGCGCAGTTGCGCGATGTAGCTGGCCTGGCTGTCGTTGCTTGACTCACCGCACCACATCGAGAGCATGGTTTTCTCGACTGCGATGCGATTATTTTTATATAACTCGGCAAAGTTCATATATCGTAGTTTATGTGGTTACTGAATTATTTCTTCGGCAAACCGCTCGAAGCCGTCAAGGTCTTCGTCGGTGAGTTCGCCGCCGCGCAGTTCGAGTAGCGGCTTGCGGATCTGCTCCTCGAAGTCTCGTTTCGAGAGCCCGCGCAACGGCATGAACACAAAGAAGTACAAATTGTGCTTCACTGCTTGCCTGAAGCAGTCGGGCACTGAAATATAGTCATATTCCTCGGCCCATGTGTCGGTGTCATTCATCAGGGGAAAACGGCAGGTCAGCGACTTGGCGTTTCGCAGGTCTTGGAAGATGATGCCCCAGCGGTCGCGCACTGCGGTATCATCATAGTCCACAGCAATCGGCTCGGTACCCTCGGCGTAGTTCCAGAACAGGAATTGCTCACCGTCGGCAGGTTTTTCATTCTTTGTGCCGCCGAAAACCAAGTACAGAAATTCGGGCGCGAGCGCATCGAGTGCCGTGGCAGGGTATCTCATGCCTTTCTCCCATGCCGCCAGTGCCGCCATGCCTTTGTCGGGATTGCCGCTGATGTTGATAAACGGCTCGGCAAACAGGCCGGCGAGGTTGCCGCACGAGTAGTGGCGGTAACCTTGACGGCTGAAATCGGCGATGGCCGTGCGCCGGCGGTAGATGACGGGCAGGTTCAGCTGCTCTCCGTCGTCAAGATAGTTGATCACCTTACCACCGAGGTACACTTCTTTAATCAGCGTGGGACGATAGACTTCCACCTCTGCGCTGCCGATGTGCAGCGACACGGTGGGGTGCAGCGGCTTGAAGTCAAGCGGGATTTCATCTTGCTTGACGGCCTCTGTCACGCTGCCGTTGTCGCCGATGGTGGCGTAACGGATGGCGCAGTTGTCGAAGTCGCGCACGATGGGCTGCGCCCCGTCAAGGCGTGGCAGGTAGCAAGCCTCAAAGTTGGGCAGTTGCCGCCCTTTCACGGTGAGGCGCAGCGTGACTTTGCCGTATGGCGGTCGGCTGTCGGCCGTCCATTCGGTGAAGTACGCGCCTTGCTTGTATTCCAGCAGCTCAATCTCGGTGTCTTCATCGGGATTGGCCCGGGTGATGTCGTCTTTGGTGGCGAAGTGGCGGGCTATCACGTCGTCGCTGCCGAAGATGAGCGGCAGCAGTTCCTCGTCGCCATACTTTTCGTCAATCCACTTCACATAGCCGCCGTCCTTGTAGTGGATGGTGTCGTGGTAGAGCCGTGTGGCGATGCGGTCATAGCCCTGGCGGTTGTAGAGCGTCAGCTCGCGGTCGCCGCTTGTGAGGGTGGCTTTGTCGTAGATGAGATACCAGCCCCACGGCTCGCTCTTGCCGTGCCGCTTGGAGCGGAAGGGCTTGAACTCCACCGGCTCGCTGGTCGAGGCGATTTGCAGGTGCCACTGGCCGCTGAACACCACGGCGGTTTCACGCTGGGCGTTCTGCAGGCTCGTCCATTGGTCAACGCTGCCGCCGATGCGCCACAGCTGCAGCAGGTCGGGCGAAGCCTCGCGCTGCAACTCATATTCCTTGCCGTTGTTGTCCATGGCCACGATTGCCAGGCTGTCGAACCATGCCGTGGGCACATCGCCGCAGTTGGCAAAACGTTCAACACCCACGGCCACAAAGCCGGTTTCCTCATCGCCGGTGTTGGAGAAGGTGATGGGCGCATGGCTCCAGTCCACATCGGCCACGGCATTGCCGCCGTGCAGAAAGCGCACTCCCACCTTGAGCGATTTCAGTTGCTCGGGGTGCGCAATGCCCCACAGCGACATACGGTCGTAGCGCAGGTATTGGTGCAAGCCACCGCGCACTTCCTCGGGGCGCAACCACAGGCGCAGCGTGCGCGACATGGTGGTGTAGCCCGGAGCGTTGGTGATGACCCATTCCAGACGGAACTTGTCGCGCATCACCTCGTCGTTGGCGGTGCGCATGGCGGTCACGAAGCGGTTCACCTCGCTGCCGTCGGCAAGGTCTTCGTCGTTGAACGGCAGTTTGCCGTTCAGGATTTCCTGCATATAGTCGTGCAGACTGTGCCGCTTCACGCTCTGGCGGAAACTGATGGCGCGTGATGCGTCCTCGATGTTTTCGAGGGTGTAATCGTCGTGGTGGTAGATGCGGCACAGGGCTTTGAGGAAGCGCAGCTTATCGTTGCGCCCCAACTCATGGCGAATGGCGAGGCCGCCCAGCACGTAGGCCGAGTAGAGCCAACGGCGGTTGCCGCCCTCGTCGCTATAGACGAGCCTTTTCCAAGCGAAGCTCGACGTTTTCCAAGCGGTTTCGAGCTTGATGTCGGGGCGAGCGTCGAGTAGCGGACACGAGTTGCCGCTTTGATAGCGCCGCTTGTACCACTCGGCGAGATAGACAAGCAGTGCCGCGGCCCACGGCTGCTCACCATGCAGCCGGTCGGTGCTTTGGGCGGTGACAGCCGTCTCCAGCTCGTCGAACTCGCTAGCGTTCAACCGCAGCTGCCACACCCAGGGGCGTGCGGCGTCGAGCGCGGCGATTTTTGTGGTCAGTTCGCTGCTCAGTCTTCCATCTT
Source organism: Muribaculaceae bacterium (assembly GCA_017545095.1). Next base: position 11,122 of record JAFYCU010000278.1, on the reverse strand, counting down.
TGTTGCTATCTCCCATGTCGGTCCTTTGTAGCGGTTGCGTAATTCTTTCAATGTCATGGTGCCGTTCTCGCCTCGGTGTATCATCGAGTGGCAGTTGCTGCACAACGGCACAAGGTCGGTGAGTGGGTTCACCTCATGCTCGCCGTCGTAGGTCGAGATGGGTTTCAGGTGGTGCACCTCAATGAAGCGTGTGCCGGCTTCGCCGTACAGCGCCTCGAAGTCCATGCCGCAGCACTGGCACTGGTAGCCGTAGTGGGCGAGGCAAGCTTTTCGCAGTTCGGGGTTGCGCCAGGCTCGCTCTGTTTCGATATGTTTCTTTGTGCCCTCGGTCAGCTCACGGGGCTGTGGCTCGGGCTGTGCCGGGCGCGGTGTGGGCTTCGCCTTTTTCTTGGCGGGAAACTTCTCTTGGAAGTATTTCGTCTGCAAGAAAGCGGCGTACATCTTCAACGCTTGCGAGAGGCGGCTGCCGCTGGCGATGTTCGCCTCACGCAGGGCGGGGTCGGTCTGCACACGCGAGCGAGCGTCCTCAAGCGCACGGCGGTCGCGGAGCGAGTACACCTCGGCGCACTGCACGCCGAAGTAGATGCGCAGCACCTGCGGCAACTCTTGTTCGGCATACTCCATCAGGCCGTCCACATCGCCCGTGTGGGTCGCCTCCAAAAACTCACGGAACCTCGGCCGCAAGTTCTCCGCCGTATATTTCTTCTCCTCGCCCGCCATATTCATGCTTGCCTAAGAATTGCGTTTCGGCAATTCTCAATGATTGTTTTTATCTTATTATCATCAAATCCAATTAATCTAAGGACAATACAAAGCAAATGAATGCGCAGTTTTTTGAAATATTTCAACAATTCAATTCCATCTACGATGACATTCTGTTTCTTCCCATCAGGTAAAAGATGCGTATAAAAATGCCTTGAATCTTTAATTTTAGCGATTTCGGATTCATCAAAATTAATGTTTGAAATAAACTTAAACTCATCACTATAATATCTAAGAACGTTACTGAAATCGTCGTTGCTTTTTTCAAAGCGAAAATAGTAGCCCTCTAATGCTTGAACAACGGTAAGAAAGTCCGCACTACTGAAAGTTTTTGTCTGACTAATACTTGTTATAAAATGACTTATAATAGGGTAAATTTTGTCCGACTTGTCAAACCATTCTTTTATGACATCATTAAAACGGCATCCTATTTCGTTAAATCCAAAAAGATAGTATTCACTTTTTAATTTTGGTGAATATTTTCTCCTAAAGAAATTATGAAGTAATTCGATTGAGGATTTAGAATTGTCATCATTTAGACTAATCTTTTTGCATTGGACTTGCGATAAAGTGGCTATTGAAAGGAACTGCTCAAACTGACTATTTATGTTTAAAATATTCTGCAAACTAATCTTGCCATCAGCTTGTATCACCAGATCTGTTCTTTGTTCAACAATCATGCGTGGCTGACGTAGCTTTGTCTCGAACAATGGTTTAGGGACAAGCGCTAGCTTAACATCGTTGATATGGGCATTAACAATGAATTTATCATTGTTTGCATTTGTGATTTTATCCCAAACCAAATTGTCATTTTGGCTCTTTTTTAAGCTATATTTAATTATATCAGGGCAATACCATAGAGTTAATTCATCATACTGAATAGTAGCTTGGGAAATAAATGCTTCTTCAAAAGAGCTAATATGCTTGCCTATAATTACATAACAAACACTAAATTTTAATAGTGAGAAAGAGCAATTCGAATGCCATGATAATGAAGAAAAGCAATCTATTAAAGTGATGTCTTTACCATCTGAAGACTCTCCCCAGATTATTGGTTGCCGTCTATCAGAATTAAACATTGCTAAGTCATCGTCATAAAAACTGCCGATGAGTTCAAGCTTAATAGATTCAGTTGGTATATAATTCACTATTCCCGCAATTTTTTTATCTTCGTTGTCGGGAAGCCACCAAATACCTCTTATCTCGATTTGTTCTGTCATCGTCTTTTTATAGTTTCTTGATAATAGGCTTAAAGAACTTAATAAAACGTTCAGTATAATCCTTGTACCAAGCGAATATTTCTTGATATTGTGCAGGGTCGGTGAAGTCGCTATTCAAGCGATAGAGGTCAATGCTTGATGTCTTTTTGCCATCAAGTCGCCGCCAATCAAGGGTAGCTCCTATTGATGCTTCAGCATTATCCTTATGCGTTAGCAGGGCATCAAAAAATTTCTTGTCCGGGTCATCAGAAATCCACAGTTGAATGGCAACTTTATTCTCCCTTGAATTTACGGTGAGATTGATTTGGAAATTGGCACGGCCTATGGCTATGCTCATCCAATGGTCGCGTGACGGACGGTGTGGGCGGAAATGACTTGATGGATTGTTGTCCATAAATTCCCTGAAAGCAGTCCAAAAGCTCAATTTTGCATTTTGCCCATCAGTATAGTTGTCTGATGCGTTTTTGGTGGAATTACGCACATCCCTTGACCAGTCGTTGGGCTTGGCGATGACATTAAATCTCGGTGCCACATCGCCACTTGTACCAATCTTCAATAGTTGGATTTCAATGCCGAAGAAATTGAAGTCACTATCGGTGATGCGGTTGAGCCAGTCGATGGCGGCACGGTGTTCCTCGGTGAATCGCTCGGCAATCCAGATGATGGTCACAGCATCAAGACCGGCAGCATAGGTGAGGATTTGTCCGAGGTGGTTGTGGTCGGTTTTTTCAAGTTGATTCTCAATGAGCACATAATGGTCGTTGCTTGAGTCTTTGCATAAAATGTCGGCACGGAAAGGCCCGACGGGTTTCTCTTGCGATTCGACCACAAGTTCCGACAGACCGATTGACTCGGCAAGTTGAGCGATATTCTTTTCCTCGGCAAGCCACGGAGTGAAGTCGCTCGCCTCATTGTCCCAGCAGTCTCGCAAAGGAACAATCTCTATATTTGATAAATTCAGTTTCGTTGCCATAGATTAACTTTTATAATTTTCTACGATTACACTATAGTCTTTGTTATCCTCGTTCTCTAATAGAGGAGTGAGTTTTTCTTGCAATTCATCGAATGTTTCGTCACAATCGAGTGTAATAGCAGAACCGTTCCAGTTGCCTTTCAAATATTGATGGCAGTATCCCTCTGTACTTCTTCGAGGGTATTTTGCGACCAATGATTCAGAAAGACTGCTCATGTATTTCAAGTGGCCGTTATTTTCTTTTAAAAAATCGTTCCACGTCGTGTAAATATCGTCGTATGACTTGACATCTATTACTTCAAAGTCATCTAATTTTCTAAATTGCGATGAATAAGCATCAAGCATAGCGTTTTTCGCCTCAATATCAGATGATGGAGCACTATAGCCCCATATTGAAATTAGAGCTGCACGATTTATAAAATCATTAAAAATTGCCCATTGGCCTGCAATAAAAACATCAGTGTGATAATCTTTATGCTCAACTGGATATAGCAATTTAGACGGTTGGAGAATGCTTTTGCAATCGTAGCAAAGGACATTGCGCCGAGGTTGGTATTTATTGCACTTTGTGCAGATGGCAGCTGCAACATTACCATGTAAGAAAACCATTTGAGGCAAATCGCGTGTTATTTTATTTACACGGTTATATGCTTGTATAAGAAGCGGGTCCCAATTAAATGAAGCTATGCAATCTTTGTGGCGCAACGAAATGATTAAGTAATCGTACATCGTCGGCTCATCAGGTAATTGCATTTGACTGAAATAATCGTAGATTTCATCTTCAATTGTATCTGCAACTTCCTTATATCTTGGGTCATCTGATTTTCTGTGAAGTTCAGAGTATATCTCCTCAATGTTTGTAGATGTAGTTTCCAATTCAATATCATCAAGTAGGTACTGCTTGCCAATGTTTGAAAGGAAATTATTCATTGCTGAACTTTTCCGCCCAAACTTGTCTCCACAGGGTATAGCAGCCATCGTTGCACCAGCCCCCAAAATAAACAAATGGGGGCTTTGGCGTTTCAAAGTAATATAATCATCAATGCTATTCATATCCATCAAACAATGTCAACTCCATTGGCTTAATCAAAGATTCAATAAAACCGATTTCTTCATTTGTCAAGCCATATTTTTTGTAGAGCTTTTCATCACTCCAAGACTCAGAGAAGTTCTGCATCGGCACAAATGAATAAACGTTTCTTGGCGCATTTTGAGTATTTTTCTTCTGCAAAACCAGGAATCTGAAGAACTTTGTCCTCATATACGAAATAATATTCTCACAAAATTCTCTGTCATCAGAAACATAAGCGACCAAGTATGTCTCGGTACAAATTTCATTGGGCATTCCTAAAAATGGTTTGCCAATAATGAAATATGGGAAGTCCCCTCTTTCACCATAAGCTTTAGTTATAAATACTTTGTATTTATCTATCCAACTTTTGTTGCTAGAAACATTGTCTTTAGAAATAAATCCATTATCTGGGTAGGCATAGACACTTAAGTCCCCAGTTTGTTTTGTTTTATGGGGAATAATATCTCCAAAAGGCTTTCTAGCACTGACATAATTCTCCATGATTTCTTCGTTGAATGCACGGACTTTTCGAATTATGCTAACCGACTGATTAAAACGTATAAACGAATCGGAACCATCCTCTAACAGAGGGCGTTTCATTGAAATGTTTTTGGATTGAAGAACAGTTTCAACTGTACAATCTCCAGAATATTCTTTGTCCCATAAAAAATAGCAAACTCCCCCTGAAATGTCAGCTGATGGGAAACAATATGTAGCATCGAAGAAATCTTTAATCTTGCTTATATGAACGTCTTTCAGCATCGATGAACGAAAATCATCTAAACCTTTTCCTCCTGAAAACCATCTAGATGGAATAATTAATGATACAAATTCAGGTGAAATTGATTTTGAAACATTTACAAATCTATCGAAAATGCTTATAGAGCTACTTCCCTTGCCGCCACCATCCATAATCTGATATGGAGGATTTCCAACAATTGCATCAAATTCAATCATAGCTTTACTTGTTGTGCCATCCCAATAGCCTTTTGATTTGATAGATTTAATCAAACCATCTTGGTCTGTTTTGGCACGTTCTATTAGTTTATCTGCTTTAATATTTAGTTTTTTGTCAGGCTCGCGGAAGCCCATGAGGGTGCGACGTGTAATGCTCGCCGCCATCGGGGTGTTGCAAATCACATAGATGTTCTTGCCCACCACATCGTCCCAAGCGGCTTGCTCCTCGCCGACCGAGAGATTGTCGATGGGGTTGTCGAGCAAGCCCACTTCGTCGTAATACTTCAACAGACGGCGATACATCGTGTAGGTGACATAGAGCGGGTAAAGCCCGGTCTTGGAGTTAATCTCCAGCACACGCGAGGCGATGCCGTCGCCCTCGGCAATCTTGTGGAATACGCCCTCGGTTACGTCGCCGTGATTCACAAAGCGAGGCTCGGTGGTGTCGATAAACTCGACCACATTGCCGTCCTCGTCGAGCACGGCTCGCTGGTTGTCGCCGTCGAACTTCTCGTTGAAGAAGCAGTAGCCGCCCAATGTGTCGCTTATGTGCATATTCACCACGCGCCACGGGGTGAGCACCGTCTCCTTGTCGGGATTGTGGAAGGTGCTGAAAATCCAAGCGATGCGCTTGATGCGGTCATCAATGTGCATCGAGTCGGCCTCGCGAGCAAGGGCACGGATGCGCTTGCCGGCAGCGGTGAACACCGCAGGGTTATAGCACTTCTTGAACTGGTTGAACTTTTGCTTGGTCACGCCACGGGGCATGAACTCTTCCCATGAGGCGGGATCGACCAGCGATGTGAAGTTGTCGATGGTGATGCCAGTGTCCTCGTCGTCGAGCTTGGCACCGTAGATGAGCAGCGGTATGCGCAGCGAGATGCCGCGCAAGATGGTGATGCGCTTGTCGCGCTCGTCGCGCTTTTTCTTCTTCTCGGCACGCTCACGCTCCAGCTCGGCACGTTCCTCGGACGTAAGTTCTGCTTCAGCTTCCTTGCCTTTCTTGCGAGCCTCACGCATCTTCTGGCGGATTTCGGCACGCTTTTCTTCCAATTTCTTGCGTTGCTCAGGGGTGAGGTTGTCAATATCCAGGGCCGAAGCCTTTTTGGGCTTTTCCATGTTGGTAGTCTTGGCAATCTCAGCTCCCAGCTCATTCAGCTCTTTCAACTCGTCGCCGGCGATGTCGAGCAATGCGTCCACATCGTAGAGGCTGGTGTCGTTGAAGCCGTTGCGCACCACGCGGTCAACATAGACCTGCTGCAAGCGACCGAACAGTTCTTCTGCATCGTAATCCACCATTTTGCCACCTTTCAGCGAGATGACGTTGCAATATTGCAGGAACTCGTCCATGTTGAGGATGTCCTGCTGCCTGTCGGTGGTGGTGGCACTGCGCTTCTCCTTTTGGGTGAGCGAGGCGAATTTGGCGGTCTCGGCGATGGCATTGAGAGTGCGCTCGGGCGCGAAGTCGAAGACGTAGCACTCGGTCTTCATCTTGCCCTCGCTGTTGATATAGGGCGACTGCACACGGAAGATGGTCTGCATATAGGTGGCCGCCGAAGTGGTGTCGCTGCCTTTCATGTAGAAGACGGCAGTCCACGGCTTCACGGTCACGCCGGTAGTCAGGCGACCGCAGGAGATGGTGATGGTGCTGGTGGCTTCGGGGCGGTCGCCGATGGCACTGAGCACCGCGTCGAGGGCGTTGGAGCGTGTCTCGTCGTCATCACCGTCACCAGCCACATTCTTGATGGTGAAACGCTTGAAAATGCGGTGCTTTTCGAGCAACGCTTTCATGGCCTTGGCCTCTTTCACGCCCGGCACCACCCACAGGGTGTGACGGAAGCTCTGGCGGAAGGCTTCGGTAGAGTATGGATAGTTGTTCTCGTCGTCTTTGGTGCAGAGCAGGTCGAGGAATGCGAGCACGTCATCCTCATGCACAAAGCGCCCCACATGGTCGGGCGATGGCAGGTCGGCAAGGTCGGCTTTCTTGTTTCCCGTCCACACGCGGAAGAACTCACTGAACTTGAACGTCTGCCCCTCCTCGACGTAGCCGCTGACGAGCTTGCCCAGGTCGTAGGTGTAGATGTTCATGCGCGGCAGTTCGGCGTAGGGATTGGGCTCGCCCGGGTGCTTCTTGTCCCACTCGCGCTTGGCTCGCTGTTCCTTGGTGTAGTCCCAAGTGTAGATTTCGCTGTCCTCAAAGTCCTCGTAGAGGTTGAACGGCGTGCCCGAGAGGTGGAGCAACTTGGTGCGCTCTTTGGTGAGCCATTGGTCAATCACTCTCTTGCCAAGCGCGGTGCGCGTTCCCTCGTGTGCCTCATCCACCACAACCAAATCCCAGTCGGTTTTGAGGATGTCCTGCTTCAACTGTTCGTCGTTGTCGCCACCAACCAGGGTTGAACGGCGCAGGTACTGCATCGACACGAAGAACACAAGGCGGCATTTGCCGTCGGTCACACGGCGATTGAGGCTGTAGAAGTCGCCGCTCGACTCGTCATCGGTACGGGTGGCATAGCGGTAGTCGGTACCATCGAAGATTTTATGGAAATCTTCGTGCCAGCCCTTATCCACCACGGGGCGGTGGGTGACGATGAGCGTGCGCTTCACGCCCATGCGCCGTGCCAGTTCAAGGGCGCACAGTGTCTTGCCGAAGCGCATCTTGGCGTTCCACAAGAACTGGCGGAACTTGTCGAGCGGAGTGTAGGTGCGGTCTTCACTTCGGCCTGTGCTGGTGCAGAACTGCCTCAACGCTTTAGTGATGGCCTCAACCTGCTCGGGTCGAAACTCGATGGCTTCAACGGTCTCGTCGCCAAACAAGCTGTCGCTCTTGGGTTTGCCTTGATATTGTCCAAACGTTTGATATGTTTCCATACTTCCGTTTATTATTTGTTTACCTTTTTACTTTTATTCTCGTTGATCACGTCGAGGAATTTCTGCTGACGTGTTCCTTTGTCCTTGAAGCTTTGGTTGGTCAGATTGTCACGATGCAGGTCAATCTTGCCGATAAAGTCCTTGATGCGGCACAGCCGCTCACGGGGCTTGATGTTCTCGGGCTTCAGGGCTTCGAGGACATCTTCGTCGGGGAACAGACTTGCCGACTGCTCGGCCTTGATTTTCTTGATTTCGGCATCGGTCTTTTCGGTCGGGTCGTAGCCCGGCAAGCCGTATTTCAAGCCGTCCATCTGCCACAAGTTCCACGAAATGATATAGGCCGCGCCTTTCATTTCGCCCTCGCCGAGCAGCGTGTCGAACTTGTCGAAGTAAAACTCCATAAAGGTGACAAACAACGCCTCACGAGCGAGGAGCAGGTTGTCGCCTTGCCACTCGAAGCCGTAGGTGGCACGCAGGGCAATCTTTGCCCACAGCAGCCACTCGGCAGAGGTGGTGGTGTTCTGCCCCACGACAATGAGCTTGCGGTCGAGCAAGCCGATGCGGTGGCGCAGGTTGCGGATGGGTTCACCGCTCACGGTGTCGTAGCGGCTCACGAGATACGGAGCTTCGCCGCAGGTGATTTCAATACGGCGTGCGGCGACGTAATCTTTCCACGTCTTGCCCTCGGTGTCGGGGAACACGATGTCGCCCTCGGTGTCAATCCACTCATGGGGATTGTCGGGGTCGGGGCAGTTGAACACATCGGGGCGACCGAACCAGGCCTCATCGACGAGGTTGTTCTGTGCGTTGCACACCCACGAAGGGGTGAACACCTCGGCCTTGTCCTTGACGCGCCGCGTCTGTTCTTCGAGCGACTTGCGGGCGCGAGGGCGCACAATTTCGCCATTGTCGCCGGTGACTGCCTCAATGGTGATGGGGTCGGAAAAGCCATAACCGGCTCCACGCTCGGCGTAGGAGTCGGTGGCCCAAAAGATGTTCTCTTGGGTGGTGTGGTCGCGGAGCAGTTGCACGAAACTCTCGTGGTAGTTGTCGTTCAACCAATTCTCACGTATATCAACCGGTATGTCCAGCGGTTTCTTTTTCGCCATTTATATCATTCGGGTGCGGCACAATCAGCCGCTTGTTGTGCAGCCGTTCTGCACGGGTTTATATAATTCGCACATTTGTTTTACTTTCTCGGCTACCTGGGCGCGGAAGTCTTCGGGGGCGAGGACTTCGAGGTCGGGGCCGAACGAGAGGATTTGCTGCTCCAGCTCCAGGTTGGGGCGCACCTCGATAGAGAGGATGCACTGCTTGCGGTCAACCACCTTTTGCGATGGGTGCAGCGGCTTGCTCTCCAAGTAGGGATAGCGCGAGGGCGTCGCCCGCAGGGTGATGGTCTGCGCCGACTTGTGCCGATGAACGGTGACGCCCACCACATCATCGAAGTGGTGGTCGAAGTCTATCTCGGTGTTGATGTAGTATTCCACACCGGGCATCGGCTCAAGGCGCACGATGCGGTCGAGGGCGAGGTTGGTAATCTCGCCGGTGGCATCGTTGCGCCCGAAGGCGAACCAGCGGTTGTTGTACTGCTTCAGGTAATAAGGATGGACGATAAACTCCATGTCACGACCACCGTTCTTATAAGTGTGGTAGCTGATTTTGAGCACCTTGTGGGCGGTGATGGCATCGATAATCTGCCCCAGGTATTCCAGCCCTTTGAGCAAGGGGTTCTGCTCGAAGCACACCACACCGGCACTCTTGCCGTCGAGGTTGAAGCGGCATTCGAGGTTGGTAATGACTTCCTCAATCCACTCATACTGCGACAAGCCGCGGAAGCGGGTCAGCATAATGATGACTTGCTGCAGCTGCTGCGCCTCGGCCTGGCTCAACGGCTGCTGGTTGATGCTGAAGCTCGGGTCGGTATAGCGGTAATAAACCCGCTTGCCGTCGCGGTGCTTCTCCAGCTCGATGCCGTAGCTGTCCTCCATGAATTTGATGTCGTCGAAAATCTGCCTGCGACTCACCCCGCCATTGATGTTGTAGTCAACAAGGGCTTGCTCGCACGCACTGATGAGGTCGTCGATATAGAAGCGGCGATGGGTGTTGCGGAAACACGCATCGAGCGTGCGATAACGAATATTTGCGTTCTTATTTATCGGCATATTGTTCTTGCTACTTATTTCGCAGGCACAATAAGATTGATAAATCTTATTGTAACAACCCACAAAGTTACTAAATTATATTTTATATAAGATGTGGTTATCTCGAAATTGTGAATAACTTGCACGAAAAATCGCCGAAAGCCGCATTTTCAGGGCGTTTGAGAGCAAAAAATGGCTTGAAAACATTCATCAAGACTCACTTCTTCGGCAATTTCAATCGCAAAGAAAAATACTAACTGTGCGCTCTATCTGCACAACAAAAACTTTTTTCAAAAAAGTGTGTTTTTTTTATCGTTTCAGCGTGAACCTGCAGCTTGGATAGTTGCTGCATCCATAGAATGAGCCATAGCGACCATGACGCAAGACAAGTCGGCCTCCACACCGTGGGCAGATGCCTTGATTGATGGCATGTTGCTTGTTGTAAACGTTGCTACGGACATTCTCAACGTGCTTTCTGTTTGTTCTTTTTTCCTCAATGGCTGCTTGCCTAATCTTATTGCAAAACTCTTGCACCTGCTCATGTGTGAACATAACAGTATTGTGCCTTGTGATAGCACCTCGCAGATGAAAAAGAGTGATGACTGTTTTGTCTGTCTGCACTGAAATGTCGGCGTTATTGCTGAAAACCACGATAGGAATAAATCTGCCCATGGGCAGATTCAGGAGTTGCTGCAGTGTCTTTACATGGCCGTAGTTCTGTTTGAGCGGGTTGCGAAATTCATACTTGTTGCCCCACATGTTCTTCGTCCATGTTTCAGCATTCTCGCCGCCATATATCAGGCCGGTGTAGTTCTTTGTCTCTATGACAAAAATTCCATAAATCGACACCACAATGTGGTCAATTTGCGTGGTGCCGAATTTAGAAGGCAAAGTGATATTATTGATGACAATGTAATCGTTGCCCGAGAGTGTTGCAAGAATTGCCGACACCTCAAATTCTCCCATTTTGCCTTTGATTTTGGCCCTGTTGAATGCAAGCCAAATAAAGCCGATAGCAAACAATGCTATAACGATAAGGATTAGTATGGAAGAAAACGACGACATGGTTTATTTGTATAATGAGATTTTTCTAAATAAAAAAGTGAGCCACCAACCATGTAAATCG
>JAFYCU010000277.1 GCA_017545095.1 Muribaculaceae bacterium | reverse complement strand
GCCCGGCATCGCGGCGTTCAGCGACGAGATTCGTGACGGTCTGCGCGGCCCGTGGGACGGCGACGACAAGGCGGCCTTCCTGGGGTGCGTGTCGGGCAACGAGGAGAGCATCAAGTTTGGCATTGCCGGCGGTGTGCGGCATCCGCAGGTCGATATCACCAAGGTGAACTACAGCCAGCACTTCTGGGCCACGCAGCCCACGCAGTTCATCAGCTACGTGAGCTGCCACGACGACATGTGCCTCGTCGACCGCCTGCGCGCAAGCATCCCCGGCATCACCCCCGACGAGGTAATTCGCCTCGACCTGCTGGCGCAGACCGCCGTGATGACCTCGCAGGGCGTGCCCTTCATGCTCAGTGGCGAGGAGATGCTCCGCACCAAACTCGGCGTGCACAACAGCTACAACAGCCCCGACAGCATCAACCACCTGGACTGGAACAATCTGGAGCGTTACCCGCAGGTGATGGAATACTACAGCCGCCTGATAGCGCTGCGCAAGCACCACCCAGCATTCCACATGGGCGATGCCGACCTGGTGCGCCGCCACCTGGAGTTCTTGCCCGGCGGCGACTGTCTGGTGGCCTACAGGCTGAAGAACCACGCCGGCGGTGACCGCTGGGACGACATCGTGGTGGCGCTGAACGCCAATCGCGAGCCACGCACCATCACCGTGCCCGACGGCGAGTGGAAAGTGGTGTGCCGCCGCTTGGCCATCGACGAGCAGGGTCTGGCCACCGTCACCGGCCCCGCCGTCACCGTGCCAGCGCAGAGCGCACTCATCATCGTCAAGGAGTGACTTGCAGAAGAACCAAGAATCAAGATGGCTTACGCACGTTATGCCGCATTGCGTCACTTGTAGCTCGTAGCTAAACGCTTGTTTACTTGTTTACTCGTTTACTAAAAACAGATAAAAGATAACTGAAAAATGAAATCTGCACACTTCGCGGCAAAGGTGGGAAAAAATCCGACTTTTTGGCTGCGAAGTGTGCAGATTTCGTTTTGCCAGGTCGCCAAAGGTATATTTGCCAAAGTGAATGACACCAACGCACGATAGCCCGTTCAGCATATAGATGTTTAAAAAAGTTACATGGATGTAAGTTACATTTGTGTAACTTTTTGTAACTTTGCAGCGTGAAACAAAAAGTGCGATATGATTTCTTCACCTTTTCAATATGGCTCGTTGGCCGAAAAAGAGAACTTTATCGACCGTGTTGAGGACCGTGCATTGCTCAAGCAGCTGCTGATGTCGGGCATACATGTGATGCTCATCTCGCCCCGACGCTGGGGCAAGAGTTCGCTGGTCAAGGCCTCAACCGAAGAACTGCTGGCCGAGCACAGCCACGTGAGAGTGTGCCACATCGATGCCTTTGCCATCAGCGACGAGGTAGAGTTCTACCGCACCTTCGCAAGCCGCGTGATGTCGTGTGCGGCCTCCCGGTTTGAGAAAGGACTCGAAGAGATGAAAAAGTTCCTGACTGGAGTGATACCCCAGTTGGTTATCAAGGACGATGTGACCGACTTCCTGACGTTTGACCTGCGATTCCAGCCGCAAGAGCGCGACAAACTGGAGATTTTGGCCCTGCCCGAAAAGATTGCGCAGGCAAAAGGACTGCGCATCATTGTGTGCATTGATGAGTTTCAGCAACTCGCCCGCATCCCGCAGTATGACGACATGGAAGGCAAGATGCGATCGGTGTGGCAGCAGCAACACCATGTGTCTTATTGTTTCTACGGCGGCAAGCGCCACATGATGACCGACATATTCAGCGACTCGGCCAAGCCATTCTATCGTTTCGGCCAAGTGATTTGGCTGCAAAAGATTGCCCAGGAGCATTGGGTGAGGTTTATTGTTGAGTCGTTCACCAAAACCGGCAAACACATCTCGCCCAAGCTGGCCGAGCGCATCTGCCAAGTGGCGCGGTGCCACTCCTGGTATGTGCAGCAGTTTTGCTTCTTTGTTTGGAACGCGACCGAAACCGAAGCAACCGAGCAGATTCTTGACTCAGCACTGCAACGCCTCATCGACACCAATTCCCCCATGTTCCAAAACGACATGGAACTGCTCACCGCCAGCCAGAAGTCGATGCTGCGTGCGGTGAACGACGGTGTGAAGCACTTGTCATCGGCTAACGACAACCAGATTTATCGCTTAGGCAATCCCAACACCATCGCCCGCAACAAGCGCATTCTGCAAGACAAAGACATCATTGAGCTGGAAGGCGACCATTTCACGTTTGTCGACCCCATCTTCCAGCTCTGGCTAACCCGCGAGATAGCCCGGTAACGCCCCAAGCCCGACATTCTCCCGATGAACGGCAGATAGCTGCGTTTTAATTCCCCAAAACTCGTTTTTTATCGCGATTTTGGGGAATTATAGATTCTCAAATTCCCATAATTGCATTTTTTTGATATTTTGGGGGATTTTCCCATTTGCGAGAGGACAATGATTCACCGATGCACACGGAGGCTGGGATAGTCACATTCACCAGACTGCTGCAATTGTAGAACGCGTTGGCTTTTTCGGCGAAAACGAAAAAAAAATGCCTGAAAATTTGGATGTTGGTAGAATAATTACTACCTTTGCGCCATCAAAATAACGCAGATGAAAACCTACAAGGTTATACAAGTGATAAGAATGTTGGAACGCGATGGATGGGTGAAGGTGGCCACACGCGGCAGTCACCGTCAGTTCAAGCACCCCGACAAGCCCGGCAAGGTCACCGTCAATGGAAAGGAGAGCCAAGAACTGGATTAGTTCACGCTAAATAGCATATGGAAGCAGGCGGGCTGGAAATGAACCAACACACTGGGCAGCAACGAAAACACAACCTATTCAAAACCGAACAAATATGGAAAAAGTTATAGTCAACGTGTCGTGGTGCAACAAGAACTTTGCCGCCCGACTTGGCGACAATGTGCCAGGTGCCGTGGTGTTCACTGCCGACAACTTCGATGACCTGCAACGTGAGGCTCGGGCCTCGCTGGAGTTCCACGTGCAAGGGATGCTCGCCGATGGCGACGAGGTGCCACAGTGGCTGGCCGATGGCGACTATGAGTTTGTGTATAACTATGCCGACACTGCCGCCCTGCTGCGCAGTAGCGAACGGTTCGCCACCATGGCGGCCATAAGCCGCGCAACAGGCATCAATCAGCGACAGCTCAGCCATTATGCCACCGGCCTGAAGAAGCCGCGCCCCAAGCAGCGCCAACGCATCGTTGAGGGGCTGCACAAAATAGGCCGCGAACTCATCGCCTTGAGTCTATGACACATCTTCGATGTGTGCGCCGTGGGGTTTATGTCACTTCAATGTCGCTGGCCTTGTTGGAGGGTGTATCAAAAGTGTGGAACACGAGCAGGCTGGTGACGATTGAGCTGCCACCGGCCACTATAAACCCGACGTCAATGGCCTTTTGCATCTCAGAAGTGGGTTGCTGTCCGTAAACAATGCGCACCACATGGCGGCTGTGGGAGCCATTGTCCCAAATGCCAAGGGGGACTTGCCTTTGATAACTCACCTATGCACAAAATTTGGGTCAAGCACAACACTGAACAGCCTGTGCCTGACCCATGACTATTGTTTCTCAGTGAAGTCAATCAGTCATCACTCCTTATGCACCATGATGTTGATGATGCGGTTCATATCGTCCACGTCCACTGTGCCGTCGCCGTTCACATCGGCGGCGGGCCAGTCCTCGTTGCTGGCCTTGCGCACTATAATGTTGATGACAATGTTCAGGTCATCCACATCCACCACTCCATCACTGTTGACATCGCCCACCAAGAGATTCTGCATGATGGGATACCATTTAGCAACGCCTTGTCCCGGAGGGTAACCATACATCATTGCTTCCCATCCTTTTTCGTTGGCCGCTTGTGCCTGAGGGATAGTCATCTCGTTGCCCTCGCTGGTGAAAACGGAGGCATCATACATGACATAGAAATTATTTGTACCCGGCTCAGCCAGTGAGGGCAGACTGCCCACCAACTCTTGCATGCCAGCCTCCTTAATCTGATTGTTGTAGATACCAAGACTCTTTAAGCCGATAAGTCCCGACAAATCAAGCGTGGTTAAGTTGTTGTTGCTGCAACTGAAATTCTGCAGAGCCGTGTTTCCCTCCACATCGATTGTGTTGAGTGCATTGATATCGCAATACAGATTCTGCAATGTGGGACAGTTCTTCATGCTGAGCGTGTTCAGATTGGGATTGTTGTGGATATCCATATTCACGATGTTGGACAGCTCGTCCATGAACAGCGATTGCAGTTTAGGCATATTGTTTATAAAATCGTAAGCAACCCCTTGCGTCTTGCTGATGTTGAGTTCGAGCAACTCACCAGTCTCAAAGGTTGTGTTTGCTCGGCTCAATGCAGGATTGTTCTGCAGCAACAGGTGTTGCAAAGCCGTGCATCCTTGGGCCTTCAGTTTGGTCAACTGGTTGTCGTTGGCCTGAATTGTTTTCAGTGCGGGGTAGTTGCTCAAGTCCAACTCTGTTAATGCGCAATTGTTGAAGTAGACATTCTCCAATGTGGGGCAGTCGTGCAGGAAGATGGTGGCCAGCATAGGATTCGCTGGGCAATTGAGCGTTTTAAGACCATTGTAGGAGCAGTTGAACGTTTGCAATTCGCTGTTGTTGCTGCAATTGAGCGTAGCCAAAGCAGGATTACCCATCACTGTCAATGTGTTTAATTTGGGATTGTTGTTGCAGTCCAATTTTGTCATTGCACTATTGTTCGAGCATGAGAAAGTGGTCAATTTGTTCAAATTGCTGACATTGAGCTGTGGCAACGCTGTATAATCAACCATTAGTTGTGCCAAATTGTTGCATCCCGATATATTCAATGATGACAACAGACGATTCTCATAGCATTTCAGATAATCCAAATTCTCCAAATTGCTTAGGTTCAGTGTCTTCAGATTGTCATAACCCTGGAAGTTCAAGTCTCCGTCGCCATGCCAGGGGTTGTTCGAGCAGTTGAGTGTCTCCAGCGCTTTGCAACCGCTGTAATAAAAACTGGTAATGGCGTTATTGCTGCAATCCAGCGTCTTGAGATTGCTGTTTCCGCTCACATCCAGAGTGATAAGGTTGCTCAGGTTGTTGATTGTCAGCGAAGTTAAGTTGTTGTCGCTGCAAATGACTGACTGCAGTAGCGGACAGGAAGCAACATTGAGCGAAGTGAGCGAGTTATTCTCGCAGTGCAGGAACTTGAGCTTTGCGCATTTCGACAAATCGAGTGACTGGAGTGCTGTTCGGTTGGTGATATCTAGTTGAGTAAAATTGTTGTTTGACGCATTGAGGGTATTCACCTCTGGGCATCCAACCAGTTTGACATACGTCATCTGGTTGCTGCTGCAGTTGATTGTTTTCAATGCCGTACAGCTTTCAGTCTCAAGGGTGGTTAGAGCATTTGCAGAACAATCGAGCGTTTGCAGATTAGCACAAGAATGAAGTCTGATAATGTCAAGTTTGGGACAATTTTTAAAAGTGAAAGAAGTCATTGCCTGGTTGAACCCGGCATCAATGTATTCAAGATTATTCAGTGTTCCATCAGAATTATCTTGCGTGATTGATGTGAATTTGTTGCCATAACAATCAACGTACTTCATCTGTCCTTTGCTAAAACAGTCTGTGCCCAGTGCGGTCAGTTGATTGTTATGGCAGTAGTAATACACCAAGGGACAATCAGTCATGCTGATATAGGTCAACTTGTTGGAAGAACAATCCACTTTTGACAAATTATTTAAGCCATTAAGATTGAGGCTGGTTAAGTTGTTGTAGTGGCAGTCAAGCTCTTGTAGTGCCTTGCAGGCCAAGATAGATAATGATGTCAAATTGTTCTCGGAACAGTCGAGCGTGAAAATCGATGTGCAACCATTTAATGACAACGAGGTCAGACTACAGTTTCGGCAGACAAAAGTCCTTATCCCAGTGCACTGATCAGCCGACAATTGCTTCAGGACTGGATTGCTTGAAAAATCGACATGCTCTATACCTTGATTATAAGAGATATCGACACTGACCAAATGCGCCCGTTCCCTAAGGCTAAACGATGTCAATCGATTGTTACTGACATTTACTGATTCCAAATCGGTGAGTGACATGTGCAGATAGAAAAAGGTCAACAGGTTCCGGCTGCAGTCAAGCACCTTCAACTTTTTGTTATACGAGACATCAAGTTCGGTCAGCAGATTATCGTTGCATCGCAATGTGACCAAATTCTTGAAGTAGGCATTGCTGAAGCCGTCTAGATACTGCAATTTGTTATGGCTGCAATCGAGTGACTCGAGTGCGGTGAATTTTTGGATACCTTGAAGGCTGCGAATGTCCATGTTGCTCACATTCAAGGTCTTCAGATTGGCAATTTGACTGTCCGTAATCACATCACCACCAAAAACCCTTTTGAGGTAGTTGCGGAAGTTGGCATCTGGAAAATTCACTTCATTGATAACGACACCAGCCTGTGCAGCCAGCGTGGCCAGCAACATGACAATGAGTGTTAGAATTTTGTGTTTCATATGATAATAATGTTGCGGTTGGTGCCCACAAACGGGTTCGAACCTGGTTATTAAAATTAGCGAAGCTCAACGGGGAATAGCACCGTCCCCGAAATGATTTGCAAAAGCCTATCGGCGAGGGCGACAGCGTGATTGGCCTGCTACCAAAAGTCCCGACTAGCGCGGCACAACATGGCGTTAACCAGCAGGTTCACATCGTCGATGTCCAAGGCACCGTTGGCATTGGCATCGCCGCGCACAGCGGCATTGCCCGTCAACGCCCTGGCCACACTCAAGGCAGCAGTCATAGCGGTTTTCAAGTAAGGTTGTCTCACATCGTTTATGTTGGATTGCTTTGGTTGCGCAAATTTACGAAGAAAAACTGAATCTGCCGCTTCCAAGCGTAATTTTTTGGATAAAAAGTGGCTCTATGGCGTTTGGTATGTGGTAACTATTCACCACAGCGCATTTTTAATGTTTTGGGAGATTATCTTCATTTACAAGAAGACCTTGTTGCACATAGGCACAAAATAGGGGTCAAGCACACACTGAACAGCTTGTGCTTGACCCATTGTTTTTTGTGCCTCAGCGAAAATCAATCCGTCGTCACTCCTCTCCAAGCAGAATGTTGATGATGGAGTTCACGTCGTGCACATCCACTACGCCGTCGTCGTTGAGATCACCTCGAATCGTAGCATTTCCATCTCCACCTCCCGTATCGGTAGTGCAAAGAAGGAACGGATTTACGAGTGCCTGAACAGCTGCCGTGTAGGCCAGTTGTTGGCTCACATCATCCATAGCAATTACCGTTCCACGTCCTGTGCCTGTTGGCCAATTGGGTGTGTCGATAACTTGTGCTTGTACAACCCCGAACAAAGCCATCGCCATGTACCATGCTTGCACTAGCGCACCGCCGCCTTGTTGAACATGCAAATCACTGAAGAACAAGCCCTTGCCTTCTCCTTCTTCGGCAAGCGAGGTGGCTTGACGCAAATCTTGCAAAGCTGTTCCTGGCGTAAGAACGAAATCAATGCAACGACTTGTGACACCCTCACCATCAGTCCAGTACAGCTTTTGTGTCATCTTTGCGACATCTTTTTGGGCTGTCCACATATCATCGCTTGTGGTAATGCGATTTCCTTCTGTGTCGTAAATCATGTAGTCAGGCGAATCCCCTTTTAATCGGTCAAGTGTTGGTGTATAGGGTGTGCCATCGGAATAGCCTTGCGGCAGCAACCAAGCAATTTTGCCAGACTGGTGGTATTGTGTGCGAAGCGTTTGAACCACCTGTCCCAGATATGGCTCAATGGTATTAAAATTGCAGCAGTAAACACTGACTTGTTGCAAAGAAATGATATCCCATTGCTCATCCAAAATATCGGGATAAGGCTTATAACTCTCAGTTACCCATTCCCCATCCTCGTATTTATGAAAATTCGTTATGGACTTGCCGCCTTGAAGCAACATCATTTGCGTGTATAACGAATAGCTCGGACCAGTGCAAATACCGAGTTTAATCGACACATCAGGATAACATGACTCCAAAACATCAGGTAGATAAGCCAAAGCATCAAGCGTATAGGAGTTGCCAATTGCCAACATGCTCAACGTACGCTTATTCTGCATGACAGCGTTGCTCTTATCCAAACCCATTGCCCACTGAACTGGGAGTAGGCTCAACAAGATAGCAATCAAGTGAATGATATGTTTCTTCATAAAACAAAAAAATATTGGTTCTACAAATTGTGTGGTTTCAATCCGTCGGAGGTTGAGACAACAAAAGAGCGTGCATACTGAAACTTCGTCTACGCTTTTGTGTTATCAGCAAACACCTTGCAATCTTATACGCGTAAACCCCCGCATTATAGCGTGAGCATCAACTTTTACTCTTGGTTGCTCTTAAAGATTAGCAATTTTCAAGAACAAGAATCTAAGTTAACTCCATTCTGTATTTGTGTCTTCTGACGGTTTATGCTACATAGGCAATCAGTTTTTGGTGCG
This sequence comes from Muribaculaceae bacterium, assembly GCA_017545095.1. The sequence continues at coordinate 6,235 of JAFYCU010000277.1, read as the reverse complement.
GTGAATTAATGCTGAATCGGCACGCTGCAACAACAGTTGCTGCAATGGCACGGCAAAGTTACTACTTTTTTGCCGAAAACGAAAGGTTTGGGCGAAGTTTTTTTTAGGCTGAATGAACTCTGGCTGCCGCAAATCCACTTCACATAAATACCCACTTCACACACCATGTTTCGGCCTCTATCGGTCCGAAAACCGAAACACTTCGATACACGCCGATGATGCCGCCACAGCGGATTTCCGCCCAAATCTGCCTAAAAATCGTAGATATGGACGGAAATGGCTTGCGGATTGTGGAATGATTGTTAGCTAATCACTGGGCTTACCACATTTGCCCCCAACGGTGGTGGCAGTCGTTGCACGCGTAGCGTTTCGACAACGGGATGACAATCGAGCAGCCACCGGGCACTATAAGCCCGGCATCAACGGCCTTTTGCCTCTCGGAAGTGGGCAGTCCGTAAACTATCTGCGCCACATGGCGGCTGTGGCATTTGGGACAATGGCTCCCATCGCCAGCGCGGAAACGCGAGAGCTCGTAGAGTGCGGGCAGTGCGCGGCCGCTGCGGCTGTCGAACAGTCCCCGGTTCAACCCACCTCCACGGTGCTGGTCGATGCCATGCGCGTTTTCCTCGGGGAACCACCAGAACAGGCCGGTGACATTCGGGTGGCGGAGCAACTCGGTCACCAAGTCGGTCGTGAACTGCCGTTGCCCTTCAACGGTTCCAGGCGGGCATTGCGAGAAATCCTCCTCGCCCCGATTCACGCCGTCGTGCAGGTAGTAGTAGGCCGCCTCCACCATCATCACGGGCTTGTCGGGAAAGGCGACGGCGAGGCTGTCGAGGGTGGCCCCCAGATTCGGAATGGTGCCGTGCCACATGGGATAGTAGCTCAAGCCTATGATGTCGTAGTCGAGTGCTGCTTCGGCCAGATGGCGGTAATAGGAACGTGTGGCGGGCCAGTGGCCGGCCTTCTCGGTATGGATGATGATTTGCGCGTTAGGGCACTGCTCGCGGCAAGCCCGGCAGCCGGCGGCGAGCAACCTTGTGAGCACATCCCAGTTGTCGCTGCCCAAGGGGGCGATGCGTCCCACAGGCCAGCACAGGCCGTTGGTGATTTCGTTACCCACCTGAATCATGGTCGGCTCGGCACCGGCCTGGCACAAAGTGGCGAGGCAGTGGCGCGTGTAGCGGTAGATGCTATCGGCCAGGGCTATAGCATCCAGCCCCTGCCAACGCAACGGTGTGAACTGCTTGCCCGGGTCAGCCCAGGTGTCGCTGTAGTGGAAATCGAGCATCACCTCAAATCCTTTCTGCTTGATGGTGCGGCACAGATTGGCTACGTAAGCCAAGTCCTGGCACACGCCCTCGTCGCGGTGGGTAGCACTGGCGTTCAGCGGGTCCACAAACAGACGCACGCGCATCATGTTCCAGCCTTGGCAGCGAAAGAGGTCGTAGGGGTCGGCGACGCGCCCGGCCGAGTCGCGGTACACCGCTCCGCGCTGCTGCAGTGCGGGCAGCATCGAGATGTCGCCGCCCAGCCATCGCATGTCATCATCGGCCAGAGCCGCCGACGCAAGCAGCACGACGGCGGCGAGCCAAATCATGAGTGTTTTCATCATGCACATCGCGGACTGCCGATTGCTGTTGCTAACGATTATTTGCCGCTGCACACGGGGCGGATAAACTTGCCCATAAACGTGTGGGCATCGAGCAGGCAGTTCAGGATTTCACCGTCTTGCCACATCAGTGCTGTAGCCGCTGCGCGGTCATATTTCTTGCCGATGTAGAAGCGATGCGTCGAAGTCCAGTAGGTGGCATGCCACGTGTCGCTGCCTTCGACAAACGGCTCATAAGGATATTCAATCCAGCAATAGAACATCGGAATCTGAATGCTACGTCCGTTAGGACCGGTGACGATGTAGCCCGTCCACAGGCAGTGATCCACTTCGCCCTCCACTGTGACGTATTTCCACGAGCACAAGTCGAACAGCTCCTGCATCTCGTCGACGGTGGGCATTCGCCAAGGAGCGCCCCACTGTGCGCATGCGGCATCATACTCGGTGCCAGAGATATCGGTGAGCATGATACGATTGCCGGCATAAAGGTAGCTCTCCTCGGTGTAGTCGTCTTCCCAATAGTAAAAGTCATCGCCTTTGGGAGCTGTCTCGCCCCAGGCGTAGCGGTCGCCAAACGACGAGCCGTCGCCAAGGTCGCGCTCTCCGCTGGCTCCCAGGTTCCAGCTTGCCCACCGCGTGCCGCTGGGTAGCCCCAGGTCCACGGCCTCGGCCACGCCCTGCGAGGGAGCCAGGCCCAGAACCACGTTGATGACCACGTTCAGGTCGTCGATATCCACCTGGCCGCTGCCGTCCACATCGGCCTGCGACACGATGTCCTGGCCCGCACAGCCCAGCATGGCGTTAACCATCAGGTTCACATCGTCGATGTCCACCGTGCCGTTGGCATTGGCATCGCCGCGCACGCCGGCACCACACACGAGCGCACCCGCCAAACACATGGCGGTGGCCAAGAGTGATTTAATCAAGTAGCGTCTCATATTGTTCTCGGTTACAGGGTTTACAAATGATTTGCAAAGTTACTGCAAGTTGAGCGCAATGCAAAACAAAAGACGAAGTTTTTTGCTTTTGCATGGCCGAGACGCAGCGTAACTTCGACGAAGTCAATACTGCAAGTTGAGCGCAATGCAAAACAAAAGACGAAGTTTTTTGCTTTTGCATGGCCGAGACGCAGCGTAACTTCGACGAAGTCACGACACGAAACAATTTGGACCTGGCATCTCAGATAAGTGAAAAAACGGCAGGCCAATTTGGCCACATGACGCTTTTTGAGTATTTTTGCAGTCAAATTGAAAGTAGCATGGCAACAATCAAGAACACAGCATCCAAGAGCAAACAAACGAAACAGAAACGCAAATCAAGCAAGCGCACCGGCGAGGCCAAGCTATCGAATGTGTGCCGCCCTGTGGGTATGACTGTTCAGCAGTGGCAGGTGAAACTGCGGCAACAGGCGGCCCTTGACGAGCATTTCGGCATCGAGGCCGTGGATGTGACCGAGGCTCCGGGGGAGTTTGTGGTGACCAACCCATCCACAAGGCGCAAATACAAGGTGGTGTATCGCGGAGCCGACAGCGAGTGGAACTACTGCTCGTGCCTCGACTTCAAGACATCGCGCCTGCACACCTGCAAGCACCTGGAGGCTGTGAAGTCATGGCTGAGCAACCACTCGCAATTGCGTTCGCGGCAAGAGCCGTCCTACACGTCGGTGTATTTGCACTACGGTGCCGAGCGCAAGGTGCGCATCCGCATCGGCAGCGACCACCGCAGCCACTTTGAACGCCTGGCCGAGACTTACTTCGATGCCCACCATGTGCTCACGGCCTATGGCCGCGACCACTACTTTGAGATGCTTGCCGAGGCACGCGCCATCGACGACACCTTTCGCTGCTACGACGATGCCACCGCCCACGTGCTCGAGCTGCGCGAGCGTCCGCTGCGCAGCATGGCCGTGGAGCAGTTCGACGACAACAAGCTCGACGCGCTGTTGCACACCACGCTCTATCCCTACCAGCGCGAGGGCATACGCTTTGCCGCCCGCACCGGCCATGCGCTGATTGCCGACGAGATGGGTCTGGGCAAGACCATCCAGGCCATCGGAGCCGCCGAGGTGCTGCTCACCACCGGCTATGCCAGCCAGGTGCTCGTGGTGTGCCCCACTTCGCTCAAATATCAATGGAAACGCGAAATTGAGCGGTTCACCGGCAAGACCCGTCCGGTGCACGTTATTGAAGGAGGACCAATGAAACGCAAGGAGCAATATGGCCGTCCCGAGCCGTATAAAATTGTGTCGTACAACACCGCGTGCAACGATGTGAAGATGTGGGGGATGCTCAGCACCGACATGCTCATCATGGACGAAGTACAGCGACTCAAGAACTGGAAGACGCAAATCTCGATTGCTGCACGACGCATCCATTCGCGCTACTCGGTAATACTCTCCGGCACACCCTTGGAGAACAAACTCGAGGAACTTTACTCGATGATGGAACTAGTGGACCAGTACTGCCTGAGCCCCTACTACGACTTCCGCCAGCGTTACATCATCACCGATGAGAAGGGAGCCACCGTCGGCTACCAGAACCTGAACGAAATAGGACACCGACTCAAGCCCTATATGATTCGCCGCCGCAAGGCCGAAGTGAGCCTGCAGCTGCCCAGCCGCATGGACCAGAACGTGATTATCCCCATCACCCCTGAACAGCTCGACATACACGAAGAATACCAAACCCAAGTGGCAAGAATCATCTTCAAGTGGCAAAAGATGCATTTCCTGAGCGAGCAAGACCGCCAGCGGCTGCTGATGCTCCTGTCGATGATGCGCATGGTGTGCGACAGCACCTACATCCTGGACCAGAAGACACGCTACGACACCAAGGTGGATGAAGTGATAAGCATGGTCGAGACCATTGTGGGTAGCGGCGATGAGAAGGTGGTGATTTTCAGTCAATGGGAGCGCATGACCCGCCTGGTGGCCGCCGAACTGGAAAAGCGCGACATCGGGTATGCCTACCTGCATGGCGGCGTGCCGTCGGCCAAACGAAAGGACCTGGTCGACAATTTCACCGACGACCCCGCGTGCCGCGTGTTTCTCTCGACCGATGCCGGCAGCACAGGCCTGAACCTGCAGGTGGCCTCGACCATCATCAACCTGGACCTGCCGTGGAACCCCGCCGTGCTCGAGCAGCGCATTGGCCGCATCTACCGCATCGGGCAGCAACGCAACATCCAGGTCTACAATCTGGTAGCCGCCAGAACCATCGAAGAGCAGATGATTGGCAAGCTGCGTTTCAAAGCCTCGATGGCCGAGGGCGTGCTCGATGGCGGCGAGGACTCCATCTTCCGTCAAGAGAGCACCTTCAAGCAAATCATGAGCGACTTGGAAACCATGATGGGCAGCAACGAGAATGTCGAAGAAGAGGTACCCACTGTCGAGGCCAACGACACCGAGCCTGCCGCTGCTCCCGATGAGCCGGCTTCGACCGAACGCGACATGCCTGACGATGACGAAAGCCCCGCCGAGACTTCCCCTGCAAGCCACGACACGCAAGAACCCGACACATCGCCAGTCTATGAGTCATCGACCGAAAAGCAAGAACCGCCTGCCGAGGCAGCCGAATTGGTGCAGCAAGGCATGAACTTCTTCAGCGGTCTGGTGGCCACATTGCTGTCGCCTCAAAAAACCGCCGAGTTGGTCAACACCATCGTCAAGCACGACGAGGTCACCGGGCAGACCTCGATCAACATCCCCGTGCGCGACAAAGACACCGTGCAGAGCCTGCTCACCGTGATTGGTAAACTGCTGGGGTAACCGGAGTATCTGTAGTTTTCGGTGAGCGACCAGCCTTCTCGAAACCCAAGCAAAATGAAAAATTTGGTGGGAATCGCAAAATCAGGCTTGAAAAATTTGGTGGGAACTGCAAAATCAAGGCTAAAAAATTTGGTGGGATTGTATTTATTGACTAATTTTGCAACAACGAGGCATCGGTATCATACTGAACATGAATAATTTATCGCACAAGATATGAAAAAGACGTTATTAATGATGGCAATGGCCGCCGTGGCGGTGGCCTTGCAGGCGGCCACGGTGAAAGTGGACCGCATCGAGCCCACCGACTGGTGGGTGGGTCTGCACAGTGCTGTGCCCTCGGTGCAGCTGATGGTCTATGGGCCTGGCATCCGCGATGCCGAGGTCTCCACCACCTACCCTGGCGCGGTGATCGACAGCCTGGTGCGCCTTGACTCGCCCAACTACCTGCTCATCTATATGAACCTGAGCGGGGCACAGGCGGGCACCATGCCGCTCAACTTCAAGCTGGGCAAAGCCAAGAAAACCGTCAACTACACGCTGCGCCAGCGCGAGATGGCTGGCAGCCAGCGTCGTGGGTTTACCAACGCCGACGTGCTCTACATGCTCATGCCCGACCGCTTTGCCGACGGCAACCCGGCCAACAACGTGGTGCGCGGCATGCGCAGCACCACCTGCGACCGTAGCCGCCCCAGCGTGCGCCACGGTGGAGACCTGGAAGGCATTCGTCAGCACCTCGACTATCTGAACGAGCTGGGCGTGACAGCACTATGGTTTACTCCCGTGCTGGAAAACGACTCTCCCGAAGGCCCCTACAACGACACCTACCACGGCTATGCCACCACCAACTACTACCGCGT
>JAFYCU010000276.1 GCA_017545095.1 Muribaculaceae bacterium | reverse complement strand
GCGAAGCTCCTCGCCCTTGTCAGTGTCCTTAACCAACATGCGGTGGTCAGCCATCTCCACCAATTGGTAGGTAGACACAATGTCCTGTCCTTCCTCGATAGCTTTGGTAATCGAGGTGAACGGCTCGTGCTGCACCAGCTGGAACCCACGAGAGTGATACACTAGTGTGTAGCCCGCAATGCCCGTGGTGGGCTGATAGGCCTTGCTGAATCCGCCGTCGATCACCATGAGCTTGCCACCGGCCTTGATGGGGTTCTCACCCTTGATGGTCTTCACGGGCACGTGTCCGTTGATGATGTGGCGGAACTGGCCTGTCACCTCGAACTCGTCGAGGATGCGGTCGCACACTTCGGGGTTGTCGCGCATGGCATAGTAATAGCCTTTTTTCTCCTTCCAAGCTTCCTTATCGGCGATAAAGTAACGCTCGAAGGTTGTCATCTTATCTTTGTCAAAGGCAGGAGAATCCTTGCCGCACCACAAATACCAAATGTAGTCGATGGCAAACGCGTGTTGCTCGGGCGTTTCGGCTCCAAAGTATGCCTCGCGAATCAGTTCCCCGGCACGCTTGAGCAGCGCCTTGCCGTGGTAATACTTGCCCTGGATTTTCACATCCTTGAGCGTGCCATCCTCGTTCAATGGAATCGACGCATGATAGAGCAGGTTGCCATTGGTCACGCTGTAGATGCATCCGTTGCGGAACATGCACAAGATGTGCCGGCGTAGCTTCTCGCTACTGGTGAAAGCTTCGTGCAGGTGCTCCACCACGGCAGCTTCGCCGGGGGTGAGGGCGTAGGGGTCGGCAGGGTTGACGGTGGGCAGGTCCACATCGAGCAGTTCATAGGTGTTGCCGTTGGGAAGCGTGATGCATTTGTTTTCGTAGTCGATTTGGTGCAGCTGCCGGCGGTCGTCCATCTCAAACTCGGGCCGACGGGCAATGGTGGCCGCCTCGAGTTTGAACTGAATGATGGAGATGGCTTTGTGCATCTGCGCCAGCAGTTTGTTGCCCTGGTCGTCGTCAGTGCGTCCCTCCACCACCTTGGGCTTGAAGGCACTGCAATCGCCCGGATAGGTGGCCATGGCAAATGTGGCCAGCGGCAACAGGTTGATGCCGTAGCTGTTTTCAATCACGTGCTGGTTGTCGTAGCGCAGCGCTATGCGCAGCACATTGGCGATGCAGCAGTCGTTGCCGGCAGCGGCACCCATCCACAGGATGTCGTGGTTGCCCCACTGGATGTCGAAGTTGTGGTAGTTGCACAGGATGTCCATGATTTTGTCGGGGCTGGGACCGCGGTCAAACACGTCGCCCAGAATGTGAAGCACATCGATGGTGAGCTGCTGAATCAAGTTGCACATGGCGATGATGAAGGCATCGGCACGACCTGTTTCGATGATAGAGTGTACGATGCCGTCGACGTAGGCCTGCTTGTTCAGGTCGGTCGAGCGCTCATGAAGCAGCTCTTGGATGATATAGGAGAAGTCGTCGGGCAGCGCCTTGTGCACTTTCGAGCGCGTGTATTTCGATGACACGTTGCGGCATACACGCACCAGACGGTTGATGGTGATGAAGTAGCGGTCGTTGAGTTCCTCCTCTTCGGTATACTTGGCTTTCATCAACTCAAGTTTCTCCTTGGGATAATAAATGAGCGTACACAGCTCTTTGATTTCACGAATGCTCAGCGTTTCGTTGAAAATCTCGTTCACCTTGCGTTTGATAGGTCCGAGCAGCTGTGCTGCGAAGGCCGCAGGTTCAGAACTTCCACACGCTCCGGCCGCATGGGAAAACAAGAAAGTCCTCATT
>JAFYCU010000275.1 GCA_017545095.1 Muribaculaceae bacterium | reverse complement strand
TCTCTGATAAAATCTTTTAAATCGTTTTGTTTAGCGTAGCTTTGACTTTCGTCGGCGCAATCACTTGATTAGTGGGTGGCGGCGAAGGTCGAAACGATCGAGAAACCAAGCTCGTCGATAGCATAGGTCATGTTATCGATCTTGTTGGTGTAGAAGTTATAAGAAATCAGAGCGAGAGCAGCGGTGGCGATACCGAAGGCGGTGTTCACCAGAGCCTCCGAGATACCGGTCGACAGCTCAGTGGAGTCGGGAGCACCACTCTGTGCCAGAGCCTGGAACGACTTGATCATACCGAGCACAGTACCGAGAAGTCCGATCAGGGTACCGAGGGTGGTTAGGGTTGCCACGATAGGCAGGTTCTGCTGAAGGGTGGGCATCTCCAGTGCGGTAGCCTCCTCGAGGGTCTGCTGGATGCTGGTGAGCTTCTGCTCTTTCTGCAAGAGGGTGTCCTTGTCCATCTCTTTGTACTTCTGCAGGGTGGCGTAGACGATGGCGCCCACGGTGCCTTTCTGTTTGCGGCACAGCTCCTCGGCCTTGTTGATGTCGCGAGCCGACAAAGCAGCCTTCACGTTCTCGACAAACTTGGTGATGTTGCCGCTGCCCTTAGCCTTGGCAAGAGCAATCCAGCGCTCCACGGTGAGCACAATCACGGTTAGCAAGCAGGTGAGCAGCACAGGCACGATCACACCGCCCTTGTAGACGGTACCCAGCAGGTTCAACGGAGCGTTGGCGTTGTTGTTGTCCTTGAAGTTGGCGGGGTTACCGAAAACGAACAAGTAAATACACACAGCTGCGATGAAGCAGATCAGAATCACGATAGAAGCACTCTTGATGCCACCAACCTTGCTGTTGACGGCCTTGTTGTCAGCAGGTTTCTGCTGAGGCTTCTGGATGGTTGTTTGTTCAGCCATAATTTTTAGAAAGTTAAGTTGTTAAAAAAATTAATAATTAATATTTGTTTTATGTTTTAGTCTACTCCACGAGTCATTCTCCGTTTCACGCATCGCCAGCATGCAGCGGTTTCTCCCCACCGAAGCGGCTCACAGCTGCGGTATCGTGTTGTCACACACTAATTTTCAGCACGAAACGAGCAGCCCGGCACGCCCAATGCTACTCTTCCTTTTCGAAAATTAACGCAAATGTACGGCATTTATTTTGAAACGGCAAACGATTGCCGAATTTTTTTCGCTTTTTCACTCAAAAAGATTTTTCGGCTCAATTTATGATGGCCGTTTGAATAAAATGTTTTACCTTTGCAGCATATTATATGGTGACGCGACCTAAGTTGCGCTTCAGAGCCGCACAAACGGGCCGTTGCACATCATCGAGAACATCTATTGCCTATTATCTATTATATAATAATGTCTACGATTAAGTTAAGGAAAGGTTTCGACCTGAAGCTGAAAGGCGGGCTCACCTCGGGCGAGGTGGGCGGCATGGCAGCACTGAGCGACGACTATGCCGTGGTGCCCGACGACTTCACCGGCATCATCCCGCGCCTCGACCGCAAGGTGGGCGACGCGGTGCAAGCCGGTGAACCGCTCTATCACGACAAGAACTTCGAGCAGGTGCGGGTGGTGTCGCCCGTGTCGGGCACGGTGAAAGAGGTGCGGCGCGGCGAGCGACGTAAAATCGAGGCTATCATCATCACACCCGATGAGCAGCACGACAACCACTACACCCTCGACCTGAAGCACCCCACACTCGAGGTGTTGTTGGAGTCGGGGCTGTGGGTGATGCTGCGCCAGCGCCCCTACGACGTGGTGCCCAATCCCGCCATGCGCCCACGCGACGTCTTTGTCACCGCATTCGATTCCGCCCCGTTGGCTCCTTCGCTGCGCACCGTGTTGGGCGAGCGTGAGAAATATCTGGCCAAGGGCGTGGAGGTGATGAGCAGCCTCACCGACGGCAAGGTTTACATTGGCTGCCGCCCTGGCGAGGAGCTGAACATCGCCGGCGCCGAGGTGAATGTGTTCGATGGCCCCCATCCTGCCGGCAATGCCGGCGTGCAGGCCGCCAACGTGCGCCCGGTGAACAAGGGCGAGGTGGTGTGGACGCTCGACGTGGTGACACTGGCACGCATCGGCGAGCTGTTCACCACAGGCCATGTGAACCACCACACCGTGGTGGCCATCACCGGCGAGAGCATCGGCCAGCCACGCATGGTGCGCGCCACCATGGGATGCCGCATGAACAGCCTGCTGCAAGGCGAGCAGCTCGATGGCGCCCGCATCATCTGCGGCAACGCGCTCACTGGCGTGCGCGTCGAGGCCGACGGCTGGCTGCGCGCACCCTACCGCCACGTGACAGTGATTCCCGAGATAAGCCACCCCGACGAGTTTATGGGATGGGCCTCGTTGAGTCCCAAGCGGTTCAGTCTCTACCGCGACTTCACCAGCTGGCTCACCGGCAACCGCAAACCCGTAAGCATGGACGCTCGCGTCAAGGGCGGCGAACGCGCCATTGTGCGACTCGACGAATACGACCGCATGCTGCCCATGGACATCTACGCCGAGTTCCTCATCAAGGCCATCATCGCCTTCGACATCGACAAGATGGAGCAACTGGGCATCTACGAGGTGGCCCCCGAAGACTTTGCCCTGGCCGAGTTTGCCTGCACCAGCAAGCTGGAACTGCAACGCATCGTGCGCCACGGCCTCGACCGCATGCGAGCCGAGAT
>JAFYCU010000274.1 GCA_017545095.1 Muribaculaceae bacterium | reverse complement strand
TGGCGGCCGACGAGGCCATGGACAGTGCCACCTGCATCGGCTGCGGCGCCTGTGTGGCTGCCTGCAAAAACGGCTCGGCCATGCTCTTCGTCAGCGCCAAGGTGAGCCAGTTCGCGCTGTTGCCCCAGGGACGCGCTGAGGCCAAGAAGCGCGTGAAGGCCATGCTCAGCAAGATGGACGAACTGGGATTCGGCAACTGCACCAACACCGGTGCCTGCGCCGCCGAGTGCCCCAAGAACATCAAGCTCAGCAACATCGCACGACTCAACCGCGAGTTCATCTGCGCCAAGTGCAGCGACTAAACGCGTGACCTCCGCCCGTTAGGTCCTGACCAATTGGGAGTAATACACGAATCACCATGGATTCTCAGCTGCAAGTATAGGGAATCATGGTGATTCGTGGCTTTAGTTGAGTGATATAGCTCCATGAAGCGAAAGAAAATGATTTGGGTTATTGCAGCTGTACTTCTCCTCCTCGTTGTAAAGGTTGTGTGGGTGCTGTGTGCCGTGCACGGTGTGGGCGATTTCCAAGGCGAGAAGAAAGATATCCTTGCCCGCTGTGATTACCTTTCCGGCCAAGTGCTCACCACCCCCGACAGTCTGCTGCAGCGCATGCCCAGTAGCATCGGAGAGCAATTCCAGGGCGAATGGGCACTCTACAGCTGCTCGATGCTTGCCGAGGCGCTCACTTGCTCGGCGCACCTCTATCCCGAGACGCACCGGCTTGCGCTCCAGCGCATCGAGAAACTGATCCATCTGGTGCTTGCGCCCGAACTTCGCCGCTACGATGCCCTGCGCTGGGGCGAAGACCCGCTCGACAGTCTCGACGGGCCGCAAAGCCATGTGTCCTATTTAAGTCATCTGGCTTGGATGATAGGCAACTACAAGCAGTTGGGTGGCGACCAGCAGTTCGACAGCATCTACCACCTCGTATGTCAGGCGATGAACCGCCGCATGCTGCTAAGCCCCACGCTCAATCTCCCCACCTATCCCGGCGAAGACATCTATGTGCCCGATGTGCTCGTGGCTGTGGTGGCCTTGCACGATTATGCGCGTCTCACCGGCGATGAGCCTTGCGCAACCACCGTGCACCAATGGCTGCGCAAGGCCAAAACGCAGTGGATTGATGCTTCAACAGGTTTGCTGGCTTCGATACTGCCGTTGAATGATGTGGACTCGCTTGGCAATTACGCGGTGAAAGGGTCTTATTCGGCATTGAACTGTTACTATCTGGCCCATGTCGACACAGCCTTTGCCCACGAGCAGTACTTGAAACTGAAACAGCATCTTGTGCAAGGCGGGTTAATCGCCGGCATCAAGGAATACCACGACCATTCGTGTTGGTGGGGCATGGACATTGATGCCGGCCCCATCATCGCCAATCTCAGCCCGTCGGGCACAGCGTTCGCTATTGGTCCAGCCACATACTTCGGTGACACTGCCTTCCGCAAGCGACTGCTCACCACCGCCGAGATAGCCGGTCACACCGTCACCTGTGGCGGCCACCACTACCTCCTTGCCAACATCGCCCCCGTGGGCGAAGCCATCACTCTAGCCATGCGCACGTTCACCGCAAAATAGTCACGACACATCGCGCTGAGGCTGCTACGAATTGAGAATTCGGCTTTCAGCCTTCAATCATCGTGAATGACTGTTCTCATATTCCTCACGGGCTTCCTCATAGCCTGCATTGTAGCCATCGTCATAACCTTCGATATATTGTTCTTCCAGTTCGCCGTCGTAGTCGCAGCTGTCATCGAATCCATTGCCGTGTTCTTCGCCGTTCTCGCCGTCATACCGTCCCTGCTCATAGCCGTTGTCATAACCCTCATCGTAGGCCTCGTCGGGGGATTCGGCTTCGTAGTAGTGGCGAGGCAGATAAATAGCTTGCGAATAGTTGTGCCGTTGCGCCGTGGCTTGTTCGCTTTGGCTAGCGAGGTATTCCTCGTGCTGTTGCAGGAGCGTGTGGCTCGCGTCGGAGTTGGTAGCGTGAGGTGGCAGGGTCGTATCGATAATGTCCTCAACGACTGCGGTAGTCTCTTCAATAGGCGTTTCTGTCAAAGTTTGCCGCGACGAGGTGCGTTTGATCACCTGCGTGAAGAATGCAGCAATCACCATGATGATGGCAATTACTTTCAGCCACGAGGTGTTCTGGCGAGGGTTATGCTCGGTCATGACGAATTGATGATAGGTGTTTTAACTCTGGAGCTTCGGTGAAATTCTTTGTCACGGCGTGTGCTGCGGGCACAGGCGCGTGCCGCGAATCACTTTGTGTTTGCAGCGCGTGCCTTTCTTGGTGGTGGCGTGGCACCGGTCGGCGTTGCTGGTGGCTTTGAGGGGCTTGCCGTTGCTGTCGAAGCATTCGCGGGCCGTCTCTTTGTATTCGTCAGAACGGTTGATGCTTTTCCAGTGTTGTGTACAGTAGCCGTTTACTTTGGCCTCGCGCTTGCACTGCGTGCCACGCATCGTGGGGTGCTGGCAGCGCCGCGCCTCGGCTGCAAAGCCCAGCGTGAGTGCTGCGGCAAGCAATAGGGATAGTAGACGTTTCATCGTTCTATGAGATTTCATTTGTAACAATTTCTACATGGTCTGTAGCCTTTCTGCTCCGCTTTGCTTCGTGTAGTCCTAACAATGCTGGCCTTGCAGCGATTCAACCCCCAGCAGCGATGCGAATGATAGGCGTAAGCCCCCGAACCGGTGCAAATCAGCACTTCGTTGCCGGCCTGCTGGCAGGCGACAGGGTGCGCCAGGCGGTAGTTGCCCGCGTTCACGGCCACACCGCCTAGCAGGGCCGCGTAGGTCGCTATCGCGCCGCCTATCAGTGCGCGACGAATACGGCGAGGCGGTTTATGATGTCGGTCGTTTAAGTTCATGTTCATGCTTTTTTATCTGCTATGCTTGCAAAAATCGTGCCGCAATAGAGCGGTATAAGCTGTTATCGCATTTTATCCCACAAACAGAAAAACCAATTCAAAGCATCTCAATCTTCCCAGTCCTCCCAGTCATCAAAAATAATCTCATCATATTCTTCTTCAGGTTCCTCCTCATAATCGTCCGAGTTGCAGTGTTCCTCATATTCAAGCATTCGTTGCATCCGGCGGTCGCCATCATCCATCAGGTAATCCATGTAGTCCATTGGGTCGTTGAACCCAGCATCAATCATGTCGTCTTCAAAAGCCATAGTCATTAAATTTAAAGGTTAAACAATATTGTGAACTTTGTCACTTACACTGCAAAGTTACCACCAAGTTGCGAACGCTATATTCGCAATCCTTGACTCATGGGAAACACAAAAAATTTGATTTTTTATCGCCAATACAATCTGGCAATTTGTCGATGATTTTCTGAAAAGTTCCGATAAGATCTTGCGTGATTTTTTCATTGTTGCGATTCACGTGCGATTTAATCTCTGTAATAACATCAGGCTTCAAATTATTGTCCTTTAAATGAAAACAACTGCCATGTTTAATACGATAATAATTCGTGATTATACACCGGTCATGTGTGGAATATGAAAGAACGATTGTAACAGACGACTTTTTGCTACCAGTCACTTCTTTCACAACTCCAGAAATTTTCTTCTGTTCGTTGTCCAGATTAATGCTGCTATCAACTTCTCCTATTTTGGTAAATATAACAACATTCACAGGTGATTGATGGGGAATGCTGGCTAATGCTTTTATCAGCTCATTATCATTGCTGCTATATGTCTCCAGATTTTTAAAATAAAAATTATCACAAATAATAACATCAGTTAGTGGTAGGGTTGGGCAATAATTCTTCCAAGAGTCAATTTGTGACGATAGTGTTTCCTTGTCTTCAATCAGCAAGCTTGATAGAATTTTTATTTCGTCACCAACTTTTCCAACAAGAACACATGATTTCTGTTGAACAACATCACAAATATGAGCATCATTCAACAGATATATAGCCGTTAGAGCACTCGAATCTCTATTATAAAAATTTGATTTCAAAGGTCTCGGAGGAACAACATTGGCTGAATTCTCAGGAACAAAGCTCTGTTTACCTTTGATGCCTTGTCCAAATTGACTAAACCAAGATATTAAAAAGTCATTTGACCGTATATCTTGTTTGGAGAAATTATATTGAACATCAAGCTCTTTGCGAATAACTCTGGCGCAATCTTCGAAACATTCATGTTTTCTGGATTCAACCAACGAGATCAAATTTTCTTTGTCAATGTATAGTCTCATAGGATGTTGAATAAAAGGTTGCTTGCCTCATCGAAGAATCCAGACCCAAATTCATTTGAGAACTTGCCATCGGTACGATATTCCATCTTATATGGCTTGCCGTTATCAGGCAGATAGTAAACCATGAAAGGATTTTCCGCATTTAATTCCTTTTCATCAGCATAATTTGCCTCAGCCACAATTACTTGCGATTTGCGGATAAGGTATTCCGAATGAGTCTCAACGATAAAGTGAATATTATATTTCTCGTAAGCTTCCAAGAATATGTCTGCAAGCAGCGATTGATACTTGGGATGGAGATGCATCTCCGGTTCCTCAAGTATAATGAGGCTTTTTTCGCAGCGAACTTCGTCTTGATTGCTAGACCTCCACATCTTGCTGTGGTGCAGTATATTATCCATAATCAAAGTCTCAATGCGAAGCAGCAATGCCACCAACTGAGTTACACCCACACCCTGATCTGCCAATAAGGTCTTTTCATTATTGTTGTTAAATGTTGACACTTTCAGCCCTAATCCGTCTTCAACCTGTGTGATAAGCAGTTCGTCAGCAACGCCCAATGCTTTAAGCCATTTGTTGATGAAATCTCCAGGCTTGAATCCGCTTTCTATCGGTATAAAACTCGCTTTTTGTGGATGATCATAATCATCAGATAGCAGATTCAAAAAACTGCGCTTACATTCTAAATATGCCGACAGTGTTGTAAAAAATGACCCTTCAGTGTACAATCTTTTAACGTCGGCAGAATTTGGGCCAAAATAAGACATCTCGTTTGGCAGCATCGTGGCCACGATGTCCTCATATGTCCACTCAACAAAGTGGGTGAACAGTGAGAAACTCTCATATAAATGATCCAGTGCTTCTAATTCATATTGATGATTTTGGGCATTAGGATTAAGTATTTCGAGTATCGCAGTGAGGTGACAGAGTTCGTTCTTTTGCCATTTTATCAGACCGTTTTTGTCAAGACTCGCGAGGTCATTATAAATGTTGCGACATTTATCACTTTTCTTACTTAACCTTTTTAAATGAGATAAAGCATCTTCTGCTTGATGTAATATCTCATCATCATTTATCCAATCTCTCCAATTTATCATTAATAAATCGGAAAAATCCTCGGCTTTAGGTAAAGTCAAGATACGTTTACGGCGTATATCTAAGTAAAAATATTCACGCTCTTTGTCTTTGAAGTATTCACCAAAAGCAGTGAATTCACTCTTCTCAAAATCTTCGATTATAATATTTAACGGAGCCTGATATTTATCTGAAACATTACTCATGAGATATTGACGGACTTCGGTTTTCTCCATGTCCCATATTTCTTCGAGTACTGGCATGAGAAAAAGAGAATTGTACTGAAACGCTTTTTCAAAAATGGAATAATTATGGTTCAAAACTTCGTGCGCTTCTCGGATATACGGATTATCACCCATAGGGGAGCCCTCAACATTCAGCATATTCTCACTGGAATAGCAGAATTCTTTAACAACGTTTAGATAATCCCGACTGTAATCGTTGACTATCGTTTTATAAGTTTCAAGTTTCTCTTTGAAAATATGTCTGCATATATAATCGACATCGTCCATGGAATTAGTATCATATCCCCATTGCTTTGCGAAGTATTTATAAAAATCCGGGGCGTCGTTGAGTGGCGTGCCCTCAAAAATGATGTCCCAATAAAGTATGGTGTTGAAGAACTTGAAAAAACTATCTTTAAGCAAGTTGAAGTTACCTGCAGATATATATTTCCCCATGAAATGATCACTATCTTGCCCACTCTGGTACAGCAATTCACCGCTCACTTTTTTAATCTCGAGATTGCTTAGGTAGCCATTATCTTGAATATCATTTGGGTCAGGTATAAATGTGAGTTCGACCACCACATCCTCTCCTAATAGCCTTGAATGAGTCGTTACCTCAAATGAAATAGACTCTTCCTTGCTTCCGCGATGAAGAACTTGATGAAAGTTGCCAAGATTAAGTGTGGCGGATGTTTTCGAAAAATCCAGTTTGTGGGCTGACAAGTTTGGTGTTACCCCCTTGCGCAAATCTTCTTTCACACTGTCAACGTAAGTCTTAAGTAGTGCCAAAGATTTGTTGACACTGCTTTTGCCAGAACTGTTGCTGCCGGTCATTATAGTGATCGGCCTCATTTCAAAACAGGCGCCATCTTCATCAAATGTCCTAAAATTCTTTATTGTTATTGTTGACTTCATAATTTGTTCGTTTTAAGTCTTCGCTGCAAAATTACTGCCTCTGAGCGAACACTATGTTCGCAGATATTCATATTCCTTGTTGTGTGATGAAATTCTTTCATAAACTTTGTCTTGGATATGCTTGGGTGAGAGTGCGAGCAGTTCTTTTCCGAATGAGCATAGTTCGCGGATTAGTTCGTAATTCTCGACACATTCGAGTTGGAAGAAATGGCCATCGTTTAATTTGGGGTGTTCTTTGCGCAGGTGGTCGGCTTTTTCACCCCTTATTGGCTTGAATGACCCATGCATAGGCTTGGTTTTGATGTAGGGATATGCATCATCGGAAGCCCACAGGATGATTTTCTCCACAGGTCTGTCGCTGTGAACAGTCACACCAATCACGTCCTCAAATCGTTCCGAGATGTCGTCGGTGTTTTCCCGATACTTGATTTCAGGCCGCATGTTGACGTTATTGATGCGGTCTAATGGGTAATTCACAATGAAGCCATCACTGTCCAGTGATCCAAGTAAGTACCAGCGATTATTGTATTGTTTGAGTTTGTAGGGATGAAGGATGCTTGTTATCGACGTTTTGTTATGAAACTTGTGATACGAGACTTCCACCACCACCTTATTGGATATGGCCGTGTACAATTGGCCCATGAGAGGTGATTGCCCCATGGGACTTGTGCTAAACTCAATGATAGGTTCTGTCGTTTCCACCCCAAGACCTGAGGCCAAAGAGCCGAGCCACGTGAAATTGTCCAGTCCGTCGAATTGGCCCAGTGTGCCGAGCACTTCTTTGAGCAGCAGTTTTTCGTCTTTGCTAAGTTTTTTCTTGAAAATGGAGAACTCCGGATCTTTATAGCGGATGCATCTTTTCCCAGCAGCTTGATAACGTTCAAGCTCAGCGTAGAAAGGTTCAAATTCGATTGACTTGATGTCTTTCTCAATGCAACGCCGAGTCACCTTTCCACAACCATCACTTTCCAGTTTCTCATTCACTTTTTCCACGAAGTCGTGAATGTCGTAATAGTGATGGAGGTCGCTCAGTAGTTCATCCAGCACCATGCAACGCACTATGTAGTTCTTGGTTTGTGGCATAAATCATAAGTTGGCCGATTGTAAACGATGGCAAAGTTACCGCTTTTTTCTGGATTGTGCAACAACAGGCTACGATAACTTCGGCAGGGGGGCTGGTTATTTTGCCGAATGGTGCTGCAAAGGTGGTGCCTCGCTGGCGGATAACCAAATTGCAAGCCTTGTAGGATTGTGCAAATGCCTTTTTCTCTATTAAATGAACTTTACTTCATTTGTCAAGATTCTTGTCCCGCCTTGCCTCAATTCGGGTGTATTGATGCGGATATCACAATCAATCACAAAAATGGTTCTTGAAGCTGATGAAATCACGTTCTCATCGTGCATATCGCTCAGGTAAATCTCTGGAGTGGCATAGGTCCAGTTGCGCGGATTCTTGAGCTCGAATCCCATTTGCCTCAAATGCTCGGCAATTACTGCCTCATCTACTGGCATGCCCTTGATAAATGGTTGTTCGGCGATGATTTTGAAGTCATCATGTTGGTCACGCCCGAAACCTATTACGTTCAGACATGTCTCTGGGAAATAGGTGTTGTGGAGCGTGATTCGGTCCAGGGCAAAGATGGGTTGGATAAAATAATCGAGGCCGATTGATTTGATGAGCGTGGCTCCATGGTCATAGACAACGGCTTCTCCGCCTTCGGCGATTTGCTCGCCCAGCAACAATGGCAATGTTTAGTCAACTGCATCGCTCCAAAGCCCCACGGCTTTGGTCCAAAGCTCTATGGCTCTTTCCTGCTGCGCTCCTTGTTGGTGCTCTCTTTCGAAACTGCTGAGTGCTGGCGAATACGCTCGATTTGTGCCAACTTCTGTTCCCGCGAGCAGGGATGCAATGACATTTGCATGACCTCCCGCTGCGCAACCATGCTGTTCTTGCGGTGAAAATCGTTGATATACCAGTTTCCCGCTGATGAATCCTGCTGCATAACAATCCAGTTTCTGCAGACCCTCGGAGGTGAAGCCCTCGGCGATGATGGCACGGACCGACGCCCAAAAATCTGCGTTGTTCATAATTCAATAACTTTCTCGGCTCTCTACCGACATGGCAAAGGTTGCTATATAATTCGACAAGTCAATGGCTTGTGCTGCATTTGTGTGGCGCACGTCAATGACTTGGCGCACAGTCACGGGGCAAAGTTACCGCTTTTTTTCGGATTGTGCAACAGTATGTGCCGATAACTTCGGCCAGGGGGTAGCTGGTTATTTTGCCGAATGGTGCTGCAAGGTGGCACCTGGCTGGCGGACAGGCAAACTACGTTACTCGTCTACTTGTTTATATCTCTGGTGTTGCTCATGCCGCAGGAAATCTATGTGATGGAGGTCAAATACGGCCACACGGCACAAGAGGCCATGGAGCAGCTACACACTAAGGACTATGCCACCAAGTGGAAGCACGACAGCCGCCCGGTGCGCTTGCTGGGCATCAACATCAGCAAGGAGACCCGCACCGTGGATGATTGGCTTTGCGAGTCGTGCGAGTAAGAACCAAGAAGCTTCTTACCCTTGGCCTTGCGACTTGGGGCGGGTGCCGGGGGTGGGGGCGGTGACGTGGAAGCGACGTGCTGCGGCGAGGCCTGTGCGCAGGCAGAGCGTCACCAGACCGTGGGTGATGATGATGGCGGTCACGTCGTCGACTTTTTCCACTTGCTGGGGAAGCATGAGGATGCCGCGCACGCGGCCGTTCTGGTCGCAGATCTGGATGCCGGCGTTGGTCACCACCCACAGGTTGCCGTCACCGTCGAAGGCCATCGGCCCGATATGCAGGGCGGCGTTGTCGTAGCTGTGCAGCCAGTAGAACCGCTGTCCGTGGGCGAGTGTGCCGTCGGGGTTGCGCAGGTATTGCCACAGCTGGTTGGCGCCCGGCTTGGCTGCCACCGCAAGGGTGCTGTCGGGATATACGGCACCTTGCTGCGTCGAGGGCTGTCGGCTCAGGGTCACCATGTGCCACGTCTCACCGCCCGCCAGCAACGGTGCGAGCAGGTCGTTGTGTGTGGTGCCGGGTGCCACGGCCTGGGGCCAGTCCTGCCACATCCATTCCATCACCTGGGCGAAAATCTCGGTGGCGCGGCGCACATTGTGCCCCCCGTCGCTCCAGTCACACGCCACGTCGCATCCGGCAAACTCCAGTGCCGAGGCCAGCAGCTGGTTGCCCTCGTACCAATGGCCGAAGAGCGGGTTCCAGGCGTCGTTGCTGCCGTCTTGCAGAAACACCTTGATGGGGCGCGGCTCGCTCTTGCGCACCAGGGCTTGCAGGTCGTTGCCGCCGCGCATGGCCACAAAGGTGCCCACACCGCTGAACACGCGCGTAAACAGGTCGGGCCGGTGCCAAGCCGCCACAAAGGCCGCTATGCCGCCGCTGCTCAACCCGAAAATCATGTGGTCGCTACCGCGTGCCGACAGGCTGATCACGCGCCCGTCGGGCAGCCGTCGGCCGGCCACTTGCGGCAGCACTTCGCGTTCGAGATAGCTGGCAAAGGTGGCGTCGGTGGCATCGAACTGGTTGCTGCGGTTGTAGCGCAACACCTCGCCCTGGGAGTCTTTGACCACGCCTGGTTGCAGAAACACCCCGATGGTCACCGGCATGGCTCCGGCGGCGATGAGCGAGTCCATCACCTCGGGGGCACGGCACAGCACGCCGTCGAGGCCCACATACAGGCAGGCATCGCGCTCGCCGGTGTATTGCTCCGGCACGTAGATGTCGAAGCTGTAGCTGATGCTGGGATAAATCAGTGACCCATCATGCTCAACGTGTTCTATCGTATGGACCGCCTGCAAGGGCAGGAACGATGCGACGGCAAGGAAGGCGAGGAGGAGTAATTTTTTCATAATTCTAGGTTGGTTCATGTTCGGCATCTGGTGTGGTCTGCCGTTGTGAGTTGGGTGAACAGTCGGTCGAACAGCTCGTGCTGGGCACGCTCGTCGGCCATGAGCTGGTGCAGTTGCTGCAGGCGGGCGGCATTGGGGCTGTGCGGGAACCACAGCCGCAGGTATCCGCCGGGGCCGTATTTCTCGCGCAGGTGCTCCACGGTGCGGTGGTAGTGCTCGTCGCGGCTCAGGGCGGGGTAGTGCTCTAGGCCGTATTGTATGGTGCGGCGTACGATGGTTTCGGGGTCGATGTGCCGGTCGGCTTCGGCCACGATGCGTCCGTAGATGCTCCGTGGCGGCTCCAGTGCCGAAGCGCGATGGTCCTCGGCCGCTTGAGCCATCACCTCGATTTGCTCCTCGCTGAACCAGCGGCGCAGCTCCGTGTCGTGGCGGATGATGCGTCCGCTGGCCAGGTGGTGGGTGGCTCTGCCCTCGCTCATGCCGGTGTCGTGAAAGGCGGCGATGGTCCACGCCATGGCGGCATCCACCGACTCTCCCTGCTGGCGTAAGGTGGCGACGAGCTTCAGGCTTTGCGACATCACCAGCAAGGCGTGGTCGCGCCTGTGGGCGGCGTCGAAGGCATCGTAGTGCGGCAAAACGGCCTGCTCCACATATTCCCGCAATGCGGGCGCAATCTCATCGTAGAGCGCGTGCATGGCAAATCACTTTCTTCATTTCCCCTCATGCGCTCAGCGACCCCGGGTGCGCAGCTGGAACGACCCCAGGGTGTAGAGGTGGTCGCCGTCGCTCAAGCTGATGGCAAACCCGGCCGTGCCGCTCTTGAGTTTTTTGGTTGCCACCACTTCGGCTTGGTAGCGCACGGCCCCGCCGGGCGACAGCTCGCTGATGATGGCCGTAGGCGAGAGGTAGATCTGCTTCGTGCCGGTAACGGTGATTACCGGGGCCAGGTCGTAGGCAAACTGATTGCCGCGATTGCGCACCACAAACGACAACCGGGCGTGCTCGCCGGCGTCGATGCAGTCGTTGCGGTTGGCATCGGAAAAGCGGATATCCTCCACCTCGATGTCGGCATAGGGGCTGGAATAGTTGTTCATGCGGTAGTCATCCTGCTCATAGCCGCCGTAGTAGTCCGACGAGCGGTAGTTGCCGTCGCTGGTCTTTGGTGCCGTGGCAGCGGCTCCCACGGCGGCTCCCACGGCCATGCCCACCACGGTGCCCATGTCGTGGCCGCGTCGGCCACCGGTGATGCCACCGATGGCTGAGCCAAACAATCCGCCCAACGAGGCCCCGGTGGCGGCTCCGTAGAATTGGTCGGCACTCGAGCAGCCGCTCAACAACAGCAGTGCAGCACACGCTGCAGTCATCATCTTCTTCATCTTCGTGACATTTAATTTGGTTTTCCGTTGCAAAATTAGTCATTTGCAAGAATTGTGCCAAATCAAATAGACCAATCAGCTAAAAATATCCCCGAACGCTATTTGCTGCCGATGCACCGTCTGGGGCATGCCTACCCCAAACCCCTCCAAGAGGAGGGGCTTGCATCAGACGCAAAACCCAATGCGGGCAATGTGGGTGTAAGGCGAGACGCAGTCTCGCTCGCGTGCACCGCCGCGGTGCAGCCCCGCCCGTCACCATTGTGCCGGGGGGCATCGCAGCTCAGGTTCATGCCGTGGCGGCGTGCTGTGCCTTGCGGATGTAGAGGAACTTGGGGTAACGCCCGAGCACGAACAGGGTGACGGGGCAGAGCCAGATCTCGCGCTCGAAACCGGGCAGGCCGGTCACCATGTAGATGCTGCCACCGGTCAGGGAGTGCTCTCCCTGCTCCAGGCAGGCATAGCCGGGCAGGTCGAGGCGTGTGTTGCTGGGCACCACGTTGATGTGCGCGAAGCGGTCGTCGTCGCTCAGGAAAGCGCAGAGCTTGTCGGCTCCGGCCACCATCATCAGGTTGTGGTGGTCGAATGGCCAGCCGGGGAAATCCACATACCACTTGCCGTCGTCCTCGTGGTTGAACTGAAGGGTGTACTCGCTGCGGCGGCCAAAAACGCTATTTGCCATCACTCGTGCTCCACTGAGCAAGTCACTGATTGTGTAATCCATAATCGATAAAGTTTTAATATGGTTAGTATAAAAATTGATTTCTCGTCGATTGACGATGCAAAATTACAACCAGATTAAAACTTTGCTCGATTTCTGCAACATTGCAATTTCTATTCAATTGATTTTCAGTCGATTTCATCAAACGCCCTTGGCAGGGCGACGAGATGGCGTGGCAGGGCTATGCGGTAGGCCTCGCCACGCCGGCCGGCAACGTAGTATTGGCGGGCCACCTCGTCGTCCATAATCACCGTCTTGACAAACCGCTTGATGCGCGAGAGGTTTTGCAACAGCGTGCCGCTCAATGGGTTCAACACGTTGTGGATGATGCTGTCGCCGGTGTCGATGTCGCGGCCGGGCATGATGATGTCGTAGATTTGTTCCAACTCGTCGTGGTGCGCGTCGATGTTGCGCAGCTCGATGCCTTCGGGATGTCTGAGGAAGAGGATGTAGAGGGCTTTGCTGAGCGGATGCAGGCGAATCTCGGCATGGCCGTAGTCGATGAGCCAAATGCGCAGGTCGCCATCAATCTCCAGCCTGCTGAGGTCCTGCGGTCCGAAAATGAGCGATGTGGTGGCTGTGAGCGTATTGCCCAGCAGCGGTTGCGGGTCGCGGTGGGTGAGCGACACGTAGTTGGTGACCAGCTGCCCCACCAATGCCAGATATTGCTCGCGGGCATGCTCTGCCTCGGCCAGGGCGCGTCCTTCAGCATCGGCCGTGTCGCTCGCCACCGGCTGTGCGTCCTCGCTTTCGGCACGCAGCTGCGCGTTTTCCAACTTTGCCGATAGGTCGGGGTCGTCGATGGCTTCCTGCATCTGCACCTGCTCGGCCGGCGTGAGGAAGTCGGCGATGTTGATTTGGAGGTCGCCTGTGTCGAGCTGCGCGAAATCGAACAGCTCGCGCGAAAACTCCTCCACCAGTTTTCCGTCGATGGCGATGTCGCCGCACACTGGGCAGGTCACCACCGCCGTGTGGCCGATGTTGCCGGCATTGAAACGCCGTGCCACGAGCATGGGCTGTCGGTCGACATACACCACCTGCACGTCGAATCGGTTTAGAGCCTCACTCTGCCCAACGGCACGGCCAATGGCAGTGCGGTAGTTGTTAAGCAGCGACTGGGGCGCATACAGATTGGTGAACACATAAATCACACCATATTCCAGCTCGGCTGGTGTGGCATCAAGCATATTCAGATTAGGCATCTTTCCCATAACTATAAACTGTTTTTTTAATTGATTACGCGGTATTTGCCTTGTGTCTTGCGAAGCTTTCACCGTTTTCCTTTGGGCGGCTTGCGTTGCGGGCGGGTGCCGCCGGGAGCGTTAGGGTAGAGACGGGCGAGCAGGTCGGGGCGGTGCAGGTGGCGCAGAGCGGCCTGGATGGCGCGGCGGTGCTGAGGGTCGTACCAGAAGAAATACTGCCGCTGGGCGAGTTTCTCCTCCTGGCTCCGGGCGCAGAACACGGGCTGGAGCGTGTAGGGGTGCAGGCCAGTGTGGTAGCACTCGGTGGCCACGGTCATGGGGGTGGGGGTGAAATCCTGCACTTGCTCGAGGTGGAAGTCCAGCTCCTTGGTGAGCACGGCCAGCTCGGCCATCTCCTCCTCATGGCAACCGGGGTGCGACGAGATGAAGTAGGGAATCAATTGCTGTCGCAAGCCGTAACGCTGGTTCACGCGGTCGAAAATGGCCTTGAACTTCCGGAACTGCTCAAACGACGGCTTGCGCATCACTTGCAGCACGGCATCGCTGGTGTGCTCGGGTGCCACCTTGAGACGGCCCGACACATGGAAGCGGATGAGTTCCTCGTTATACTGAGCATTCACGCGGTCGATGGCAGGGTCACCGGTGCGGTGCATCGACAGGTCGTAGCGCACACCGCTGCCAATGAACGATTTCTTCACTTCTGGCAAAGAGTCCACGGCGTGATAGATGTCGAGCAGGGCACTATGGTCGGTGTTCAGGTTGGGGCAGGGCTTGGGGTGCAGGCACGACGGTCGAGCGCACCGCTGGCATCGCTCCAGGTTGCGTCCGCCCAGGGCGTACATGTTCGCGCTGGGACCGCCCAGGTCGCTGATGTAGCCCTTGAAGTCGGCCATCTGTGTCACTTGGCGCACCTCGCGCATGATGCTGCGCTTGCTGCGCGAGGCGATGAACTTGCCCTGGTGGGCGCTGATGGTGCAGAACGCGCAGCCGCCGAAGCAGCCGCGGTGCAGGCACACCGAGTGGCGGATCATCTCGTAGGCGGGGATGCGTTTGCCGTGGTAGCGGGGGTGGGGCAGGCGGGTGTAGGGCAGGTCGAACGATGCGTCGATTTCCTGGGTGGTCATCGGCGGGTTGGTGCGGTTCACTTTGATGGCGATGTCGCCGGTGGCCTGCCACAGCGTGTGGCCGTGCCACAGGTTGCTCTCCACCTCCACCGTCTTGAAATTCTCGGCCTGCGCGCGCATCGACTGCCGGCACTCGTCGTAGGAATGCAGCACCACGTCGCCGGTGTCGCCGGCAGGCACCTCACCCAGCGGGCGGCGCACCACGGTCTGGGGGATGTCGGTGAGCTGGTCGATGGAGGCACCGCCCTCGAGGGCTTGCGCGATGGCGATGATGGGTTTCTCGCCCATGCCATAGATGAGCAGGTCGGCGGGGCTGTCGATGAGGATGGACGGCCGCAGGCGGTCCTGCCAGTAGTCGTAGTGCGCCACGCGTCGCAGCGAGGCCTCGATGCCGCCGGCCACAACGGGCACATCGGGCCATAGCCGTTTGAGGGCTTCGGCATAGACGATGGTGGGGTAGTCGGGGCGCGCCCCGGCGCGTCCGTCGGGCGTGTAGGCGTCGTCGCTTCGGCGGCGCCGGTTGGCGGTGTAGTGGTTGACCATCGAGTCCATGGCACCGGCGTGGATGCCGAAGAATAGACGCGGCCGGCCCAGCTTGCCGAAGTCGCGCAGGTCGTCGCGCCAGTTGGGCTGCGGCACGATGGCAACGCGGTAGCCGTGCGCCTCGAGCACGCGCCCGATGACGGCGGCACCCATCGACGGGTGGTCGATATAGGCATCGCCGGTGAAGAGGATCACATCGGCTTGGTTCCAGCCCAGGTGGTCCATCTCCTTGCGCGTCGTGGGCAGCCACTGCCCCGCAATGTGGTGGTCGTTACTTTGTCCTCGCATAGTCAAGTTTGTGCAACAGCATGACTTGAAGAATAAACTGATACGGCAAATCAAAGATTACATTCAGTTGATGGATCCTGATTATTATCAGTGATATTTGAGACTTGAATATTGTTTTGATTGAAAAGTAGTTTTTGCTGCTCAATCTCATTTTTTAATTGCTGTTCACTTGGCATATAGGTGAGATATTTTGAGGCAAACAATTTGTCGTTTTTTGCGAGAGTTGAATATCGAGCCACGTCACCGTCAGTTTCTGCACATAGTATGATACCCACAGTGGGATTATCATCAATACCTCGCTTTAATTCGTCATAAATTTGTAGGTACATATCCATTTGACCCACATCTTGATATGATAATTTCGATGTTTTTAGGTCGATAAGGACAAAACTTTTGAGCAGGTAATTATAGAATACTAAGTCAATGAAATAATCGTTTTGTTCAGTGCGTATGTGTTGTTGTTCAGCAACAAAAGCAAAGCCTTTCCCGAGTTCAAGAAGAAATTCTTTCAAATGACATAGTATGGCTCGTTCTAGTTCACTTTCTGTGAAAGCAGGATTGGGACTCAACCCCAGAAATTCAGCAACAATGGGATTCTTGATAAACTCGTGCGAATCTTGAAGTTGTGTTGTGATTTGCTGCATTTCTGCAATTACATCTTCTTTTTTTGGTGATTGCAATAGGCGATAATAATATTGTGAAGCAATGTTTCGGTCTAAAGTTCGAGAGCTCCACATTTGTTTGGACGCTTCCTGTAAGTACCAATAACGGGCATCGTCATCAACAACTCTGAGTAAAGCCCGATAGTGTGTCCATGTAAGATTTGGAACGCGCGCGTTCCAAATCTCAAAATCATTGAATGATAGATAAAAAATGCGGAATGAGCGTAAATTTCTTTCATTGAAACTGTTGCCAAAATCTTTAGTCAAATTGTCGGCCAGTAGTTTAATTAATTGCTTTCCGTATTCGGCTCGTCTTTCGCCAGTCTGTTCTTCTTCCACAATTCGGCGGCCTACTTTCCAGTATGTCATGAGGGCCTCTGTGGATACGTTGTAATAGGCTTTCTTAATGCCTCGTTCCACGATTTCTCTCACATCACGTACGATGGCATATTGTTGAGGTTGATGAATTGACATATTACTCATATTTTGTTATTGCAACGTTGTCTTGCGTGTGGATGGTTGAGGCAATTTGAATGGTTGTTATACATTGTTTTTTTGCTACCAAATGTTTGTTGTCGCTTGAATCTGCAAAATTAGTCATTTTTCATGAATTGGCTTCGTTTCGAGGCGGGAAATGAAAACATTTCGCCTTTCATGGCGAAAAATCGAAGCAGGTGTTGGCATCGCCGAGGATTATTGCCGAATATTGCCTTTCCATCATAATCGGGGCAAAATGAGGAGCAACAGGCCCGGTGAAGTCGATGTACGAGTACCTGCGCTTCGTGTTCATCACGAGCATCACCAAGTTTTCGCAGATGAGCATCTTCTCGAGCATCAACAACCTCGACAACATCAGTTTCGTCAGTCGCATGGAGGCTCTTTGCGGCATCACGTCGCAGGAGCTGGAAGACTACTTCGGCTACGACTACGAGGATTTGGGCAAGCAGTATGGCTACAACCATGAACGGGTGTCGCAGGCGTTGCGCGATCGTTATGACGGCTATCGTTTCGGGCGGGGATTGACCGAAATCTACAACCCGTTCAGCATCATCAAGGCATTCGGCTGCATGAAGCTGGGCGACTACTGGTTCGAAGGCATTGTCTCCCGGTTGTTATGGCTGTCGTAAATCTATCCACACGAGGCGTTGCAGTGCCTGATTCATCCTGAGCCACAACTCGATGTGCGGCAGAAAACGGAAACTTTTCGCAGGCTGTCGCAAAAAAAACGGCTCAGCAGTTGGCTCAGCCGCCGATTATTGCTAAATTTGCACTTTCAATCAAACCTTAGCAAAATATGACCGACAAGCAACATAAGGTGGCCCTGATTACGGGCATCACGGGGCAGGACGGCAGCTATCTGGCCGAGTTCCTGCTTGAGAAAGGCTATGAGGTGCATGGTACGCTGCGGCGCAGCAGCAGTTTCAACACCGGGCGCATCGAGCATCTGTACCTCGACGAGTGGGTGCGCGACATGAAGCAGCACCGACTCATCGACCTGCATTATGCCGACATGACCGACTCCAGCTCGCTCATCCGCATCATCGAGCAGGTGAAGCCAGACGAGATTTACAACCTG
>JAFYCU010000273.1 GCA_017545095.1 Muribaculaceae bacterium | reverse complement strand
TCGCGTTGATCTGATGCACCGCCTGCTCGATTGCCTGCATCGTTTCGAGATCGTGCAGACCCATCAGGTCGAAGCGGAATCCGTCGATGTGATACTCATCGACCCAGTATTTCACGCTCTGCATCATGAACTCTCGCATCCAGCGTCGCTCGCTGGCGGTTTCGTTGCCGCATCCGCTGCCGTTGCTGTAGGAGCCGTCGGCATTCTTCCGGAAGAAATAGTCGGGCATGGTGCGCTGGAAGTTGCTGCCGTCGATGTTGAACGTGTGGTTGTACACCACGTCGAGCACCACCTTGATGCCGGCGCGGTGCAGGGCCTGCACCATTTGCTTGAACTCGCTGATGCGCACTTCGGGTTTGTACGGGTCGGTGCTGTAGCCTCCCTCAGGCACGTTGTAATTCACGGGGTCGTAACCCCAGTTATACTGCGGCTCGTTGAGTCGTGTCTCGTCGACCGAGGCGTAGTCGAACGACGGCAGGATGTGCACGGCGTTCACGCCCAGGGCCTTCAGGTGGGCGATGGCTCGCGGCTCGGTGAGTGCGAGATATTTGCCCTTGTGCTGGAAACCGCTGGAGGGGTCGATGGAGAAGTCGCGGTGGTGTAGCTCATAGAGCACCAGGTCCTTGGCCGCGATGTCGGGTCGACGGTCGGTGTCCCATCCGGCGGGGTTGGTTGCGGCCATGTCGAGCACGGCTGCTCGCTGGCCGTTCACACCCACGGCGGTGGCCCAGATGCCTGGGGTCTCGCCCAGCGACTTCTTGCCTTGGGCCACGTCGAAGGTGTAGAACTTGCCCTTGAGGTCGCCCTTCACGGTCACGGTCCATTCTAGCTGTCCGCCCTCGGCCGGCTCGACGGGCCTCGGGGTCATCTTCAGTGTCTTGGAGGCTTTGCCGCCCAGTCCCTGGTCGTAGAGGCGCAGCGTCACGCCGCGCGCGGTGCCCAGGGTCATCACCTTGAAGGTGGTGGCCTGCGGCGTGTAGGTCATTTCAGGCGAGGCCATGGCGTTGAGCGAGAGCATTGCGGCCACGGCCACTCCGAGGAGTCGGGAAGTTTTCATTTGCGTCCACTTTGTGTGATGTAATCCTTGATTCTGGTGTTGAAGGAGGTGGCTCCCATCAGTTGCTCGATGGTGAGATGCATTCGGTAGCGCCAGTAGTGGCGCGGGTTGGCGGGAATGTTGATTCGCTCGGCGTCGGCGTCGGCCAGGCGCAGCTGCTCATCGATGGCCATCCAGTCTTGGAGCGAGATCAGGGTGAGCATCGAGGGACAGTTCAGGTGGTTGCGCACGATGTTGCCTGCTAGCCATCCGGGCATCGGGTGCGGAGCGGCATCGCCACGCCACAGCACGCCGCTGTAGTATTGCTGCGTGCGCTCCCAGTCTTCGTCCCACCACTGCCGCAGGGTGCTCATGTCGTGGGTCGATATGGTGGCCACGCTGCGGTAGGGGTTGTTGTTCAGGTTGCCGAAGGTGAGCTTGGGGTCTTTGGGCATCGACTGGATTTCGAGGCTGAGGATGCGCAGCTCGTCCATCACCCATGCCACGCAGTCGGGCACCATGCCCAAGTCTTCGGCACACACGAGCATGCGTGTGGCTTGCACCAGCTTGGGCAGCTTCTTCATGGCCTCGTGATACCAGAAGTCGTTGTTGCGGCGGTAGTAGTAGTCGTTATACAGCCGGTTGAAGGCTTCCTTGTCGGCCCCGTAGAGGGTTTCATACACGAAGTCGTGCTGCACCGAGATGCGCGGGTGGAAGAGCGCGGGGTTCTTGCGGTCGCGCACAAAGAGCACATCGCTGATGAGTGCATATAGTCCGTCGCGCACCCATCGGTCATCGTCGCTGTCCTTGCCGGCAAATGCTGCCTCAACCTTGCGCTGCGTGTCGAACTCGGGTCGCATGCGCCAGATGTCGTCGTGGCTGTGCACGAGGTAAAGGTCGCGCACCTGCTGGGCGTGCGGGCCAAACACGCGGTCGATCACCCAGTCGGCAATGAACGGCTCGGTCATGAACTGCTCCTGGAAGTTGAGCCCGTAGCTGCGAATCTCGTCAGCGCTCATGCCTAGTGCGGGCGAGAACTGTCCCAGCAGGCCGTGCACGGCGTGAATGGGTATCTCCCAGATGCGGAAGAATCCCAGCACATGGTCGATGCGGTAGGCATCGAAGTATTGCGACATCTTGCGGAACCGCTTCACCCACCACGAGCAGCCGTCGGCCAGCATGGCGTCCCAGTCATAGGTGGGGAAGCCCCAGTTCTGTCCGTTGGCCGAGAAAGCATCGGGCGGCGCACCGGCTTGGCCGTTGAGGTTGAAATATTTGGGTTCCACCCAGGCCTCCACGCCGTCGCGGCTGATGCCGATGGGTATGTCGCCCTTGAGCACCACATGCTTGCTCAGCGCGTGGTCGTGGGCCCCGCGCATCTGCTTGTCGAGGAAATACTGCACGAAGTACCAGTAGGCCACCTCTTTATATAGCTTGGCTCGAGGGTTGCCCATGGCGGTGCGCTCCTCGTCGCTGAAGGTGCGGTGGTCGGGCCACTGGGCAAAGGTGGCTGTGCCGTACAGGTCGCGATAGTGGCAGAAGGCGGCGTAGGGCACCAGCCAGTCTTTGTTGGCGGTGAAGAATGCCTTAAACTCGGCACTCTTGAGCACGTTGGCTCCCTCTTGGGCATAGAGCAGCTGCATATATTCGCGCTTGGCGTTGTTCACGCGCTCATAGTCGATTTGCGGCAGCGCGTTGAGCTCCAGGCGCAGCTGCTCGAACTGCGCGGCCTTGAGGGCGTCGTGCAGCGGCGGCAGCTGGTTCAGGTCCATGTACTGCGGATGCAGGGCATAGATGCTGATGCTGTTGTAGGGGTAGCTGTCTTGCCAGGTGCCGGTGATGGTGGTGTCGTTGATGGGCAACACCTGCAAGGCGCGCTGGCCGGTGCTTGCCACCCAGTCGATCATGCGCTTCAGGTCGCCGAAGTCGCCCACGCCGTAGCTGTGCTCGCTGCGCAGCGAGAAGATGG
>JAFYCU010000272.1 GCA_017545095.1 Muribaculaceae bacterium | reverse complement strand
CAATGCCCCGCAGCGACGAACCCGTGTCGGTGGTGAAGTAGGGACTTCCCGTGCCGCACGACAAGATCACCACCTTGCCCTGGTTAAGGGCATCGATGGCTCGCCATTTGCTATATAACTCGCCGATGGGAACCATGTTGATGGCCGTGAGCACCTGTGTGGGCTGGCCGATGGACTCCAGTGCGCTGCATAGGGCCAACGAATTGATGACTGTGGCAAGCATGCCCATCTGGTCGCCGCGCACGCGCTCAAATCCCTGTGCCGCACCCTTCAGGCCACGGAAGATGTTGCCGCCACCAATCACGATAGCTACCTGTACGCCAGCATCGGCGATTTCCTTAATTTGGTGAGCATACTCTATGGTGCGCTCGAAGTTGATGCCCGTTCCTTGTTCCACTGCCAGCGACTCACCACTGAGCTTGAGCAGGATACGATGATAGATAGGTTTCATTGTTGTCAGTTTTGAGTTACAATCTGCAAAGTTACAAAATTATTTGTATCTTTGCACCATTATTAAGGCAAAATGAACATAAACATAACAATAAAGCCAGATTTTGAGGCATTGATTACGCTTCCACCTAGCAAGAGCATTGCCAACCGCGAGATGCTAATCGATGCACTATGCATTATGGACAATGCACAATGGCAACCGTCTAGTCATTCTCAGTATGTCTCAGACGACATTCTTGCCATGCGCCGGGGGCTGGCTGCACGCGATGGCGACACCATTGATGTCGATGGAGCCGGCACCGCTCTACGCTTTCTCACCGCCTACTGGGCAATCCGCGAGGGATACACCGTCACCATCACGGGCAACCCCCGCCTGTGCGAGCGCCCCATTGCTCCATTGGTCAACGCCCTACGGCAGTTGGGTGCCGATATTGTCTATGCTGCGCAAGAAGGGCATGCCCCCCTGCGCATCACAGGCCGACGGCTGCACGGTGGCCATCTCACGATGCGCGGCGATGTGAGTTCGCAGTTTGTCTCGGCGTTGTTGATGGTTGCCCCTACGATTGGCGGCATGGAGCTGGAACTGACGGGTGACATCGTGTCGCGCCCCTATATCGACATGACTGTCGCACTGATGGAGCGCCGTGGTGTGAAGGTGAGTGAAAACGATGGCACATTCATCGTTCCTGCCGACCGCTACCTGCCAGATATTGCTTGCGACGAGGGCGACTGGAGCGCTGCGGCATTCTGGCTGGCTCTCCAGGCCTTGCTTCCCCAGGCGCGCATCACGCTGCAGGGACTGCAACCCAACAGTGTGCAGGGCGATCGCCGCATCCTTACCATCATGGAACAGATGGGCATGACGGCCCACTGGCACGACGATGGCTTGTTGACCATGGACATGTCACGCGCCCTGTGCTGTTGTTGCTCGACGTTTGCCGACCTCACTGGCACGCCCGACCTGGCTCCCATACTCGTGGTCGCACTGTGCCTCATGGGTAGGCCATTTCGCATCACCGGGTTGCGTACCCTGCGTCACAAGGAGAGTGACCGCTTGGAGGCGCTGCGCACCGAGTTGCGCAAGGTGGGCTACCTGATCTCTATTGAGGGTGATGATGCCATTAGTTGGCATTTCGCTACATGTGAGCCACATCCACACCCCGCCATCGATCCTCACGGCGACCATCGCATTGCCATGGCAATGGCATTTGCTGCCGTGCGCTATCCAGGCATTACTATCGAAAATCCACAGGTTGTCGCCAAGAGCTACCCCAACTTCTGGGAACAACTAAAAATACAACCCTATCATGTCTAAGTGGTGCGAGCCACCGGCTCGTAAGACACCAAAAACACAAAAACTGCGGTACAAAAATAAAATTCTCCATTCTCAATTCTCCATTCTCAATTAAAATGTGTACCTTTGCGGATTGTTTTTTGAAAACCAACATTTAAACAAAGATATCAAATCATTATGATTTATCCGATTCTTACGCCTGAAGAGGCTGCCGAATTTGTAAAACACGGCATGAACGTGGGTGTCTCGGGCTTCACCGCCCCTGGTTGCCCCAAAGTTGTGCCCCCCGCCATCGCAGCAAAAGCTAAACGCGAGCACGAGGCTGGCCGAGAGTTTAAGATTAACTTGTTCACCGGTGCATCGACCAACGATTACACCGATGGTGAGCTGTCGCGTGTCGACGCGCTCAACTTCCGCGCGCCCTATCAGTCGTTGGGCGATCTGCGCAAGCACATCAACGCCGGCGACGTCCACTACAACGATCGTCACCTGAGTGAGATGAGCCAAGAGTTCCGATATGGCTATTATGGCAAAATGGACATCGCCATCGTCGAGGTACAAAGCATCACCGACGACGGTGACATGGTGCTGGGCACCTCGGTGGGCAACACTCCCACCTGGCTGCAGTGCGCCGAAAAAGTCATCATCGAGATCAACGACATGCTCCCCGAGAGCATCCACGGCATGCACGACATCTATGTGCCGCTCGATCCACCCGTACGTCGTGAGATACCCATTTACAAGCCCAGCGACCGCGCTGGCAAGCCTGTGGCACACGTCGACCCCAAGAAGGTGGTTGGTGTCGTCAAGACATCGATGCCTCTGGGCGTGACCACGCCGTTCACTCCAGTCGATGAGGTAACCGCTAAGATTGGCGAATACGTCTGCGAGTTCCTTGTCAGTGAGATGAAACATGGCCGCATGCCCAAGGAGTTCCTCCCCATCCAGAGTGGTGTGGGCAACATCGCCAACGCTGTGCTCAACTCGCTGGAGGCTAGCACCGACAT
>JAFYCU010000002.1 GCA_017545095.1 Muribaculaceae bacterium | reverse complement strand
CGCGCAACGTGGCGAAGACTGGGAGAAGTGGTGGAAAGACCCCGAGACCAAGCTCGTGCACTTCATCGGCAAGGACAACATCGTGTTCCACTGCCTCATCTTCCCCGCCATGCTCATGGCCGAAGGCAGCTACCAGCTGCCCGAGAACGTACCCGCCAACGAGTTCCTGAACCTGGAGGGCGACAAAATCTCGACCAGCCGCAACTGGGCCGTGTGGCTGCACGAATATCTGGAGGAGTTCCCCGGCAAGCAGGACGTGCTGCGCTACGTGCTCACTGCCAATGCCCCCGAGACCAAGGACAACGACTTCACCTGGCGCGACTTCCAAGCACGCAACAACAACGAGCTGGTGGCCATCCTAGGTAACTTCGTGAACCGTGCCATGGTACTCACCCACAAATATTTCGAGAGTGTGGTTCCCGCAGCGGGCGAGTTCACCGACTACGACCGTCAGACGATGGCCGAGTTCCACGATGTGAAAGCCACGCTGGGTCAGAACATCGAGACGTTCCACTTCCGCGAGGCCCTGAAGGACGCGATGAACCTGGCACGCATCGGCAACAAATACTTGGCCGACACCGAGCCGTGGAAACTGGCAAAGACCGACATGGAGCGCGTGAAGACCATCATGAACCTTTCGCTGCAGATTGCCGCCAACCTGGCCATCGCCTTCGAGCCGTTCCTGCCCTTCAGTGCCGAGAAGCTGCGCACGATGCTGGGCATGAGCGAGGTACGCTGGGACAAGCTCGGAGCCACCGATATCCTTGCCGCCGGCAGCCGCATCGAGCAACCCGTGCTGCTGTTCGAGAAAATCGACGACAGCGTGATCGAGGCTCAGATGGCGCGCTTGGAGCGCATCAAGCAGGAGAACATCCTCAACAACTTCCGCCCCAAAGCCGTGGCCGAGCCGTGCACCTTCGATGACTTCACCAAGCTCGACATCCGTGTGGGCACCGTGCTCGAGTGCGAGAAGGTGAAGAAGGCCGACAAACTGCTCAAGTTCAAAATCGACGACGGCATGGGTGGGCGCACCATCGTGAGCGGCATTGCCAAGTGGTATCAGCCCGACGAACTGGTGGGTCGTCAGGTGTGCTTTATCGCCAACTTCCCGCCGCGCACCCTGAAGGGCATCGAGAGTCAGGGCATGATTCTCAGTGCCGAGGATGCCGATGGCCGCCAGGTGGTTATCGGCCCCACCGGCCCCGTGCGCCCAGGCGTGCAAGTGGGATAAAAACGGACGACAACACGACATACTTTTGGCGGAATCGGCCTCAAAAGCTGCGATTCCGCCAAATTATAGCACCAACTTTTGGCGAAATCGCAATTCCTTGGGCCGATTCCGCCATTTTTTGACGCTGTGACCTTTGGTGTGGGTGTTTTAGTAAAAGGAACAAACGATTCATACATCCGTTAAATGGATATATGAATATCCGCCATTAGTCGCAAATGTGCATACTCATAGCGTGTGTCAGTTTCCAACTCGAGAGCTGGGCAAGACACCCGGCTTTGAAGGGAATGAAAAACGGTGTAAGCCGAACACAATGAAGCTTACTTCAATTGCTGAGGCATGAGCATAGAACAAATGTATCGCCAACCAACTGGAGTCCAATCGATTGGCGATACGCCTTGAGGTCGCAAGCGGACTCGAACCGCTGTGCCTGGTTTTGCAGACCAGTGACTAAACCACTCATCCATGCGACCCTATTGCTGTTTGAGCGTGCAAAATTACAGCTAATATTTGAATCGTGCAACTTTTTTCGGCATTTTTTTCGCAAAAGCTGCGGAAACATGCTGCAATCATGCTGCAAGTCATCCACCGAAGAAGGGCTGTGAGAACGCTGTTGTTGTATTAAAAAATGCAAACTTGATGCCATTGTCGGCAATAATGAGTAATTTTGCAAGTGAACTAATTACACCTTAAAATTTATCCTTATTATATGACAACAAAAAACGACGTTACTGAGAACATGAGCAAGAGCCAGCGTTGCATGGATCTGGAAGAGCGCTATGGTGCGCACAACTACCACCCGCTGCCTGTGGTGCTCCACAAGGGCGAGGGCATCTATGTGTGGGATGTGGAAGGCAAGAAGTATTTCGACTTCCTGTCGAGCTACTCGGCTGTGAACCAGGGTCACTGCCACCCGCGCATCGTCAAGGCTCTGAAGGACCAGGCCGACGTGCTGTGCCTGACCTCGCGCGCATTCTACAACGACGCGCTGTGCGAGTATGAGGAATTCATTCACAACTATTTCGGCTACGACAAGGTGCTGCCGATGAACACCGGTGCTGAGGGCGTGGAGACCGCCCTGAAGCTCGCCCGCCGCTGGGGAGCCGTGAAGAAGGGCATACCCAACGACAAAATCAAGAT
This sequence comes from Muribaculaceae bacterium, assembly GCA_017545095.1. Next base: position 49,464 of record JAFYCU010000002.1, on the reverse strand, counting down.
TATCTGCTGCAGCGGCAACTTCCACGGCCGCACGGTGACGGTGATCACCATGAGCGACGACCCCAGCTCCTACGCCGACTACGGCCCGCTCACTCCGGGATTCATCCGCATCCCCTACAACGACCCCAAGGCCCTCGAGGAGGCACTTGACAAATATGGCGACGAGGTGTGCGCCTTCATCGCCGAGCCCATCCAGGGCGAGGCGGGCGTGTTTGTGCCCGACGACGGCTACCTGAAGAAGTGCTTCGACCTGTGCCATGCCCACAACGTACTCTTCATCGCCGACGAGGTGCAGACGGGTATCGCCCGCACGGGCAAGATGCTGTGCAGTATGCACGACGGCATCCGTCCCGACATCGTGATTCTGGGCAAGGCCCTGGGCGGCGGCGTGCTGCCCGTGAGCGCCTGCCTGGCCGACGATGACATCATGCTCAACATCAAGCCTGGCGAGCACGGCTCCACCTTTGGTGGCTTCCCGCTGGCCGCTCGCGTGGCCGTCGAGGCTCTGAAGGTGGTCAAGGACGAGCACCTCACCGAGAACGCCGAAGAGATGGGTAAGATTTTCCGCGAGGAAATCCGCAAAATCAACTCGCCGTTCATCGTCGAGGTGCGCGGCCGCGGACTGCTCAACGCCATCGTGACCAAGCCCATCGGCGACAAGAAGGCCTGGGACATCTGTCTCAAGCTGCGCGACAACGGTCTGCTGGCCAAGCCCACGCATGACCACATCATCCGCTTTGCCCCGCCGTTGTGCATCAACAAGGACGAGATCATGGAGGCCATCGGCATCATCAAGAAGACCTTCGAGGAGATGGGCCAGTAACGACCTGACCCCGTGTCATCCCAAAACCACCATCGGCCCAAGCTTCGGAACGAGCCCCGGCCGATGGTGGTTTGGCTTTTATTCTGGCGGATATTAACCGTGATTCCTGCAAACCTATTGGGCCAAGATAAGGTTGATTAAGGCGTTTAAGTCGTTGATGTCTATCTTGCCAGTTGCATCGCCGTCCACATTGGTGTTTCCGCAGTAATCGGCTACCACGTTCAGTTCCAAAATAATACTGATAAGGGCGTTCACATCCTCCACATCTACTAGACCATCGTTGTTTACATCTCCGGGAATGGTGTCTGTAAAGTGGATGGTGGTGAGTTTAACTGGATAATCACTGGTTCCAATCTTAAAACGGATGTCGTCGGCATCAATATAGTCTAGATAAATCATCATGTCACGATTTCCGGGTACAAAATCTGTCGTTGGTGTAACGTTGAGGGTGATAAGGTGACAAGGATTGTTGGTTTTGGGAGTCCGGCTTGCGTCAGAAATGGCAAAAGTGTATCTAGGCCAAGAACTCTCTCTGTCCATGTCATGAATACAAATAGTTTCGGGATTGTTGAGTTCTTCGTTCAAGTAGCAGTAGCGACCATCCTCGTCACAAGCCGGTTTGAGTCCTTCGGGGAATGTCACCAACATTAAAAAGTTGATAAAATTGCCGCCTTGGGGCATAGTGAGTGTTAGCGGTAGGGAGTACACGCGACCCGTGTCGCTTGGAGTGACCGTGAGGTCTGGCGCCGTGATATGATAATCATCAGGATTGTTGGTTACCGTCATTGTTTTCGGCTTGTTTGCTCCTTGCATGTTCTCACCGTTGTCGGCATTGACAAACAAGAAATTTCTCACCCTGAAAGGCCAATCAGCAAATGCCACAGTATTTGGAATCGAAATGGTGAGATTGAACACGTGTAATCTTTCAGAGGCTGGAATGAAATGGATTCTCGACTCGTTCTTCACCTCAACACGAAAAGTTCCGCTTCCAGCCCCAGAGAGCAGGGAGGACTCAATTGTGAAATCTTGCCAAGTCACATGCTGAATGAACTCATCCGAAAATTGGATATTATGGAACTTCTGTTTCGTGCAACTTGAGATAAAATCCACTTGGAACGACCAGATGGGTACAGTGCTGTGTAAGTACACTGGGATGGTTTTCGTCATGCCAGGCACGATAGTGAAACTCTCCACATACAGATAATTGTCACTCGATTGAATAATGCTGTCGCCCGACGTGAGTTCAACAATAGGTATTATCTGTGAACTGGCAGTGCTGGTGTGAGTTCCGCTGGTGGTCAGGCAGCGGCCATCGATGCTCAACAGAGTAACAAGAGCAAGCAGCAGAAAGAAGAATCTTTTCATCGCAAATAAAATATGATATTAAGAACCCACAAAAGTACAAAGAAATGTTGATATACACAAGCCGGCAAAACAAAGCAGATAAAAAAATGCTTAAACTGGTGGACAAATAAAATGGACAAGTTTGAGTGGTTGCGATTCTTTTTTCGCCACTTTTTTGGCTTTTTAGCACATTTGATGTAATTTTGCCATGCGTTTTTGCGTCAAAGAGATGCAAGGGTTTTTTAGATGTTAGATTTTAGATGTTAGAGGCGCATTGCGCAACTTGTAGCTCGTAGCTTGTAGCTCGTTTACTATAAAAACTTGTTTACTTTAACGATATGAACAATTACATCGAAGTGCGTGACGTGGTCAAGCAATACGACGGCCACATGGCACTCAATCATGTGAGTGTGGATGTACCCCAGGGGTGCATCTACGGCCTGCTTGGCCCCAATGGTGCCGGCAAGACCTCGCTCATCCGCATCATCAACCTGATTACCCGCCCCGACAGCGGCACCGTGACACTCGACGGGCATCCCATCATCGAGGACGACGTGCGCCACATCGGCTATCTGCCCGAAGAGCGTGGCCTGTACAAGAAAATGAAAGTGGGCGACCAAATCGTGTATCTGGCACGTCTGAAGGGCATGGCCAAGGGCGATGCCCAGCGCGAGATGCTCGATTGGCTCGACCGCTTCGATCTGGGTGAGTGGCGCGACAAGAAACTCGAAGCCCTTTCCAAGGGTATGCAGCAAAAGGTGCAGTTCATTGCCACGGTGATTCACCACCCCCGGTTGCTCATCTTCGACGAACCATTCTCGGGCTTCGACCCCGTGAATGCCGACCAGCTCAAGGCCGAGATTTTGCGCCTGAACGAGCAGGGCAGCACCATCCTGTTCTCGACCCACAACATGGAGAGCGTGGAGGCGGTGTGCGAGCGCATCTCGCTCATCAACCACTCCCAGGTGGTGCTCGAGGGCCGCGTTGATGACATACGCCAGCAGCACAAGAAGAACATCATTGCCGTGGACCTCGTTCCCGGCAGCACATTGCACATGAACGACCAGCTGTTCACCCACATGCCCCCGCCACCGGGCAGCCGCGAGACGCTCGTGCGCCTGTGCGACGGCGTGGCCATGCGCGATGCCATCGCCTGGCTCAACGAGCACAACTCGCTCACTGGCTTCCATGAGGTGCTCCCCTCGATGCACGAGATTTTCGTCGAAACGGTCAAAGGGTAGGCTCCCATATTACCCCATTGTTTCCCATATAACCCCATTTGCATTATGGAAAAGCTGAAACTGATTATAGCTCGAGAATATATGTCGACGGTGAGCAGCAAGTCGTTCATCGTGATGACCATCCTGATGCCGGTGCTGATGATTTTGATCATCGCCGTTCCACTGGTGATTGGCTACCTGAACGATGCCGGCAGCGATGTTGAGACGGTGGCCGTGATTGACGAGACGGGCCGCTATGGCCAAGCCATCGAAGCCACCGACCTGTACCGGTTCGTGCCACTGCGTGCCGACACCGTGGGCGATGCCCGCGAGTTCTACAACAAGTCGCAAGGTAGCCTCGCCGCCGTGGTGGTGATTCCGCGCGATGTCGACAGCACCGCGCAGGTGACCATCTACAGCGAGAACACGGTGAACGTGAGCCTGAAGTCGCACATCGGCCGCACACTGAGCGACACCATCACGCAGGCACACATCGCCTCCTATGGCGTGCCCAACCTGCAGAAGATGATCGACGATGCCAACGTGGACATCGACGTGAAGAGTGTGAAATGGGGCGACGACGGCAGCGAGACCGAGTCATCGACCGAGATTGCCATGGCCATCGGCCTGGTGCTGGCGTTCCTCACCTATATGTTTGTGCTGATGTATGGCGCGATGATCATGAATGGCGTGATTGAGGAAAAGACCAACCGCATCGTGGAGGTGATTGTGAGCAGCTGCAAGCCGTTCCAGCTGATGATGGGCAAAATCATCGGCGTGGCTCTGGTGGGGCTCACGCAGCTCGCCGTGTGGACGGTGGTGATGGGTATCCTGGCCACGGTAGCAGGGACGGTGATGGGTGTGAACCTGCTGGCAACCTCGCCCAATCTGCCTGCCGATGCTATGGCCGAGGTGCAGAACAGCGGCTTCGACATCTCGGGCGTGCTCAAGGCGGTGATGAGCGTGAACTATGGCCAGATTTTCACCTGCTTCCTGCTTTACTTCATAGGCGGTTATCTGCTCTATGCAGCGTTGTTCGCTGCCTTTGGCTCGGCAGTGGACCAGGCCAGCGATGCCTCGCAGTTCACCTCGCCCATCATCCTGATCATGATTGTGGCCCTGTATGCCGGCATGGCCTGCATCGAGAACCCCAACGGTCCCATGGCGGTGTGGTGCTCCATTATCCCATTCACCTCGCCCATTGTGATGATGGTGCGCCTGCCCTACGATGTGCCGTTCTGGCAGCTGGCCCTGAGCATCGTGGCCCTGTTTGCCACCGCAGCAGCCATGGTGTGGGTGGCAGCACGCATCTACCGCACCGGCATCCTGCTCTACGGCAAGAAGACCAGCTTCAAGGAAATCATGCGATGGATAAAGTGAGGCGAGATGCAAGATGCGAGAGCCGCATTGCGGACTTGTAGCTCGTAGCTCATTACTCATGACTGACAACTGATAACTGACAACTCATCACTCTCATGACCCAGAACTTACACAAATTTCGCTGGCTGGCAGCTGCGCTGTGCCTGTTGGGCGGCCTCACGGCCAGTGCCTACGACTTCATGGCCGACGGGCTGGCCTACAACATACTCGATGACCACACCGTCGAGGTCACCAGCACCGTGAGCATTGAATTGGACTATTATCAAGCACCTGACGACGATGAATATTTTGGCTACTACACTGGCATGTGGGTGGTGGATGGAGAAGGCTATGAGATTGGAAGCAATGGCTCGGCCAATGTTCCAACCGACATCAACTATCCTGACCTTGGCCCGGCCGTGGTCATTCCCGCCAGCGTGAGCCATCAGGGTTGCCAATACAGCGTGACAGGAATCAGCAATCTCGCTTTTGCCTTCACCGCCATCACAAGCGTGGAGATTCCAGCCTCGATTACGACCATCGGCCATTCGGCGTTCCAAGACTGCAACGCATTGACGGCAGTGCATGTCAGCGACATAGATGCTTGGTGCCGAATTGATTTCAAAGGATTTTACTCCTATGAAATTGGCAATTGGTTTGAGAGCGAATCGCGCACAACATCCACGGGCAATCCCACCGAGTATGCCCGACACCTCTATGTGAACGGCGAGGAACTGACCACAGTGGTGGTGCCCGGCGATGTGACTCGGTTGAATTGCACGTTCCATAATTGCGGCAGTTTGGCCGAAGTGATTTTGCCAGAAAGTGTTACAAGTCTGGGCGTATACACCTTTGCCGGAACAGCCGTTGACCGTCTGCCACTCACCGCAGCCATGACCGAAATCCCCATGGGGGCGTTCAGCAACTGCTCGAACCTGGCCGAAACATTGTGTGTTCCGTCGAATATTGTTTTCGTGCGCTCTAAAGCCTTTGCAGGTTCTCCAATCAAGAAGCTTTATGTGCCAAGCACGATGGAGGAACTTTGCGAGAACGCTTTTGCTGGCACAGGTTTGACCGAAATATATTCGGCATCCAATACGCCTTCGTGCCAAATCTGCCAACTGTGGCAAGGTCATGCGGGCGACATCGGTGGCACAGCTTATGCATTCGATGACGAAACGATGAGAAATGCCACCTTGTATGTCCCATCGGGTGCTCGTGCAGCTTATGAGGTCTATGAGATATATGAAAACGAAAATATTTGCTATTGGAACGGCTGGGCCGATTTCCAGCATATTGAGGAGTATGCCGAAGCCGTTGTTGGTGACTTGAATGGCGATGATCTGGTGGACGTGAACGACTTGAATATGATTATCAACGTGATGTTGGGCTTTGAGCACAATGCCGATGTGATGTCGCGAGCCGACCTGGATGGAAGCGGCGGTGTGGACGTGAGTGATATGAACCTGCTCATCAACATTATTCTGAGCAGCAGTCCGAACAATATTGCCACTTACACGGTGAACGGCGTTTCGTTCCAAATGGTGCGTGTGGCAGGTGGCACATTCACGATGGGAGCCACCGCCGAGCAGGGCGACACCGACCCATGGCCCGACGAATCGCCTGCGCACAAGGTGACGTTGAGCAGTTTTTCCATCGGTCAAACCGAGGTGACCCAAGCCTTGTGGCAAGCCGTGATGGGCAGCAACCCTAGTGCTACAATTGGTGACGACAATCCTGTAGAGAGTGTCAGTTGGGATGATTGCCAAGAGTTCATCACACGATTGAATGCCCTTACCGGACAGCATTTCCGACTGCCCACTGAAGCCGAGTGGGAATATGCGGCTCGTGGCGGCAGCAAGAGCCAAGGCACCAAATATGCCGGCGGCGACAACATCGATTTGGTGGCCTGGTATGCCAGCAACAGCGGAAACAAATCGCACGCGGTGGCCACTAAGACTGCCAACGAACTGGGTCTCTACGACATGAGCGGCAATGTGAGTGAATGGTGTTCCGACTATGCCAACAGTTACACCAGCGAGGCACAAACCAACCCCACTGGTCCTGAGACTGGCACCAACCGTCAGTGGCGCGGTGGCAACTGGAGAACCTCGGCACGCTACTGCCGCGTGTCGAACCGCAGCGGTAGTCAACCCAGCACCACCAACGATTACATCGGCCTGCGTCTGGCAATGTGAGCTAAAACCTCGCAGTGTTCCCTATAAATCCCCATAACTGAAAAACTGAATACTGAATACTGATTACTGATTACAGCCTGCTGATATGGACTTCACGCCGTTTGCCCGTCACCACTTTTTGAGCCGCCTGCCGCAGCAGGTGCGCTACCTCGACCATGCCGATGCGGTGCAGCAAGGCGAGCTGGTGCGGCTGGTGGAAAAAGCGGCCCTCACCGAGGTGGGCCGGCGGCACGACTTCTCGACCGTGCGCACCTACCGCGAGTTTGCCAGCCGTGTGCCGCTGTGTCACTACGAGGACATCCGGCCGCAGGTGATGCGCATGATCAACGGCGAGCGCGATGTGCTGTGGCCCGGGCGCACGGTGAACTTTGCGCAGTCATCGGGCACAAGTGGTGGCAAGAGCAAGTATATCCCCGTCACCACCGACTCGCTGCGCGTGAACCATTACCAGGGCACCAGCGATGTGATGTCGCACTACATGAACCTGAATCCCGGCACGCGCATCTTCAGCGGTAAGGCTCTGATTCTTGGCGGAAGCTTCGCCAATGAGCTGCAGCTGCCGCGTGGTGTGCGCGTGGGCGATCTGAGTGCCACACTCATCGAGTATATGAACCCGATGGCCAACCTGTTTCGCATTCCCAGCAAACGCGTGGCCCTGATGGCCGACTGGAGCAAGAAACTGCCCCTGCTTGTGGAGGCGAGCATGAATGCCAACATCACCAACCTGAGCGGTGTGCCCTCGTGGTTCCTCACGCTCATCAAGGAGGTGCTGCGCCGCAAGGGCGCCACATGCCTGCACGAGGTGTGGCCCAATCTGGAGGTGTTTTTCCACGGCGGCATCGACTTCGGAGCTTATCGTCAGCAATATGAAAGCATCTGCGACATGAGCCGGATGCATTTCCTCGACACCTACAACGCCAGCGAGGGGTTCTTTGCCGTGCAGAGCGACTGGGACAGCGAGGCTATGCTTCTGTTGCTCGACGTGGGCGTGTTCTACGAGTTCATCCCGCTGGCCGAGGTCGACAGCGAGCAGCCGCGCACTGTGCCCGTGTGGGAGGTGGAAGCCGGGCACACCTACGAATTGGTGATTACCGCCTGCAACGGCCTGTGGCGTTACCGCCTGGGCGACACCGTGACCGTGGAACAGACCCACCCTGTGAAAATCCGCATTGCCGGACGCACAAGTAGCTTTATCAATGCCTTTGGCGAGGAGCTTATGGTGCACAACGCCGACTATGCCATCACCCGAGCCGCTCAGGAAACTGGTGCGCAGGTGCGCGACTACACCGCCGCGCCGGTCTTCGCCACCGAGCACTCGCGGGGGCGTCACCAGTGGCTTGTGGAGTTTGCCGTGCCGCCACGCGACCTGCGTGAGTTCATCACCGCCGTGGACCGGCATCTCAAGGAGGTGAACAGCGACTACGAGGCCAAGCGCCAGGGCGGACTGTTTCTCGACCCGCCCACCATTGTGGCGGTAACCGATGGCACCTTCGAGCAGTGGCTCGCCAGCACCGGTCGCCTGGGTGGACAGCGCAAAGTGCCACGCTTGTGCAACGACCGACACATCGCCGACGCACTGCTCGCACTGCACAACGGCGGCAAAAGCAACGAAAAATCGCATTCTGATGAAACGCTGGCTTAACAATATCGCTTTTCATGTTCTGCATGCACTGTGGCAGTTGCTGTCGTTGCTGCCCTTGTGGGTGCACTATGCACTCAGCGACGTGCTGTATGTGCTGGTGGCTCATATGCTGCGCTACCGCCGGCGGGTGATTCGCCGCAACCTGGCGGCTGCCTTCCCCGAACTGGGCGAGAGCGAGCGGCGCAAGATTGAGCGGGGCTTCTACCACCACTTCTGCGATGTGCTCGCCGAGTCGGTGAAGCTGGCCACCATTGGTCGTGACAACATCCAAAAGCGGATGGTGTTCAAGGGTGCCGAGCAGGTCAACGAGGTGATGCGTCAGGGCCAGAGCGTGGCGCTGTTGCTGGGGCACTACGGCAACTGGGAGTGGGTGACCTCGGTGCGACGGGTCCTCGACGACCCCAACGGGGCCTACGGACACATCTACCACCCGTTGGAGAACGAGGTGGTGGACCGCCTGTTCCTCGCGGTGCGCAACCGCATGGGGTCGCAGAGCATCGCCATGCACGACACGCTGCGTTTCATCCACCTCGCCGAGGCCGAGGGCCGCCAGAGCGTGATTGGCTACATCAGCGACCAGGTGCCGCTGTGGCAGAACATCCACCACTGGCTCACGTTTTTCAACCAAGAGACCCCGGTGTTCACCGGCGTGGAACGCATCGCCCGCAAGCACCGGCAGGCGGTATTCTACGTGGATGTGCGGCGTGTGAGCCGCGGCCACTACGAGGCCGAGCTGCAGCTCATCACCCGCGACCCGGCATCGATGCCCCCGCATGCCATCACCGACGAATACTTTCGCCGCCTCGAAGCCACCATACGCCGCGCACCGCAGTACTGGCTCTGGAGCCACAACCGCTGGAAACGCACACGCGAAGAGTTCGACCGCAACTACGAGGTGGTCAACGGCCGCGTGATGCCCCGCAAGCGGGCCGAATAATGATAAGATGCGAGATGCAAGACGCGAGATGCAAGCTGACTGACGCATACGCTGGCCGGATGGCCGGGTCATGTAGAGCAGCACGTGCGGCTGATGACCAAAGAGATGCGTGAAAATCAAACAATTAAAGGCAACGGGTGCCAATTAAAGGAAACGGCGAGAATAGTCAACAAATGAATACAAATTATTTACAAATTATATGCTCTTGAAGTTAAAGTGATATGCGCTTCTTGGTTTGTTGGCAAAATCCGGCGAGAGAAAGAAAGTTGTGATGGTTGTTTGAAGCATTCAAGCCGTTGTCCTTAAAAGTGATGTAAAATTTTTAGGTGGTAAAAATCATGGAGACTAAAAAAATTATTGAACTGCCGTGCGACGGCGGCATCAAGAAATACGAGATTATTGGCCAAGTAAAAGTCGATGGCATCGATTATACTCTTCTTCATGCCATTGAGCCAGGTGATGCTGACTTGGTGTACGCAACGTGGGAAAACCGCAGTTATCTTATCAATTACAAGGAAGAGTATGACAGAATCTTTAACTTGGTTTTTCCAGAAAACACCATTTTGCAATCAGATGGCGATTACGACCCAGAAGAACTATATAAGGTTCTTGACAACGACAAGTTCTGCAATCGTCCCTATTCTAAGGAAGACCATGGAGAAGACATGTCTGTTATCTCTAAAATCATCGATGGTTGGTGGAAGCCTCTTTATCTTGTTGACCAACGCAACCAGAAGGCATACAAATTCATGTCAACGAGCGAGCATCTGCTCACGGTGACAGATGACGACATCGACTGGTCGAGTTTGAGTGGCATCGATGAGGAAATTGTTGCTCGCGCTCGCCGATTCAATGCCCATTTCCCCACCCATATTCGCGGGTTCAAAGACGGCATATGCTCTGTTGAGTGGCAGATTAATCCTGACGGCCGTTACTACGGGGACGATGACGGCTACGGCATGAGTGATGATGTTGAAATCTCACTGTTCAGTTATATCGACCGCACGGGCAAGCCTCTTGTCCCGTTCACCTTCGCTGGTGTGATGGGCATGAAGAGCAGGAGCAAAGTTATTGCGAAATTGGAAGATGAAGCCAAGAAACGACTAAACTTCTGCAAATAATGTGGGTCGATGACATAAGGTGTGAATACGATAAAGTCAACATATTAATTGTAAAATTCATCAAGAATTGAGGGATTAAGGAATTAAGTTGTGATGGTTGTTTTGAACCATTCAAGCCATTGTCTTTCATTGTCCTTAATTGTCTGATACATGCGTTGTCTTATGCGTGCGTCAGCCATCTTGATTCTTGCATCTCGCATCTTTTTCGCGTTATGCCGATCATTTCACGAGAAAAAGCCACGCGGGCTTTGTCGTTTCAAAAATAATTTCGTACCTTTGCGCCGTCTCCACGCCGAGGCCCCCATCTGCGGGCCACCGTGGGTGGGGATGCATATTGGTAAAAAAGCGTTTACTCGGCGCTTTGTCCATTGGCACATAGAAACTTCGCAACTTTCTAATCTATTCACTGTCAACGGCAAGGCAACGGCAGACGCCCATCAGAAGAATGTGTTTGACACCCATTTTGTACCCATAAGGCTGGTTTCGCCTCCAGCCGCAGGGAATTGCAGATGGCACGACGACATATTCGGCGTGGGGGATTCTGCGTTGCTCGACCATACGGTGAAGGGCAATGCGAAGGCCTCTATGTGCGGGACGAGCGACAAGAAATAGACTCCCCGCCTTTTTTATTGCTATGCCATAACCCATTTTGATTACCAACCAGTCACGCCCAGGGAGCCAGCGCGACGCTGACACTTTGTGCGCCTATGAAACGAAATTTGTTTTCAGCCACTTTCGTTGCCGTTCTCGCGGCAATAGCACTCACTTCATCGGTTTGCGATCCCGTTGAAATAAGAACGGATCAAGAAACGACCATTTCAATTCCGATTGTATCTGGCAAAAGCGTAACAGTAAAAACCTCACTCGTTTGCTCCGAGGATTTGTTGGAATTAGTTGTTCCAAAAATCCAGTATATTGCTAATGGTGAGGTCAAGCCAACCTTTACACCAATGGGTGAGGACTGGAACACCTCATGCGATTTCTATGCTTCATCGGTTAATGACATCGCCATGAGATATCTAAATCACAAAGAGACGGTCAACAGTTCTAGCGAGGTTCCAGCGTTTGCCATGCATGTTGTATTCGCTATCGATGAGAACAAGTCGATTGATGCGAATAAAACGTACCGATTTGTGTATGGTCTTCATGCCCAAGCAACTCAGAGCGCAAATACCGAAGTGGTCGGTAAGGATGATGTTACAGTCAGTCTGAAAGGCATCGAGAATGTGCGTAACTATCTCCGAACACTGTCCACGGATCAGCCTCTTTCGGTAAACGTGACCATAGAACAAGGAAACATGCGTATAACCACAGATTGATGATGCTATGATTGCGAAACGGATTATCATGTCTCTTCTTGGTATCGCTTTGCTGCCATGTGCTGGAAACGCACGCTGGCGCATTGGATGCACCATTGGAGAAACATACAACGACTATGCAAGAAGTCGCCATTATATGACCGACTGGCACTATCAGGGTGCATGGAGCAATAACACCGGTATCGGCACAGCGGGCCTCATGTGTCAATATGACTTCAACAATTGGTTGGGATTAAGGCTAGACTTCAACTGGACAGTCAAGGCTCACCGCGAATACAGTTCATCGGAGTATGAGCATGACTTTCACACTAACGACAGTTATTGGCAATTACCCGTCATGGCTTCTTTCAGAGTCGGAAACAGGAAAATAAGTGGGTTTGCCAATGTGGGCGTTTTTGGTGCCTATAAGTTCGCGAGTAATAATTACGGCGTACAGGGTTTTATATCGGGAGGTCATTATTACCACTGCAATGGATGGACAAAGAACGAAATCTTGAAAGAGCGAGACCATCGTCTTGATTTTGGTCTTGTGGGTGGAATGGGGCTTGAATGTCAATTCAATAAGCATTGGTCTTGGCAGATTGTTGAGGCAAGAATCTATTACAGCACCTGCAGCACTACACATAATTACATGAACGTGAAAGACCCTCGCTACAATACTACCATTGCCATTCAAAGTGGGGTTTGTTATTTCTTCTAATCTGTGATAGCTATGAATACAAGTCGGTTTCTAAATATTCAGATATGGCTGATTATTTTCAGCTTGTTATCAATAACTACAACTTCATGCCGCGATGATAGCGATGAATTCTTGTCGTACTCGTTGTCCGACGAAGATAACGATGACAATTTTAGCGAAGCAAAAGCCTCGCTCGCCGGGCAATTCAAGGCTATTTGGAAAGCTATGAACAATAATTATCCTCTTTGGGATTACGAAGAAGCTCATGGTGTTGACTGGGACAAAACCTACAGAGACTTCTTGCCTAAATTTGAGGAACTTGACAGAATGTATAATTTCACAAATCCAGTCCCTGATGAGATAATTTGTGAATTATATAATCAGATTTTTGCGCAGCTTCACGATGGCCACTCTTATCTTCAACTGAAGAATATCCACACAAACCAAAATATAAAGAAACAATTTTCTCCATCATATCAGGCCATTCAAGAAAGATTTGACAAAGAAGTAACTTGGCTGTCAATGCTAAAGCGTCGTGGGATTTTAGCATACTACAATAATCAGTATAACTATTGTGGCGATGCTGGCGGCTATACCTTTGTGAGATTTAACGATGAGATAATGTATTTCGGTTTATTAAAATGCCAATTGGCCGCCGCATTTGAACAACGAAGTACTGATTCCGACAAAGACAAGATTTGCCAAGTGTGGCAAGCATGGTTTGATGCAATCCAGCAGGCTCACAACGAGCGTTCCTTAAAAGGCGTGATACTAGATTTGAGGTTCAACACAGGAGGCACCGCGAATGATTTCCAATACCTTATAGGCGCATTGATTAATGGTCCAGAACAATTGTTGGGATATACACGTATGAAAACTGGTGTGGGACGATTAGATTATTCATGTCTATTTCCATTTACATGTAAGAATTACAGCGAGCCACATGTAAACGTTGATGTTCCCATAGTTGTGCTTTGCAATGTTGAGACTGCAAGCATGGCAGAGCTTTTGTGTTTGGCGGCTAAACAACTTCCCAACGGACATGTGATTGGCACACAAACTTATGGTGCCTTTTCGCCAATAGTAGAACCTTATCGCGTAACGTATGCCGGTACTGTTGGCGACCCTGAACTCACGCGTGCACCCTTTTACATCTATATGCCATCGGCGGCATTCTTTTCAAAAGACAAGAAGGTCATTGAAGGGCAAGGAGTAATACCAGATGAAGTTGTGGAATTGGATATCTCGGTTTCCAGCGATAGCCAACTCGACCGAGCTTTGGAATACATCCGAAAAACATCTCATGCTCAATGACAACCCGCGTGGCGCCTCAAAGTTGTGTCTGATTAGCCTTGAAGTCTCTGTCATGGCCGACGACCTCAACGCCATTATCAACATCATGCTGCGCAAGGATAACATTCTAGGATAATCATTTTCAAAAAGTTGCGCACGACACGGATTTAGTGCTTTTGCTTATGAGACATTTAAATGTGTTTGGCAAGTTGCTTGCCATTGGTTTGCTGACAACCTTGTTTGCTAGCTGCCACGATGAGGTGGACATGGATTTCAGGCTTACTTGCAACAACGACCTGCTGGAATTCGTAGTTCCCACTGTGGAATATGTTGACGTGGATGGCAATCCTCAAACCATCACCATTGAGGCCACCATGTGGAAAGATGGCACCGACAATCAAAAAGTTTGGGAGAAAAATCTGCATTTCAAGTCTTTTGGCGTGACCAGGCAAATGACGGTTAAATATGCCAGCAAAGAAGGTGTGGAGAAATCCAAAGAGGTCTATACCTTTGTCCATCAGCTAATTTGCGATGTCAAGACTGATGATGGCCATGTTACAGTCCATAACATAACTTCAGTACAGACTGGTATAAGTACCAGTGTCGTTCAAAAAGACATTGTTGACAACTACATCAACAGCCTCATTAACACTCCTGATGTGTGCTATGTTGAGGTTGACGAAGACGGCAAAGTAAAACAGTCATCAGAACCCCACATAGGAATGTAAAACAAATGTCGTGGTGTGTATATGCTGTCAATAGCGGCACATGCGCACCACGATTAGAATACGAAACTCGAATGAAACAACGACTGCAAACTTTGGTGCTGCTGGCTCTGCTGTGCCTCGCTGGCTTCGAGGTTGCGGCAAGAAGCTCTTTTTCCTACAACGGCTTTAGATGTTCCATGAACACCGATGGAACTGTAACTATCACAGGAGCCACCGATAACGTGAAAGAAATAGAGAATCTGCAGATTCCGGAGATTGTTTATGACATTTGGGACGAGCAGGTGTTGGTTAAAGACGCAAATGGCAATCCAGTCACAGATCAATATGGTAATTACCAGTATATAACCATCCACCACGAGGACGGCCCGTTCACAGTGACAGCCATTGGCGACGAGGCGTTTTTCAACGGCGCAGACCCCTATCATGGCTTAAGGGGGGTATTGTTATTGCCCAACACCTTGCAACATATCGGGAATTTGGCTTTCAGAGGTAACTACAGATTAACTGGTACACTCATTATTCCTGAGTCGGTGAGGAGTATCGGAAACTTAGCTTTTAACGACTGTTATGGCTTTACTGGTTCGCTGGTGATTCCCAACTCGGTGACGAGCATCGGCAACTCCGCTTTCTCAGGCTGCCACGGCTTTACTGGTTCGCTAGTTATCCCCAACTCGGTGATAACCATTGGCGAGAGTGCTTTCTTAAATTGCAGCGGTTTCACAGGTTCGTTGCAGATTCCCAATTCGGTGACCGCTATTGGCAGGAGTGCCTTTTATTATTGCAGCGGCTTTAATGGCTCGCTGATCATCGGCAATTCAGTGACCAAGATTGACGAAAATGTTTTCGATGGCTGCAGTGGCTTTACTGGCTCGTTGACTATTGGCAATTCGGTTTCTTCCATAGGTTATATGGCCTTCTATAATTGTAGTGGCTTTACTGGCTTGTTGAAGCTTCCCGGCTCGGTGACTACCATAGGCAACTACGCCTTCTATGGTTGCGGCAATTTCAGAGGTTCGCTAACCATTCCCAATTCGGTAAAAACAATTGGTAGATATGCTTTCCGCAGTTGCAAAGGCTTCACCGATACGCTCACCATTGGCAATTCGGTGACCAGTATTGGCGATATGGCATTTGATGATTGCAGCGGATTTTCACATTTGGCGTTCAATGCCACCCATTGCGCCGACTTTTATTGGAAAACGTCAAACATCGATAGGGCTGATGGTGGTCAATTCAGTAGAATACCATTTAAGAAAGTCGTGATAGGGGATAATGTGAGACACATTCCTGCCTGTTTTCTTTATAGTTGCAATTTCAATGGTCCGCTGACCATCGGTAACTCGGTAGAGACGATTGGCGATTATGCTTTTAGGTATTGCCAAAACATTACTGGCTCATTAACCATTCCAGAGTCGGTGAAGAGCATTGGGAACTATGCTTTTTACAATTGTCGCAGTTTCACGGGGTCGTTGACGATACCCAACTCGGTGACTTCCATCGGAAACGATGCTTTCTATTGTTGCCTCGGTTTTAATGGTACGCTGTCAATTGGCAACACGGTTGAAACTATCGGTGATGAGGCTTTTTATGCTTGCAGCGGATTTACTGGCTCGTTGGTGATTCCCGATTCGGTGATAAGCATCGGCAACTCCGCATTCTCAAGTTGCAGTGGCTTCAATGGTTCGCTCACTATCGGCAACTCGGTAAAAACCATTGGTAGTTCAGCCTTTTCTGAGTGCGCAGGGTTTAAAGGCCCGCTGACAATCGGCAATTCGGTGAAAACTATCGATAACATGGCTTTTTATAAATGCAGCGGCTTTACTGGCTCGCTGGTAATTCCCGATTCTGTAACCACCATTGGTGGCTCAGCCTTTTGGGGGTGCGCAGGTTTTACGGACTCGCTAACCATCGGCAATTCGGTGAAAACTATTGGTAATAGTGCTTTCTACTATTGCTCTGGCTTCAATGGCTCGCTGACCATCGGCAATTCGGTGAAAACCATTGGTGACCAGGCTTTTTATGACTGCAAAGGTTTTACTGGCTCGCTGGTAATTCCCGATTCTGTAACCACCATTGGCAGTTCGGCCTTCTACAACTGTAGCGGCTTAAATGGCTCGCTAAAAATCGGCAATTCGGTGAAAACCATTGGTAGTTCGGCCTTTTCTGAGTGCGCAGGCTTTAAAGGCTCGCTGACCATCGGCAATTCGGTGAAAACCATTGGTGACCAAGCCTTCTCACGTTGCAAGGGTTTTACTGGCTCATTGGTGATTCCCGATTCTGTTACCACCATTGGCAGTTCGGCCTTCTACAACTGTAGCGGCTTAAATGAATCGCTAAAAATCGGCAATTCGGTGAAAACCATTGGTGACATGGCCTTTTACTCTTGTGAGGGTTTCACAGGCTTGCTGGCCATATCCGAGTCGGTGACCACCATCGGTAGGTCGGCTTTTGGATATTGCCGTGGAATCAGTTCACTGTCAATCCCCGATGCTGTTCAATATTTAGGCAATGATGCTTTTGGGAATTGCACATCATTAGAGAACATCTATAGCCATTTTGAGAATCCCGACAGTGTGACGTATGGTAGCCCTTCGTCTGGCAGTAAAGCTCAATTCTCATCAGTTCCCACATCGACCTGCGTGCTGCATGTACCCGTCGGCACAACGGAACTTTACGCGCAGCACTGGGCGTGGAAGAAATTCACCAACATCGTTGATGACACCGACAACCCGGCCCCGCGTGGCGACCTCACGGGCGACGGGGTGGTGGACGTGGATGACCTGAACTTGGTGATTAACATGATGGTGCACAAGGCCGAGGAGACCGAGGCCGCCGACCTCAATGGCGACGGAGCGGTGGACGTGGACGACCTCAACATCATCATCAACATCATGGTGCACAAGGAGTGACATGGGCTTTCCAGCCAAGGTAAGGCAATTTGCCGCCAATACTGCACTGCGGGCGATGCACTATTGGCGGCATATTGTACTTTGAGAGGTACAGTTTTGCGGCAAAAGTGTACGCTGCGCAGTACATTTTAGGCTGAAAACTTGCACAGCTGTTGATGAAGGATAGGGCATGTTTGGGACTCTATGGCCGCTAAAAATTGTGCATGGTGCATTGAGCATTGTCAATTATTTCGTACCTTTGCGCAAAAATATGGCTATCGATGAAAGGATTCCTGCGATTGTTGGCACGGTTTGTGCCGCCTTATAAGCGGTATTTGGCCTTGAACGTGGTGTTTAACGTGCTCACTGCCGTGCTCACATTGTTCTCGTTTGCGCTGATTATCCCCATTCTGGAGATGCTGTTTGGCATCAACACGCAGTCCTACACCTTCATGCCGTGGGGCAGCGGCAAGCTCAACGAGGTGGTGGTGAACAATTTCTACTACTATGTGCAGTGCATCATCGCTCGCTACGGCGCATCCACGGCCCTGGCTGCCATTGCCGCCGGGCTGGTGGTGATGACGGGGCTGAAGACGGGTTGCGCCTATATGAGTGCCTATTTCATGATTCCTATCCGCACGGGCGTGGTGCGCGACATCCGCAACCAAATCTATGCCAAAATCGTGTCGCTGCCCATCGGCTTTTTCTCCAACGAGCGCAAGGGCGACGTGATGGCGCGCATGAGCGGCGATGTCACCGAGGTGGAGAACTCCATCATGTCGTCGCTCGACCTGATGTTCAAAAACCCCATCATGATCATCGCCTGCCTGGGCATGATGATTGCGCTGAGCTGGCAGCTCACGGTGTTTGTGCTCGTGCTGCTGCCGGTGGCCGGCGTCATCATGGGCCGCGTGGGCAAGCGGCTCAAGCGCGTGTCGCTCGAGGGGCAGAACCAGTGGGGCGTGATGCTGAGCAACATCGAGGAAACCATTGGCGGCCTGCGCATTGTGAAGGCTTTCAATGCCGAGGGCAAGGTGCGGCAGCGGTTCAAGGGCGAGAACGAGCGTTACCGCTCCATCATCACGCGCATGAACCGCCGTTATGAGTTGGCGCACCCGATGAGCGAGTTTCTGGGCACGGCCACCATCGCCATCGTGCTGTGGTTTGGCGGCACGCTCATCCTGAGCGGCACCAATGCCATCACAGCACCCAAGTTCATCTACTACATGGTGATCTTCTACAGCATCATCAACCCTGCCAAAGACCTCTCAAAGGCCGGCTACGCCATCCAACGCGGCATGGCCTCGATGCAGCGCATCGACAAAATCCTGAGTGCCGTCAACCCCATCCGCGACCCCGAGCAGCCCCAGCGGCTGCTCGCCATGAAGCAGGGCATCGCCTACCACAATGTCCGTTTTCGTTACAGCGACAGTTGGGTAATCGACGGTGTGAGCCTCGACATTCCCTGCGGCAGCACGGTGGCTTTGGTGGGACAGAGTGGGTCGGGGAAAACCACCATGGCCGATCTGCTGCCCCGGTTCTACGATGTGGAAGAGGGCAGTATCACCATCGACGGCATCGACATCCGCCAGATGGCCGTGGCCGACCTGCGGGCCCTTATGGGCAACGTGAACCAGGAGGCCATCTTGTTCAACGACACGTTCTACAACAACATCACCTTTGGCGTGGAGCACGCCACACGCGAGCAGGTGGAGCAGGCGGCACGCATTGCCAATGCCTACGACTTTATCATGGCCAGCGAGCAGGGCTTCGAGACCAACATCGGCGACCGCGGCTGCAAGCTCTCGGGCGGCCAGCGCCAGCGCATCAGCATTGCGCGAGCCATCCTCAAGAACCCGCCCATCCTCATCCTCGACGAGGCCACCAGCGCCCTCGACACCGAGAGCGAACATCTCGTGCAAGAGGCCCTCAACCACCTGATGCAGGGTCGCACCACGCTGGTGATAGCCCACCGCCTGAGCACCATTCGCGGTGCCGACCTCATATGTGTGATGCAAGACGGGCGCATAGTGGAGCAAGGCACCCACGACCAGCTCATCGCCCGTGGCGGACCCTACAAACACCTCGTCGACATGCAATCGTTCTGAAGAAGCCCTGAAAGGGCGACAGTCCATAGCTGGGGGCATCGCCCCTGGGCAAAGGCCGCGATGCCTCCGGGGGGAACGAAAACAACGATGAACAAACAAAGATAATCAATTATGAAACGAATTGCTATATTTGCCTCTGGCTCGGGCACCAATGCCGAGAACATTGTGCGTTACTTTGCGTACAGCACCACCGTGCAGGTGGCACTTGTGATCACCAACCGGCAGACCGCCGGCGTTATCGACCGCTTGCGTCCGCTGGGTATCGATGTGGAATATTTCCCCAAAGCCGAGTGGCGTTGCCCCGTGTGCGTGACGCAACAACTGATTGAAGCCGGTGTGGATTTGGTGGTGCTGGCGGGCTTTTTGGCCGTGGTGCGCGAGCCGCTGCTGAGCTCGTTTGCTGGCCACATCATCAACATCCACCCCTCGCTGTTGCCCAAATATGGCGGCGAGGGCATGTGGGGCGGCAATGTGCACGAAGCGGTAATCCAAGCTGGAGACAGCGAGAGCGGCATCACCATCCATCAGGTCACCGCGCACATCGACGGCGGGCCCATACTGGCGCAACACACCTGCCCGGTGTTTCCCGACGACACGCCCGAAACACTCGAGACACGCATCCACCACTTGGAATATGTCCACTATCCCCGGGTGATTGAGTTGCTGTTGGCATCGATGCGCTGAACCCACTGTGTTGACCAGTAAGTCAACGCAAGCACAGCTAGTTAAATTTCATTAAATCGCGGACGCGAAAATGGCATACGAACCAAAAATGATGTAATTTTGCGCCGTTATGCAACTGTTGCATGTTGCACAACAAACCCTGAGACACCCAATAGCACCATGTGGTGCTCAATTAGTTTCATTAAACAAACGATAAGAAAATGAAGAGAGTGAAATTATTTTTGATGATGGCCATGGTCGTGCTGATGAGTCAGAACATGCGTGCCGATGATGACCGCGTGATCACCTACCAGCAGCTGCCCCAAAACGCACAAACGATGCTCAAGCAGCACTTTTCCAAGATGGTGCCCCTGGTGGTGACGATGGACTGGGACGACTACACCATCAGGTATGAGACTGGCGAGAAAGTGGAGTTTAACAAGCAGGGTGAGTGGAAAGAGATTGAATGCTACGGCTCGCACGTTCCCAGTGCGCTGATTCCGGAGCAAATCAAAAGCCACATCAAGAGCACATTCCCTGGCACCACCATCATTAAAATCGACCGCAACCGTCGCGGCTATGAGGTGAAGCTCAACAACGGCCTGGAGATTGAGTATAATCGGTCGTTCCAGGTTATCGACATGGACGATTAACCACTCAACCACCACATCATGGGCGAGGGAGCCGCTTCCACAGCGCTTCCCCGCCCATTTAGCTCATGATGCCTTCCCGCTTCGCTAACCACGCGAAATTCAAGCCATGCTGCTACCGGTTCAAGCAATGGCTGCATGAACACTCCGGCTCGTGTCGCACCTTGTCAACATCCACACCGCGAAAAAAACGTTTACAAGCCGCATAACCCATGCGCAAACTATTCATACTAAAATTCAAACTAAAATGACACGGAGATTACTCATCATGCTGCTCACCGTCCTGCTGTCGCTCACGGTGTGGGCTGGTGACAACGATGGCTCGCGACAGTCCACCATCCACCTCAAGAGCGGCGAGGTGGTGACCGGCACTATCACTTCGCGCGACGACACCACCGTCGACATTGTGGTCGATGGTGTGAAATATGTCTACACCACCGACGAGATTGCCTACATCTCGCATGAACGTCGTAAGAAGAACTACGACACCAGCAAGTTTCGCGGCTTCATCGACCTGGGCTACTCGCTGGGCTTGGGCGAGCCTCGCAACAACTACTGGCTGGTGGAAACCTCGTTTGGCTATCAGCTCACGCCGCAGTGGTATCTTGGTGGCGGTGTGGCACTGCACAACTTCAGCCCCAAGGTGTCGACCTACCCCCTGCGCCTCGACATCAAAGAACCCACCCACAACGACCCCGACTGGCAGAGTCCGTTCATCCCACTCTATGCCGAGACACGCTACAGCCTGCGCAGCGAGAACGGCCACACACCCTGGGCGAGTCTGAAACTGGGAGCCAACGTGATTAACCACATGGGTTTCTTTGCTTCGCCCAGCTTAGGCATCCATCTGGCCACGAGTGAGTTTTTCTCGTTCAACATTGGTGTGGGCTATGCGCTGCACACGGCTCACTATCGCCTGCATTGCTTGGGCGATGCCCCCGGGGCCGAGAGCGATGGTGTGGGCGGGGCCTACATCAACAAGGGTGCCGCGTTTCACAATGTGTTTCTGAAAGTGGGTGTAGAGTTCTAACCCTATGGTAGGATATTTCGACGACGAGCAGTTGGGGCGCGTGGTGGTGTACACCCGTCGTGGTCAGCGGCGAGCTATTGTACGCTGGGACGGTGACCACCTAAAAATGACCGTGCCTGCCGATCTCACGCTGAGCGAGATTAAACGCATTCTCAACGACATGCGCGACGGCATTGCCCGCCTCAAGCGGCGCACCGTCACGTTCTCCATCGGTCAAGTGCTGCCGTGCTTTGGCTGCGAGGTGTCCATCGGCATGTGGCCCGAGCACACCACCCGTTTCCACTATCGCGTGGTCGACTCCACCCATGCCGAGGTGCTTGTGCCATCGGGCATCGACATGGACCGCGAGTCGGTGAAAACCACCATCAGTGCTTGCCTGCAATCGCTCATGGACCATCTGGCCGTTGTGCACCTGCTGCCCTATGCCGTGAATGTGGCGCACAGTCTGGGCCTTGACCTGCCGCTCAGCCGCCTGAGTGTGGGCCGCGGGGTGCGCAAGCTGGGGCATTGCACCCGCGAGGGTGGCAACATCCAGCTGTCGCGCAACGTGATGTTCTTGCCCGAGCACCTTGTGCGCTACGTCATCTGCCACGAGCTGGCGCATTTGCAGCATCACGACCACTCACCGGCCTTCCATGCGCTCGTCGACCGCTACACCGGTGGGCAGGAAGCACAGCTCGAGGCTCAACTCAAATGTTTCGAGTGGCCTATTACCCAATAAATCTACCTCATCATTCCACTCAAAAAAGCACGCAGAATCCCTGCATAGTCAATGAAATATGCATCAAGCGGTAGCTTTTCTGCAAAAAGATAGAAAAAGTTTCTTTTTATATCAAATTAAATTACTATCTTTGCAATCTGTTTCCACAACTTCACACCATCATTGAGCAAAACACCATAGCACATGACCATAGGATTTGATGGATATTGGGCCGTTTACAACCACAGCAATCGTGGCAACTTGTGTCGGAATCTGATTTCGGCAGTCACCCACCATGCACCACACCACAAGTATTTCATCTATAGCGACTATACCACCGAAAATCGCCACCTCACCCCATTGCTGGCCAGTGCCAATGTCAACCTCAAGGAACCCAAGCACGGCTGGTTCAATCGTTTGTGGCGTTGGGGTGATGGCATGGGCAAGGATTTGCGCCGCCACCATGTGCGCTTGTACCATGGCATGTGCGAATTGCTGCCCTATGGCACCAAGGGATACCACACCAGCTGGGTGCTGAGCATCAACGACCTTGACGTCAAGCGGTTTTCCAAAGAATTTGGATTTTGGGAGCGGATGAAGAAAAATGCCGCGTTGCGCCACAGCCTGCGCAAGGCACAACGCATTGTGGTGCCTAGCGAGTGGGGCAAGCGCGACCTGCTGGCATACTACCCCAAGCTCAAGGCCGACAAGGTGTGTGTGGTGCCTCCTTGCACCGACTCCAATTTCGACATCGAGATTCACCCCGAGGTGAAAACTTCCCTTGCCGCGCAGCATGGCCTGCCCGAGCGTTTCGTGCTGGTGATGGGACCGCTCACGGCTCACAAAGAGCTGCTCACGCTCGTCAAAGCCATTGAGCTGCTACGCAAGCAGCATCCCATCAGTCTCGTGATTGCCGGTCCTAGCACAGCCTATTACCGTCGTGTGGTGCGTCCCTATCTCGACTCTCACGCGTTGCGCGACTATGTGGTGCACATCAAGAGCATCCACACCACCGACCTGCCTGTGCTTTACCAGCTCTCGCAAGCCATGCTATGCTCGGCACAGGGGCAATACTACAGCTTGTCGATGCTCGAGGCTATGGATGCCGGTGTGCCCGTGGTGGTGCCTGCCGGTACGGCGCAGGCCGAGATGGCCGGCGATGCTGCGCTGGCCACCGACAACACCGCGCAAGGCTGGGCCGATGCCATTGTGCGCATCACCACCGACGAAGCCCTGCGCACGCAAATCATCGGTCGAGGCCGCCAATGCGCCAAATGCCACTCGGCCGAGGCGGCCGCGCAAGCACTTATCGAGTGCTACGACGCATTGCTCAACGACTGAGGATAGCTTTAACTCCTATGGCAAACAGGATGCATCCCCGTCACGATGGGGTGTGATTGTCATGAGCCGCCATTTGGCGGCTCTGTGATTGTGCCGAAATCGTCCCTTTACCGTTAAGCCAAGCCCAGGTCGAAGTCAGTGAGGAAGTCGTTGAAGTGCTCGTTGTGGCGTTTGATGTCTTCCACCACCTCGCGTGGGGTCCAGATGCGGTGCTCGCCCAAGTCGGCCATTTGCTTCACTTGGATGTCGAGCATGTCGTTTTTCACCTCGCCTCGCAGGAATGCTAGGATGTCGGCCTTGCTGTTCTCGAAAAACTCCACCTGCCCTTGGCTGGCCACCTCGATTTGATAAGTTTCATCGGTCTTTCGCACGGGTTTGGCCATTTTCATCGTGTTCACCACCAGTTGTTCCTGTGGATGAGCCACAATGTAGCGTTGCCATGCTTCGAGCAGTTGCTGCTCGGTGAAGGTCTCCCGTTGTGCGGTGGGTGCGGCAGTGGCTTCGGGTTGTGGCACGGTGGCTTGCTGCGGCTGCACCGGCTGGCCAGCCATCGTGTTGCTGATGAGGATGCGTTTGGGTTCAGCCACCTTGCGCCGTTGCGGGGCGGCGGCAGGAGCTGGAGTAACCGGTGCGGCGGGAGCCTGTGGAGCGGGAGCTGATGGTGGCGGTGGTGGCGGCGGGGCCATGTTGGTGGCGGCAGCAGGTGTCGGTGCTGGAACCGAATCGGGTGCTGGTGGCGGCGGGGTGGGAGGTTGCGGGGGTTGATTGGCCGCTGCGGGTGCCGCTTGTGTGCTGGGCTGTGCCATGGGGGGAGCCTGGCGAGGTGGCGCGGCGGAAGCCGACGGATGGGCGGAAGCACTATTCATCGGTCGCAGCGCTGTTTTCGGCTGTGCAACGCCAACAGCCGGGTCGGGGGCGACAATCTGGCACAGCTTCACCAGCAGCAGCTCCACCAGCAGCATCTTGTTGCTGGCATTGCGATAGTTGAGGTCGCACTCGTTGCACATTTCCAGTGCCCGGTAGAAAAACCTCGGTGCGAGCTTCGCCGCCTGCTGCACATAGCGCTCGCCCACCTCCTGGTTCATCTCCAGCAGTGAGCGCGTTTGCGGCGTGCTGGCCACCATCAGGTCGCGCAGATGGCTGGCCAGGCCGTTTACAAAGAATTGCGAGTCGAAGCCCTTGTCGCGAATCTCACGATAGGTGAGCAAGGCCTGCGGCACATCGCACGCCAGGAAAGTGTCCACCAGACCGAAGTAGTAGTCATAGTCGAGCACGTTCAAGTTGTCGATGGCACTCTGATAGGTGATATGTCCCTCGCTGGAGGCCGTCACCTGGTCGAAAATCGACAGAGCGTCGCGCATACCGCCATCGGCTTTCTGCGCAATTACGTTTAGCGCAGCCGGCTCGGCTTCGATGCCTTCCTCCTTACACACATATTGCAGCTGCTTCACGATGTCGGGCACGGTGATGCGCGTGAAGTCATAAATCTGGCATCGCGACAAGATGGTGGGCAGCACCTTCTGCTTCTCGGTGGTGGCCATGATGAAGATGGCATATTCGGGCGGCTCCTCCAGCGTTTTCAAAAACGCGTTGAAGGCCGACGACGAGAGCATGTGCACCTCGTCGATGATATACACCTTGTAGCGTCCGCCTTGCGGCGGGATGAGCACCTGCCCTGTGAGTTCGCGCATGTCGTCCACACCATTGTTGCTGGCAGCGTCCATCTCGATGATGTTGAACGACCGCTGCTCGTTGAAGGCCTTGCACGAGTCGCACTGGTTGCAAGCCTCGCCGTCGGGCGTGGGGTGCTCGCAGTTGATGGTCTTGGCGAAGATGCGCGCACAGGTGGTCTTTCCCACACCGCGCGGACCGCAGAACAGGTAGGCATGTGCCAGACGGCCGCTGGCGATGGCGGTCTTGAGCGTGTGGGTGAGCGTCTCCTGGCCCACCACGGTGCGGAACGTGGCCGGACGGTATTTACGGGCCGATACGATATAGTTCTCTGCCATGAAATCAATAGCGTTAAGTGTTCAGGTTTACCCTCGCATGGTTGGGGCGACGAGCACCTCCAACCAAACGATTCTGCAAATTTACGCACAATTTTCGGGAACTCCACCCAATGAGCCATAAAAAATGTGTCGGAGTCTTGTTCCAAGGTTTCCAAGTGTTCCATGGTTTCTGTATGTCCACGACATAAGGATTTGCTCTCGCCATCAATGCTCTTGCGTTGGCCATCTCGCGCCTTGCATCTTATAATGTTTCTCCTATCTTGATACTACTGCGATGATTCCTTCATTCCTGACCATCTTGTTTCTTGAGTCGGGCATCAGCCGCATCGTGATGCGGCTCTACAGGAGTCGGGCAGTGCATCAACAGGCCATACATGACTCGGCCATCAGCCGCATCGTGATGCGGCTCTACAGGACTCGGGCAGTGCATCTGCAGGCCCTACATGACTCGGCCATCAGCCGCATCGTGATACTGCGATGATTCCTTAATTCCCGACCATCTTGGTTCTTGACTCGGCCATCAGCCGCATCATGATGCGGCTCTACATGAATTGGTTGCACAACGTCCTGTAGAGCCGCTGCTGCAGCGGCTTGTATATTCGTTTTGCGTCGCGGCAACACCCGTCATACCAAATAAGTCCCAGGGGCTTGTGGAGGCTCCACGGTGTTTTTGAGGGGCGGGTGGTGGCGGCTGTCAGAAGCTGATGACGACGCGTCGCGGGTGGGTGTCGTGTGTGGTGGCTCCGTGGGCCACGGTGAGTGTGCCGGCGGCTTCGAGGGGGTTGCTGTAGAGGCTGTAGGTGTAGGTGCTGCCGCCGTTGATGGTGATGTCGTCGTCGCTCTTGATGCCCTTGGGTGCGCTGTGTCCTTTGGTGCCTGTGGTGACCACGGCCACGTTGCCGCCGGCAATGAGTAGCGGTCCGGCGGCGTTGAGTCCCTTGCCGCCCTCACCGGTGCTTCGCACGCGCACCGTGCCGCCCTCGATGGTGATGCCCATGTCGCTCTTCATGCCGGCGCAGCTGCTGTAGTCGCCCTCGCTGTCGCCAATCACCTCTTCCTCGGTGTTGAGGCGGCTGTTGCCGCTGGTGACGATGGTGGTGCGTCCGCCGCGCACGGTGATGTCGACATCGCTCTTGAAGCCTTTGTAACCATCGCCGGTGACTTCGACGTTGAGCACACCGCCATCGACCATGATGCCGTCGTTGGCCTTGATGCCGTGTCCGCCGTGTGCGGCAATGTGGAGTCGGCATCCAGGGCGGAAGCGTATGTAGTCGTCGCTGGCCATGCCGTGTCCGCCATGGGCGTTCACCGCCAGCGATCCGTGTCCGCTCACGATGATTTGCCCCTCGCTGAAGATGGTGCCTTTCATCTGTTCGCCATCAATGACGGTGTAGTTCTCGCCATCGGTGAGGGTGCTGGTAGTGCCCTCGGCGAGCACGAGATACATGCTCTTGCCGCACTGGTCGTTGATGGCCGCACCGGTGGGGTTGGTGAGGGTGACCCCGTTGAGGGTGAGCTTGAACTTGTGGTCGCTGTAGATTTTGAACGAGCCGTTGGTGCTTGTGCCGGTGAGCACATATTCCATGCGGCTGCTCTGGCTTGCTATGGTGACGTGTGCGCCGCTGGTTTCCACCTGCACGCGGTTGTCATCGCCGCTCAGCGTCACGGTGTTGCCATCGTAGTGGATGTGCACCACGCGGTCGAATGTGTCATTCTCCACATAGTCGCTGTAGAAGGGGTCGGTCTCATCGGTGACGGGGGAGTCGGCCTCCTCGGCGAGCGGGCTGAAGTCGAGGTCGATATCAATGGGCATGACCTGGTCGCGGGTGAGGTCGTTGACCAGGTTGCCAAAGTCGGTGTCGTCGTTCACGCAGCTGGCGCAGGCTAGGGTCAGCAACAGGGCGAGGGTGGTGAGATGCTTGGTTTTCATTGTTGCCAATGGGGGGCGAAGCGGTTAAAACTTGAATTTGTAGCTCAGTCCAATGTGGTGCGCATTGGGTTCTTCCTCCTCGTCGAGGCACACATATTGGAATCGGTAGTAGAGTCCAAAGGTGTGCTGCTTGGCCGGGGCGTAGTCCACGCCGGCTTGCAGGCGCACCTTGTCGAGGCGCATGTTGTTGAACAGCTCGCCACTCACCCACGGTGTGAACTTGCACTTGGGGATGTCCCACTGTGCTTTGAGCCTTGAGCGCAGCACGTGCTGGTGGCTGGTCTTGACGCGTGTGTCCTCCCACCAGGCGTTGTCGAAGTCGTAGCGTGTGGTGGTGGTGGCGGGGCGATAGGTGTAGCGGTAGGCCTCGCGCAGCGAGAAGCTGACTCGCCGCCATTTGATGCTGGCGGTGAGGGCGGCGTTGGCGCGATGGCGCAGTCCCCAAAACGAAGGCCGCCAGTTGTTGTAGAGGTGGGTCGTGCCGTCGTCGTCGAGTTTGTAGGATATCTTCTCCTGGTTGTTGCAAATCAGGAGCTGATAGCCTGCCGAGGCTTTGAGCCAGCTGGCGAGCTTGTATTCGCCGCTCACGCCCAGCGACACGCGGTCGGCGGTGCGGAAGTCGTGCCTCGACCGAAACTCCACCTCGGCCTCGGTGCTGGCCTTTTTGTTGATTTTCTTCTCCACCGTTGCGCCCACAATCAGTCCGGTGTCGTCGTCGGCATGCGCGGCCATGGTGGTGCCCACTGCCACGGCCAGCAGTGCGCAAGCCACGCGGGTTAGGGTGTTTCTTGCCATTCTTCGCGTTTCACTTTCAAGGTGTTGTTGATTTCGTCTTTTTCGGTAGCCTCGCGGTAATAGACGCGGAGCACGGCGGTGTCTTTGAGGAAGTCAACACTGCCCACGGTCACGCCGGTGATGTCCAGGCCCAGCCGCTCGCGTAGGTCGGCCAGCAGCTCTTCGCGTCGCTCGGGGGTGATGAGTTTCACGCGGTCGTAGAGCACGAGTTTCGACTGTTCGGTGGTGTTGAGCAGGAAATGCTCGCACAGGAACATGGCCAGCAGCACGAAGGCGTTGGGCAGCAGCGACTCGGCCAGGCTCACAGCACTGCCCAGCGCGTTGATCACCGACAGGCAGATGATGCTGAACAGATAGGTCATCTCGCGCACGGGCATAGCATCGGTGCGGTAGCGCATGATGCTGAAAATGCCAAACAGGCCAATGCCGATGCCAATGCCGGTCTTGCCCTTCATGTCCTCGAGCACGAAAATCATCGAATAGACGAGGAAATAGATGGCCACGCCCAGCAGCGTGAAGGTGAAGTAGAAGTCGCGCCGGCGGCTCTTGCGGAAGTAGAGGAAATGCACCATTATCCACACCACCAGGGTGTTGATGAGAAAATTGGCCACCGAGAGGTGTCCAAACTCTCCCGTGGTGAGCAACTGTTGGCTCATGGTGATGAAGTCGTTCATATGGAATGCTTTTTAGTTTGCGTGATGGGTGTGCCGTGCGGCTTGTTCGAGGAGTTTGTCGACCATGCGCAGGCGAGGTTTGAAACGATTTCGCTTAAGGTTGGGGTCGGTGAGGGCCTGCCCCATGCAGTATTTGCTGAATCCGCTGGGCTTGATTCGGAGCTGGAGCAGCATGTCGAGGATGGGCGACGGTTGCAAGCCGTCGCGCTTGAGTTCGATGATGGCCAGTCCGCCCAGGTCGCACTGTTGCCCAGTGCGCAGGTTGTTGAACGCCAGCGCGGTGTCGATGGTGAGACGCTCGGTGCGTGCGCGGTTCACCAGCGTGATGCGGTTGAACTGGTTCAGCAGTTGCTCCTTGAGCTGCTGCGGTGTGGCCACAAACAGGTGCGTGCGCAGGAAGTCGTCGTAGGCGGTGAACACCTCGTTCTGCCGGCGGAACGTGAGATCCACGGGCGGGTTGGTGGGGTCGAAGTCCTGCATGGCCATGCGTTTCTTCTTGGTGCGGCCCCGGTTGTTCTTGGTCTTCACCTCCAGGAAGTCGAGGCCAGAGTCGATATAGGAGCGAATGCGCACCTTCTGGCGGTTCACATGGCCGTTTTGGTGCATGATATACATGTCGTGCTCGGAGGTGTCGAAATAGGCTGTGAAGTAGCGTGCGATGCGCTCGCCGGCGATGTCCTGGGCAAAATAGTCGTGCCGGGCCAGCAGCAGCAGCTCGCACAACGCCTGTTCGGTGGTGACGAACTTGGTGTCGGTGCGGTTCATGAGCTTGATGCCGCTCATCTGCTCAAGCGTGATGGGGGCAAAGCCGCTGATGATTTCTCGCAGGGTGGCTGACATGCACGATTACGGGGTTAACGAATTGATAAACGGATAGATGCGGTGCGATATTGCGTGGCTGGCAGGCAAAATTAGGCCATAACCATTGCAAAGCGAAATAAATTCAGTCAAAAGCTTGTTATTGTCGGCTAAAAGTGGCAACTAGGCGAGAGTCGCTCTCGCCTAGTGTCTTGATTGTATGGACTATCGCGGTGGTGTTCACGATTCGTCTTCTTTGTGCAGAATGGTGTTCACCACAAAGTTCACATCATCGATGTCGACGGTGTTCTGGCCGGTGACATAGGCACGACCTTCATATTTCTCGGCAGTGTCCTTCTTGAGGATGATGTTGATGAGGATGTTCAGGTCGGCGACATCGACTGTGTAGTTGCCATCGACATCACCTTTGGGATACGACTCATCGGCATGCTGAATGTTGGTGAACTCCATGTGGTGGAGTTCCGCCAGGGCAATGGTGAGGGTTTTGTCGCCGGCGGTGGCGATGAGGTTGCCGTCGGCAAACTTGATGATCATTCCCTCGGTGGCAATCTGCTTGATGCCATCGTCGGCATCCACCATGTTGAGGAAGTTAAACGACTGCTGTGCTGCGGCGCTCATCATCACGAGCGTGAGCAATAGGGTGAGGATATGCTTTTTCATCTTGTTGCGATGTTGAGGGGTGTTACTGCAAAGTGGCATATGGTATGGCGGCCGTGGCAGAGCCTAATGGTCGTTCGCCGGGAGCGGTGACGGCCTCGCCGCCGTAGAGGCTGTGCCAGTTGTCGGCCTCGGTGTCGATGGTGGCACCGCTGGCGAGCGTGTAGGTGGTGCCCACGGCGATGGCCGGCGAGGTGAGCAGCAGCGTGTGGTTCTTGCTCGACGAGTAGGCGCGGGTCACGGTCAGGGCTAGGGCGGCATTGCCCTCGCTGTCGCTCAGCGCCAGGTGGGTGTCCTGCGTGAGCACGCCCTTGTAGACCAGTGCGGGCTGGTTGGTGGTGGCCGACTTCGGGGTCGAGCTCATCGCGCCCATGGCTGCCACGGTGCCACCGCTGATGACCAGCCTGTTGGCTCCGCGAATGCCGTAGCCGGTGGTGCTGGCGCCATAAGCCACAATGGTGCCGCCGGCAACGGTGAGGTTCACGGCAGCGTGGATGCCGTTGCCGCCGGACGAGTAGGCGTAGATGTTGCCGCCGTTGATGTTGATGCTCCCCTTGGAGTTGATGGCATTGTCGACCGATGTGGCTTCGATGATGCCGCCGTTGATGGTGACGAGGTCTTCGATTTTCAAGGCACGTCCTTCGTCGCCAGTGGCCAGCACACGCAGCACACCGCCGCTCATGATGAGCTGTCCGTTGTTGGGCTTGGTGTTGTCGCTCTTTTTGTCGACCTGCACACCGTCGCCGCCGCACTGCTCCACAATCAGGTTGCCGGCTTTCATCTCCAAGTATTGGTTGGTGTTCAAGCCGTCTCCAACAGCGTTTTTCACAATCAGCGAGCCCAGGAAGCTCTTCTTGAATTCCACATATTCATCGCCCTTGAAGCCATGCTTGGAGTTGCCGGTGAGGATGAGTGTTCCCTCGCCCTTGAACTCGGCATGTCCCTCGACCACAAAACAGCCTTTCTGCGTTCCTTTTTCGCAGTCGGCGAGCGTGTTCACGGTGCCTTCGTTCACCTGAATCTCGATGCGCTTTCCATCGTCGATGGTGATGGCGGCTCCACGGGTGCTCGTGAGGGTGAGTCCGTTGAGGATGAGGGTGGCTTTGAAGTCGCCATGCTGGTAGAACGAGCCGTCGGCACTGCTGCCCTTCAGGGTGTAGAAGATTTCCTCGTTGACCAGCACCGAGTCTTGCAAGACGCTCACATGGGCACCATCAACGGTTACCGTCACGCGGTCGGCGATGTTGCCGGCCACAAGCAGGTGTGCCGTGGTGTCGGCATAGGTCACCAGCACAGTGTTGTACTCCATCAGTCCGCTGGCGACGTGGATGCTGTCGATATCGCTCACGGCAAAGGTCTTGTTCTGGATGGTGAGGCTGTCGCCGCCGGCACTATATGTCATCGTGCCCACTTGCTGCGTGTCGAAACCATACTGCACATGCCCGGTGGTAACCCACATCGTTTGCTGGGCACAGCATAGACCCATGCCAGCAAGCATGGCAGCTAAGAATAATGCGATTTTCTTCATGTTTTCGAATCAATTTCTTTTTTATCGGCTGCAAAGGTAGTTATTTTATTGGAATTGTGCAAGCACATTCGACCGATAAGCGTTTTTTATCGTTTAACGACAGCGGGTTGAAGTCTAAACGAAATCGTGCTCATGTCAACATTTGTGGTTAATAATGTGGTTGTTATGATACCATTCATGTTTTGACCATCAGCCGCGGCACAGCCGCAGCATACACAACCGATGGCGGCTTGATTCTCGGGGCTCGGTTCTTGGCTCTCGATCGGTTCTTGCTTCCTTTTGGCTGAAAAATAATGCAGCGTGGCCTTGTGTTTGGAAAAGAATGCGTAAATTTGCGCTCTCAAAATATTGACTATAAGATGAAACGATTAACCCAACAAGCCTTTTTGGTCTTGCTGCTCGCGTTTGTCGTGCTGCCAATGTGGGCAGCCGATGAAACCATCACGTTCTCGCAGCTATATTCAGCAGATGAAACCGTGAATGTGGTGAGTGCCAACAATTTCACCCTTACTTTTGCTAAGGGAAGTGGCAGCACAGCTCCTAAATACTATAGCAATGGCTCGGCCGTGCGTATGTACAATGCCAACACCATGACCATAGTTGCGGCCGCTAACACTACAATCACAGGTATCACATTCACTTTTTCAGGTAGTAGTTATTCCCTCTCAGGAACGTTTGACGTGGGTACCAAAAGTAGCGACAACAGTGCTTGGAGTGGAAATGCCACAACAATTGTTTATACTTGTGGCAGTTCGCAGACGCGTATCCAGTCTATGACTGTAACCTATACTGTGAGTGGTTCACCGCAACCGGCCGCCCCAACCTTCGACCCTGCCAGCGGCACGGCATCCACTACCGACATCACGGTGACCATGAGCACCACGACCTCGGGGGCCACCATCCGCTACACCATCGACGGTGCTGCCCCCACGGCCAGCACCGGTACCGTGGGCACCACCGCCACCATCACCGGCGTGGGCGAGCACACGCTGCGTGCCGTGGCGGTGAAAAACGGCGTGGCCAGCACAGTGGCTTCAGCCACCTACACCATCACCAACCCATCTTCTGGCGGCGAGAATCGCTATGTGCTGGTGACCGATGCGTCCACGCTACAGGCCGGCGACAAACTCATCATTGCCAGCAGTGCAGCTGCAGGCAGTGCCTACGCCATCGCCAACACACAGAAGAGCGGTAATCGCCCTGCTACAGCAGTCACCATTGGCAGTGACAATGGCACGCTAAGCATTGACCCGACCAGTGCTACCGAAATTTTCGAACTTGGCGGTTCTGCCGGGGCTTGGACGTTCAAGGCTGTGAGCGAGGAAACTTCTTATAATAATCAGTATTTGATTGCCAGCGGAAATGAGAAAAATAATTATTTGAAGTACACAAGTGCTGCCACATCTAATGAAGCTCAAGCAAATATTGCCATCTCAAATAATCAAGCAACGGTGGTTTTTAATGGTTCAAACACCAACCGTTACATGCGTTACAACCCCAATAATGGGACACCTATTTTCAACTGCTATTCCAGCTCGTCCACCACGGGCAACCTCGTGAGCCTGTACCGCCTGGAGGATTCTACACCGCCCCAGCCGTCGCTCACCGTGGTGACGGGCACTGCCGGGTTCAAGCAGGCTGAGCCAG
Source organism: Muribaculaceae bacterium (assembly GCA_017545095.1). Next base: position 15,362 of record JAFYCU010000002.1, on the reverse strand, counting down.
GAAGCACCGTGAGGCTTTATCTGCCCGACAGCTACAACGCCCGTGTGCTGCACGTGCTGGACGGTGCCAACGGCACCACCGATGCCTACATCCGCGACAAAGATGGTGCTATGCTCATGCAGGGCATCAGCCCCAATCGACCGATGCACGTCAACCAGCACCTGGCGGGATGGGTCAACGGGCAGTACAGCACCAATGCCGACGGCCTACCGCTGTTTGTGCCTGACAATGAATTGACCAACACCGACTATCTGGTCATTGCCGACCCCGTGACCGAGACTGTTGTGCAGCCCAAGGCCGTTGCTGCTGATGAACTGGACGACAATTTGGCCGACTGGGTCACCGTGAGCAACCTGCGCATCGGCGACAGCGCAACGCCCACGCTCACCGATGCATTTGGGCAGAGTGGCTACACCGCCCCCTATACCGGTGCTTTGGTGGATGTGAGTGCCATCGCTGCCAGTGCCGCCACGCTGCACCCCGTGAGCGAGAACGGCGTGCCGCACATCGTTCATGTGGTCGATAGCAAGCAGCAGTTTGTGTCGCCCCAGGCCGACCTTGAGGGAGTCACCGTGCGCGTGGCTCGTTCGCTTCAGGCCGGGCAATGGGCCCCGCTCACGTTGCCGTTCGACTACTACGACTTCGATGGTGATGTGCAGGAATATGTGGGACTGGCCAATGGCGGCCCCGTCATGGGTTCGGTGAGCGGACAGACCTTTGCCGCCGGCATGATGTATTTCGCCCATGCCGACGACTATGTGCTGCGCGCCGGAGTGCCTTATCTGGTCAAGCCCAACAGGGCCTACGACACCTTTGTTGCCAGCGATGTCACGCTCAGCGCCGCCAGTGCCGCCACGGTGGCGATGACCACCCAGGGAGCCGCGAATGCCCCGGCTCGCGTGCCCAGCGTGGGTGGCGACGATGTTTACAGCTTCATCGGCACCTACAGCCCCGTCACCCTCGATGCCAGCCGAACAATACGATACTTCGATGAGAGCGGCAACATCCAATGGGCCGATGGTGGAGACGTGGAAATCGACGGCACCACGGCCTACTTCACAGCACCGGCCAACCAGGGATTGCACGTGCAGCTGCAAGACAATAACAACATCATCACCGGTGTCGACGACATGCTCATCATTGATGTGCCTCACACCGGCACATACAACATCATGGGCGTGAAAATGCCCGATGACTGGGAACAGTTGCCGCCAGGCTTCTATATCGTGAACGGAGTAAAAACCATTAAGCACTGAAAGGAGGAAGGACTACGATGACACAGAACAAGCTCAAGACCCGCATCGCGCTCGCCCTTCTCGCCCTGGCAGCCGCAATATCCACGTTCAGCGCGCAGGCACGCACGCTCACCATCACGCTACTTAATGGCCAAACGGTCACCTACGACCTCAGTGCCACGTCCACCGACAGCATCCGCTACATTGGCGGCGAGTGGGGCGACCCCAATGGCATAGGTGTGAAAATCTATCCCAAGGGAAGCACCGTGAGCCACGACTACCTGTACTCACAAATCGCTCAATGGCTACTCACCGGCGATGAGGTCACTACCGTGGCCATGCCTGTGATCAGCCCCGCAGGAGGCACCATAACCACATCCACCCCGGTCACCATCACCTGTGCCACTACGGGAGCCACCATCTACTACACCCTCGACGGCACCAACCCCGTGAGCTCAAGTACAGCCTTCTCGGGTTCTTCACCTGTCTCATTTGTGGTGAGTTCCAATGCCAACATCCGCGCCATCGCCATGGTGGGCAGCACGGCCAGCGAGGAGGCCACCGCCACCTTCAACTGGCAAGGTGGCTCCAACAACAATGTGAACGCCAACTGGTGGAGCAGCAACTGGACACATAACACCGGCTCGATGAGCTACACGCCTCAGACCGCTGGCTTCTGGCGACTGGAGGTGCCGCATATAAGCGACAATAGTTCTTGCTCGTGGGTGCAGAAGTCCACCAGCAACTATGGCGTGACCTTTGCATTGGAATGGGACAATGCCCTCGTGGCCAACCGATGGACGTGCTACCAGATGCATGCAGGCAATATGGAGCATAACACCACTCGCCATGATTCGTTTAAAGAAGACACCGAGTTGCCGTCAAGCACTCGTTCCACGTTGAGCGACTACAGCGGCAGCGGCTTCTCACGTGGGCACCTATGCCCCAGCAGCGACCGACTGTGCTCGGAGGATCAAAACAAGCAGACGTTCTATTTGAGCAACATGCAGCCGCAATACCAGTCGCACAACGGTGGGCAATGGGAAAGCTTGGAGAATGATGTGCGTTCGTGGGCTGCGATGAGCAATTGTGACACACTCTATGTGGTCAAGGCCGCCACCATTGGCGATGTCACACTGAATGGCTCCACGCAGAGTGGTCTCAAAAATGTGCTGTGCAACAACCGACTGATTGTACCCGAATATTTCTACATGGCCTTGTTGGCTTATAACAAGACCACGGGAACCTATCAAGCAATGGGAATCTGGACCTACCACTTTAGTGAAACCAGCTACAAGCGCAGTGCCGAGTACATCACCATCGACGAACTGGAGCGTCGCACGGGCATCGACTTCTTCTGCAACCTGCCCGATGATATTGAAGCCTCCGTTGAAGCCTCGCTCAGCACCAGCTACTGGAGTAGCGGAGCCTCGCTCAACAGGTAGAGGGGGAGAAAGGTCTCCCCAACCCTCTAAAGGAGGGGCTTACCGCTGAACCCGAGTCATGTAGAGCCGCACCCCGGTGCGGCGATGGCCAAAGCAAGAAGCAAGAACCGAGAGCATAATCAGTCCAAAGGTCGTAAGGCACCGCCTTGCGAAACACACCAGCATTGCGCCACTTATTTACCTGAATAACTATGCATAGTGAATTTCGAAAAATCGTAGTAGCCTGTGACTCGTTCAAGGGCAGCTTGTCATCGCAGGAAGTGGCGCGGGCGGTGGCCGATGGGGTGCACCATGTGTGTCCCGCATGCCAGGTGGATGCGCTGCTCATGGGCGATGGCGGCGAAGGCACCGTCGACGCGCTGGTGGCTGGCAGTCGGGAACCCATGCAATGGGTGATCTGCACGGTGGATGCGCCCTTGCCCGAACTGCCTCAAGTCGATGCTCGCTATGCCATCTCAGCCGATGGCTCGACGGCATTTATGGAGCTGGCTCAGGCCAGCGGAATGGCGTTGGTGCCTACCGCGAAACGCGACATCATGCGCAGCAGCACACTGGGTACGGGGCAGATGATGCTCGATGCCCTGGAGCGTGGATGCTCACACATCGTGATGGGCCTCGGCGGCAGTGCCACCTGCGATGGCGGCATGGGCGTGCTGGCGGCATTGGGGGTGGAATTTGTTGACTCGCTGGGGCATCTGCTGCCACCTGCCGCAGCTAGTCTGGAGCTGATAAGCGAGATAGATTATAGTGGCTTGCGCGACGATGCTATGCGTGCGCAGGTCACGTTGCTGGTCGATGTCGCCAACCCACTGTGTGGGCCACAGGGAGCCGCTCGCGTGTTTGCCCCGCAAAAAGGGGCCTCGCCCGAGCAGGTGGAGCTTATCGAACAGGCCATGCAGCACTATGCCCATTTGCTGGGCGACTCCACCACGCGTCCCGGCTGCGGAGCTGCCGGTGGGGTGGGGGCGGCGCTCACAGCAGTGCTTCCGCATTGCCGCATCACTCCTGGGGCGACCTTTGTGCTCAACCATATCGGTTTGGCCGAGCGCATGGCCGGTGCCGACCTGGTGATTACCGGCGAGGGACGCATCGATGCGCAGACCTCGATGGGCAAGGCCCCGCAGGCCGTGGCTCAGGTGGCTCGCTTGCAGCAGGTGCCCGTGGTGGCCATTTGCGGTGCGGTGAAACCTGGTGTTGTGGCCGAGCAATTGGGCTTCGACCGCATCATCGCCGTCACACCGCCAAACCAGCAGCTGGAGCAGGCCATGCAGCCACATGTGGCGCACAACAATGTGGCTCGATCCATCGCTGAGTTGTTGCTAAAACACCCACTATGAATTACTGCATCACCGCACCACTACATATCGAAACCACGGTGGCCTTGCCTGCTTCAAAGAGCCTATCGGCCCGGGCGCTGGTTATCGAAGCACTCACGCATAAACCAGAACCGCCCACTGGTGTGGCTGTGTGCGACGACACGCATGTGCTCATCCAGGGTTTGGCGGTAACACAGGGCAAGGTAGATGTGGGTCTGGCAGGAACAGCCATGCGGTTTCTCGCGGCCTATCATGCCTGCCAACCCGGCCATGAGGTGACGCTCGATGGCAACGAGCGCATGCGTCAGCGGCCCTTGTCGCCGCTGTTCGGCGCACTTCGAGCTCTCGGCGCATACATCGACTGCCCCGGTCTTGCCGACAAGCCACCGTTGCACATCAGCGGACGATCGCTCACCGGTGGCCGTGTGGCGCTGCGAGGCGATGTGAGTTCGCAATTCGTGTCTGCATTGATGATGATTGGTCCGGTGATTGGGGGGCTGGAAATCGAATTGCAAGGCGAGGTGGTGTCGGCTCCTTACATCGACATGACGCAGGCCATCATGCGTCACTATGGCATCGAGACCCATTGGCAGGGCAGCGTAATCACGGTTCCGTCAGGCGAGTATCGTCCCGCATCTCTCACCATCGAGGCCGACTGGAGTGCCGCCAGCTACTGGTTGGCGCTTGCCGCCTTGCTGCCAGCATCGCGCATCGCTCTCAGGGGGTTGCATCGCGACAGCTGGCAGGGCGACAGCCGCATGCTGGTGCTGATGCAGCAGATGGGCATGACAACGCAGTGGCTCACCGATGGCACGCTCGTCACCGACATGAGCCGAACGGCTTGCTGTTGCTGCTCCACCTTTGCCGACCTGTGCGGCACCCCCGACCTGGCTCCCACACTCATCGCCCTGCTATGCCTGCTGGGCAGGCCGTTCCGGCTCACGGGACTGCGCACGCTGCGCGGCAAGGAGAGCGACCGCCGCGAGGCCATGCGCCACGAACTCATGAAGCTGGGCTATGTGATTCAGCTCGAGGGCGACGATGCCGTGGCATGGCATTTCGAGACCTGTGCGGCACAACAGGAACCCGTAATCGACCCACACGGCGACCACCGCATCGCGATGGCCTTGGCGCTGGCCGCCACGCGGCATCCTGGTATCACCATAGGTGATGCGCAGGTGGTAGACAAAAGCTACCCTGCCTTTTGGCAACACTTGCGCCAGGCGGGATTCTCCATCACCGAGGGTTAGCGTTCGCTGGCCATCATCAGCAACTCGTCGCGCAGCGCGGCGGGCAACACCACCCCACGACGTTGCAGGCTGTGGTGCCAGGCAAGCACCTCGCTGGGGCGCAGTGTGTAGAGCACCTCGCGGAATTGCTCAATCTCTTCTTCGCTGTAGTCATCCTCGCCCCTGCCGCTATAGGTATCCAGTTCCTCGTCTTCGTAATAGGTGACCTTGTCGCTGCACGCGGCGGTGAGCAGTTGCTCGCTGGGGCACACACTGTGTAGCGCACAGCTCGTATCGGTGCAGCCTTGCTCGGCGGGTGGCTCAGTAGCCTCGGCATCGGTCGCCGATGGCTTGCGCCGTCCGTCGACGAGCCACAGCACCGCACCCACGATGGCTAACAGACCCAGAAGTATCAAGGCGGGTTCCATGCTGTGTCACTTCTTCACGTGCTTGCGTATGGCCTTGAGCACCAGCGGCTCCATCACGGCATAGCCAGCCAGGGTAGGATGCACGCCGTCGGAGCTCTTGCCAGGGTCGAAAGCCCGTTCGTGACCAGTGACCAACGGGGTGTAGTAGTCAACGAGCTGCAGCTTTTTTTGCTTGGCATAGGCGGTGATGCGAGCGTTCAGTGTCTCGATTTTCGCCGCAGCGTCGGTGATGCCGGGGTTCCAAGGGAAACGGTTCGCGGGCGTGAGCGTGCACAGCACCACTTTGATGTCGTTGGACTTGGCCAGCTCACACATCGAGACAATGTTACCCATGGTGTGCTCCAGACTGTAGGGGCCGGTGTTCTCGGCCACATCGTTGGTGCCGGCCAGAATCACCACCACCTTGGGATGCAAGTTGATCACGTCTTGACGGAAGCGAACCAGCATTTGTGTGCTGGTCTGCCCTGAGATGCCGCGAGCCACGAACCCATTTTCGGTGAAAAACTGCGGGTGCTGTTCCATCCACCCCTCGGTGATGCTGTTGCCCATAAACACCACCTTCACCTTGGTGCCAGCCAGAGCCAGCAGTTCGGTGTTGGCTTGCGCAAAGCGCGTGAGACCCGCCCAGTCGCGTTTGCCGGGCTGCGACATACACAACAGCCCCACAAGAGCTGCCATCGCAATCAGTGTAATACTACGTTTCATGTCCAGTACAAGTTAGTAAACGAGAAAAAATTGAGTAAGATAGGCTGATTATTGTGGTGCAATCCCGCATTTCAAGGCTCGTTGTCGGCCGGTGTGTGGCGTGTGATGCGCCATCCCACGGCAGCCACGAGCAACGTCATGAGCGGGCACAGCAGGTTGAAGAAGCAATAGGGCAGATAGGTGAGCGTGGGCACACCTAGCACGGTGCTCTGCGTCATGCCGCAGGTGTTCCACGGCACGAGCACCGAGGTCACGGTGGCTGCGTCCTCGGTGGTGCGGCTCAGCAGCCGCCCCTCGAAGCCCAGCCGATGGTAGGCATCGCGGAACATGTCGGCCGTGAGCACGATGCTGATGAACTGGTCGCCGGTGGTGAAGTTGAGCAGCAGTCCCGTGCCCACTGTGCTGCCCACCAGCCCCGTGCGACCGCGCACCCAGCTGATAATCACGCGTGTGATGCTATCAATCATGCCGCTGGCAATCATCACGGCACCAAAGCTCATCGCGCAGATGATGAGCCATATGGTGTTGAGCATCCCGGCCATGCCGCCCGTCGATACCAGGTCGTTGAGCGCGGCAAAACCCGTGTCGATGGCCGTGGCTCCGAAGTAGGTGATGGCCAGACCCCGCGTCATGGCTGCCACAGTGCCCAACGACGCATCGCCGGCAATCAGCGTGAGGATGTGCGGTTGAAGCATAAGGGCCGTGATGCCGGCCAACAGCGACGACACAAACAGCACAATCAGCGACGGCACGCGCCTGCCGATGAGCACGCCCGTGAGCACGGGCACCACCAGCGTCCACAGTGAGATGTGGAAGGTGGACGACAATCCCTGGGTGTACTGCTCCACATGCACGGCCTCGCTGCTGTTGTGGCCTAGACCGGCCACCAGGAATATCAGCAGCGCAATACCCATCGCGGGCACGGTGGTGTGGGTCATATAGCGGATATGGACAAAGATATCGACTTGCGTTGCCGATGACGCCAGAATGGTGGTGTCGCTCAGCGGCGACATCTTGTCGCCGAAGTATGCCCCCGAGATGATGGCACCGGCGGCCCATGCCTCGTTGATGCCCAACGCGTGGCCTATGGCCAGCAGTGCCACGCCTATGGTGGCAATCGTGGTCCACGAGCTGCCCGAGAGCAACGACACCAGCGCACAGATGGCGCACGCCGTCACCAAAAAGAAACGCGGCGAAAGTATCTGCACACCATAGTAAATGAGTGTGGGTACCACACCGCTCACCATCCACGACCCCGACAGCATGCCCACCGAGAGCAAAATCATCAGCGTAACAAAAATGCCGCCCATCGTCTTTGCCATCTGGTGCTCAAAGGCTTCCCATGGCACGCGATAGCATGTCATGGCAATCAACACACACACGGCGGCACCCATGAGCAGTGCTAACTGGCTGCAACCGCTCAGCGAGTCGCTGCCAAACAGCGTGATGGCCACCACGAGCAGACCAATCAGCACCACGATGGGAACCATTGCAACAAGCGGATGGGGCAGAGTACGTTCCTCACGCGAAGGGGTAGAGTTATCTTTCATGCCGCAAAATTAGTGAAAAAATTTGAGATGCGCGAGAGGACGGTTTTCAGTTTTCAGTTATCAGTATTCAGTTCTCGGTTTTCAGTTTTTGCTCCGTTTTTCTCTAGGATGCGGCATAGCCGCAGCATACACAACCGACAGCAGCTTGGTTCTTGGCCTCAGTTCTCGGTTTTCAGTTTTTGCTCCGTTTTTCTCTAGGATGCGGCATAGCCGCAGCATACACAACCGACAGCAGCTTGGTTCTCGGTTCTTGGTTCTCGGTTCTTGATTCTTGATTCTTGGTTCTCGCATCTCGCATCTCGCATCTCGCATCTTGCATCTTGCATCTCAATATTTTTTTGTAACTTTGCAGGTTCATTCATGAGGAACTATGCAACTCGACACACTCACCATACTCAACTACAAAAACATTGCCGAGGCTCGGCTGGAGTTCGCCCCGGGGGTGAACTGCCTGATTGGCAACAACGGCATGGGCAAGACCAATGTGCTCGATGCTGTCTATTACCTGAGCCTTTGCCGCAGCAGCATGGGGCAGCCCGACACGTCGGTCATCCGCCATGGCGAGCCGTATATGATGCTGCAAGGGCACTACACCCGTCGTGAGGGCGACGAGGACATCACCATTGCGCTGCAACGCGGCAAGCGCAAGGTGGTGCGCCGCGCCGGAAAGGAATACCAGCGGCTGAGTCAGCACATAGGGTTGCTGCCATTGGTGATGATTTCGCCCATGGACTGGGATCTGATTCGCGGTGCTGGCGAGGAGCGCCGCAAACTCATGAACCAAATCATTGCGCAGGGCGATGCCGAGTACCTGGATGCGATCATCCGCTATGGAAAAGCCGTGGAGCAGCGCAACAGCATGATTCGCCACGAGATGCGCGACCCGCTGCTCTACGAAACGGTGGAGCAGGTGATGTGCACTACGGCACGCGTGGTGCACGAGGCGAGAAAACGGTGGATTGAGGCTTTCACACCCATCTTCCTGAACTATTACCAGGCGGTGGCTGGCAACCAGGAACACGTGCAGCTGCGCTACGAGAGCGCACTCAACGACGCAACGCTCGAGCAGGTGCTGGCCGCCAACCGTGAGCGCGACATGGCCATTGGTTACACCACCCATGGTGTGCACCGCGACGACATCGAGCTGCTGCTCGATGCCCACAGCATGCGGCGCAACGGCTCGCAGGGACAGTGCAAGACCTACACCATCGCGCTCCGGCTTGCGCAGTTCGACTTCATCAAGGCCAGTAACCCCACCACGCCCATCCTGCTGCTCGACGACATCTTCGACAAGCTCGACGCCACACGCGTGGAGCGCATTGTCGATATCGTGGCCGGCGAACAATTCGGACAAATATTTATCACCGATACTAACCGCACTCACCTCGACAGCATCGTGACACGCTTGCAGGGCGACCACCGAATGTTCGACGTGGTGGACGGCAAGGTGCAACCGCTGCAGGCGGCAACAACAGCATGTGACAACGATGAAACGAACCCGTCCTAAATCCATCGCCGAGGTGATTGATGGCTTCATGAAGGAAGAACATCTCGACACCCAGCTCGATGAACACCGCGCAAGCGCCCTGTGGCCGCAAATCGTGGGGCCGGGCATCAACCGCTACACCATCAGCCGCGATGTGAGCGGCGGCGTGATGCGGGTGCGACTCTCGTCGGCGGCACTGCGCAACCAGCTCATGATGGGACGCACATCGCTCATCCAGCGCATCAACGAGGCCCTGGGACACGAGGTGATTCACGAAATCATCTTCCTGTAACCCCTTGTTTTATCATTCCATCTTCAAACCCCATCCCTCACTATGGCATCCACGAAACATGGCCCCCGGGCACAATACCCTTTCCACTGCATCACATCGGTGCAGCTGCGGTTCAGCGACATCGACATGCTGGGGCATCTCAACAACAACGCCTATCTGCAAATCTACGACCTGGGCAAGAACGACTATTTCGCCAAGGTGCGGCCTGGCTATGTGAAGTGGAGCAGGCCACCGCTCATGATTGTGAACCTCAACTGCTCGTTTCTGGCGCAGACGCGTTTTCACGAGCCCGTGCAGGTGCTCACCCAGGTCGAGACCATGGGCGACAAGAGCTTCACCATGATGCAGCAAGTGGTGAACGCCGAAACCGGTGAGGTGAAGAGCGAGTGCCAGAGCGTGATGGTCTATTTCGGCGACGACGGCCTGCCGGCACGCGTCACCGACGACTGGCGAAACGACATCGCCACCTACGAGCAACGCGAATTGTGACAGCGGTATGTAATAAAAAAGTTGAAAATCGCCCGCATTTGTTGCCTGTTCCACCTTTTAGTACTATATTTGCCATCTGTTTCGCACAATCAGTAATAACCAAATAATAGTTTTGCACTATGAACGACTTGAAAACCTATCTCGATGCCGCCGAGCAAAAGATGCAGGAGGCCGTGGCCTTCCTCGACGACTCGCTGGCCCACATCCGCGCCGGAAAGGCCAATGTGAAAATCCTCGACTCCATCCGTGTGGAGTATTACGGCAGCAAAGTGCCCATCGGCAACGTGGCCAACATCAGCACGCCCGACCAGCGCACCATCGCCATCATGCCCTGGGAGAAAACCATGTTCCGCGTGATTGAAAAAGCCATCATCGACTCCAACGTGGGCATCATGCCCGAGAACAATGGCGAGGTGATTCGCCTCAACATCCCGCCCCTGACCGAGGATCGGCGCAAGCAGCTCGTCAAGGACTCCAAGGCCGAGGCCGAGAAAGCCCGCGTGAGCGTGCGCAACGCCCGACGCGAGTGCATCGACGGGCTCAAGAAAGCCGTGAAAAACGGCATGAGTGAAGATGTCTCCAAAGACGGCGAAGAAAAAGTGCAGAAGCTCCACGACAAATACATGAAGCAAATCGACGAAGTGTTCGCCGCCAAAGAGAAAGAAATCCTCACCGTGTAAAAGAGTGCAGCCCCATCCAAGTATCAGCTACAGCCCCACGGGCTGTAGCTGATACTTGGATGGCTTCTATAGGCGCACATTACGGCACGATGAATGTCATAACACATTCTCTTGCAGGCATCTATTGTGCTGCTTTGTCGTTGGCTTCTGTATGCGAAAATTGCGAAGTTTCCTACATGCCCAACAACGCGCCGAGTAAACGTTTTCTATCACTATGCGTCACTTTCTTGCAGCACGAAGCTGTGAGGAAAAGTGACGCTGCAAAGTTAGTGATTTTTCAGCTCTTATGCAAGGATAACAGCAACTTTTTTCGGCTGGCTTCATCCGTGACATGAGCTGCAGCACCAAGGCGGCTTCCCCATGCTGCTGCCTCGTTCGCGGCGCTCATCACTCGTAAAAGCCGCCGCAAGTGGCTGCATGTTGAAGTATGGCGAGACAAAGTCTCGCACACAATGCGTACTCAACAACCAAGCCCCTCCTCCAGAAGGGGCTTGGGGAGGTCCTACGGGGTTTGGCGAGGCAAGAGCTTGCATCTCGCATCTCATTCAGTACTGCTCGTTCTCGTTGGGGAAGTCACCGCGTTTCACATCGTTGATATAGTTCCCCACGCTGTCCACAATCTGCTCGCCCAGGTTGTTGTACAGCCGCAGGAATTTTGGTTTGAATGCTGTGTTCAGTCCCAGCATGTCGTGTGCCACAAGCACCTGGCCATCGGTGCTCGGGCCGGCGCCGATGCCGATGGTGGGCACATGAATGGCTTCGGTGACTTTAGCAGCCAGCGCGGCAGGAATTTTCTCTAATACCACAGCAAAGCAGCCTACCTCCTCCAGCACACGCGCATCGCTCATCAGCCGCAGGGCCTCGGCCTCACCGGTAGCACGCGTGGCATAGGTGCCGAACTTGTTGATGCTCTGCGGCGTCAGGCCCAGGTGGCCCATCACAGGGATGCCCGCGCGCAGTATCATCTCAATGGCCCCACGCATCTCGCGGCCGCCTTCGAGTTTCACACCGTCGGCTCCGGTCTCGCGCATGATGCGCACAGCGTTGCGCTGGGCCTCGATGGGGTCGCCCTGGTAGGTGCCGAACGGCATGTCCACAATCACCATCGCACGCTTGGCGGCTCGGGCCACCGTGCGGCCATACACAATCATGTCGTCGATGGTGATGGGGATGGTGGTCTGGTTGCCTTGCATCACATTCGACGCACTGTCGCCTACCAGGATGATGTCGATGCCGGCGTGGTCCACAAGCGATGCCATCGTGTAGTCATACGATGTGAGCATCGCGATTTTTTCTCCAGCTTGCATCATGTCTTTGATGCGCTTCGTGGTCACCTTCTTGGTGTCCGTTACAGTATAGGTTGACATGGTTGTTAGTTGTCAGTTATCAGTTGTCAGTTTTTAGTATTTTCGCAATTACCGAGGCGGCGTTTCCAGGTGAAGAACCAGATGAGCGAAATCACGGCCGCAACGGGAGCCACCACCCAGCCCAACCATTGTGGCAGGGCAAACGCTTGTGGCGAAATGGCGATAAACGTGGCACTCACCATGGTCATCAGCACGGCAGGAATAAGCGTTATCACATAGGGTTTTCCTTTCAGCGTCAGCCACACGGTCACCGCCCACAGCGTGAACACACTCAGCGTCTGGTTGGCCCAGCCAAAGTATTGCCACAGCACGTTGAAGCCGTCGGGGTTGCCAATCTGCCACATCAGCAACGCAAAGGCTGCCACAAACACCGGTACGCTCACCAGCAGGCGACTTGGTATCGAACGCTGCTCGATGTGGAAGGTTTCGGCAAGTATCAGTCGCACGCTGCGGAAGGCTGTGTCGCCGCTCGTGATGGGAGCAGCCACCACGCCCAGTATGGCCAAAACACCGCCGAAAACACCCAACCAGCCCGTGCACACGAGCTTAACCACGATGGGGGGGCCAAACTGCTGGATAAGTGTTTTGCCTTCGGAACAGCTCACTTGGGTCAAAAACTCCGCAGCCTTCTCGGCGGGTACCACCTCGCGCCAGCCGTCGGCATACACGAAATAGCTCGACACCGTGGCCCATATCAGTGCCACGGCTCCCTCGGTGATCATCGAGCCGTAGAACACGCGGCGACCCAGACGCTCGTCGGTCATGCAACGGGCCATGAGTGGACTCTGGGTGGCGTGGAAGCCGCTGATAGCTCCGCAGGCGATGGTGATGAACAGGCAAGGGAACAAGGGGTTCTTCTCCACAAAGCCCGTCAGACCCAGAACATCTATGCCGTTCACTATCTGGCCACTGCGCCATGTGTCCATCTGGCCTATGTCCCACAACTCGGGCAGCGACGGCCACTTCAGCAGCAGGCACACCATCAGCGCCAGGGCCATGAATAGCAGCGATGCGGCGAACAGGGGGTAGATTTTGCCGATGATTTTGTCGATGGGCAGCAGCGTGGCCACTACGTAATAGGTGAAAATCGCCACAATCCACAGCATCATCGTGCCGCCAAATCCCTCGAGGATGATGGCCGGGCTATACACAAACACCGCGCCCACCATTAGCATCAGTAGCAACGTGAATACCAGCATCACACGCTGCGCAACACGGCCTAAGTATCTGCCCACCAGCGAGGGAAGGCCAGCTCCGTCGTGACGCAGCGAGAGCATGCCGCTCAGGTAGTCGTGCGTGGCACCCGCAAAGATGCAGCCAAGCACAATCCACAATAGGGCTGCCGGGCCGAACCAGATGCCCATGATGGCTCCGAAGATGGGTCCCGTGCCCGCAATGTTCAGGAATTGGATCATGAACACTTTCCACATGGGCATCGACACATAGTCCACGCCATCGGGATGCAAGGTGGATGGGGTGGGGCGGTCGTCGGGACCGAAGATGCGCTCAACCACACTTCCGTAGATGAAATAGCCGGCTATCAACGCCAGCAGGCTGATGAGAAACGAAATCATGACGCGTTGGGGTTAAAGCTGTTTGAAGTTCTTGAGCATACATGCCACCTCGCCTTCCATGCGCGGCACGACCACCACACGGTAGTCGGGCAGTTCGGGGTGAAGCACTACCAGATGCATCTGCTTGATGCGCAGGCCGTAATTCTTTTCTATGATGTGTCGGTACAGGTTCTGCTGCAGGCAGTAATGCGCATACGGAGTGTCGGGCAGGTGTTCCAGCCCGTGCAAGCCGCTGTCCCACTTGTTTTCTTCGTCGGGGTTGACCTTGTTGCTGCGTTTCCAGTCAAACAGTTCATATTCGCCATCTTCGCAGCGGCATATCAGGTCGCATGTGCCCGCTATCCCACTCTCTGGGTCGAAGATGCGCCACTCGGTGCGGAACGGATGGTAGCTTCTATTGCGGTCGAAGTTCAGAAAATAGCCCCACTCGCGGCTAACGTCCACCTCCTTGCTGTCGTGCATCAACTGGCCATCGTAGCTCACCGTGTAGCGCTTTACCCCCTCGGGTTGGCCATTCAGGTAGTCTTCGATGAGTTTGTGGAGATAGGTACCCGCTTGGCTCGCGAATGCACCGGCGCACTGCCATTGCTCGCGCAACAGTGCCGCAGCGCGCTTATCACCATCGGCCTTGCGGAGACTCCAATACTCGGCATCAAAATCCTTGAAAAACTTTTTCACCACGTTGCTCACCGGGGTGAGCACGCCGATGCCATCCACACGATAGGTGTGCGTGGCATCGTCGAAGTGGATTAGTGCGTCCTGGGCAAATGCCAGCAACGAACCATCAAGATTCCTAAAACTCATTTCAATAACATTCGCAAATAAACAGCCTGCAAAGGTACAAAACAATTGTAACACCTGCAAATATATCTGCATCCAGCCACGTCAAAGGCCACAATAGATTCTCAATAGATTCTCTGGTTTCCCCAGTCTCCATAGTTTCCTGCCTCTATAGCTTCTATAGCCTCTATGGCCTCTATGGTGGTCTATAGCTTTCCAGCCGTTCGCCATTGTATGTTGCCCTGTGCTGCCACGCTGTGGCACCCCCATCTCCCCCTCAACGGCAAGTCCCCCTTAGGGAGATTTAGGGAGTTAGACCCGTATTATATTATAATAATGTGTAGCTCGCACGGGCATCTAATTTCCAAGTTTTTGCGCAACACGCTGTGTTAAAGCGCGTAACACCAAAACCTCAAAATTATTTTCTAAAAAATTGTGAAAACATTTGGCCATGTCGTGGGAAGGCAGTAATTTTGCACCCGCAATTCGGGAATGACCCCGCCGGAGACGGCGGCCGGAAAATTTTCCGAAAAATTTTTGGCCAAAAATTTGGCCGTCCCAGAAAACGGTTGTAATTTTGCAGTCCGTTTCGCCCTGAGGGGCGCGAGATCCTTGAAATGTTTGCAACGACGGAATTTTGACAAGTGCAAGAGACGAGGTAAAACGTGAATGTCCGAGTCCCCGACACGAAATCGGATTCCTTTGAAACAGGTGAACTACAGTAAGTCAGCGATGCCTGGCCGGGATGTTCCGAGGCTCCGAGTTGGCGCGTTTCTAACAACAGTT
>JAFYCU010000271.1 GCA_017545095.1 Muribaculaceae bacterium | reverse complement strand
CAACTTTCGCAAGTTCCGCAAAGACGGCCTGTAAGGCCAATAAGCTCCCAGCCCAGGGCATCGCCCTGGGTTGATGTGGTACGCAGCCTACGCCCTGTAAGGGCAAAAGCATAATAGGCAAGATAGGGCTTTTGCCCTTTCTTGCGTCCCTTCGGTAGCAAGCGGCAGAGCCGAGCGCAGGGCGAATTTTCCCACATCCTTGCACCCAGGGCGATGCCCTGGGCTAAGTGCTTTTTGGCCTTTCAGGCCGTTTCTACACAGGGTTTTCATTACTTGCGAAACTTGAAAATAGTATCGTTTTTGTTATAAAAAAACGGTTCGTTTGTGATTGTAAACAGCGTCGTTTCCTTGCGGAAACGACGCTTCCAGTAGAGTAAAGCCTTAGCACTTTTCGTAACTTCCGCGGGAATTCTTCTTAACCAAGCCTCCTTTCTGCCAACGTGCAAGATAAGTACCAGCGGCTTTGTTGTCTTTACATACTCCCGTTTCTACCAGCACTTTAGCTGTTATTTCCTTGGGCAGCTGCTGAAACTTCGCCATCATGTCGCTTGAAATAGTCCGTGGTTTGAAAGCCAACGCCTCGGCCTCCAGCGCATCGAGCACCATCTGGCCAAACATGTGCACCTGCGCCTCCAAGCACCAGTCGCCGATGAGGCGGGCAAACTCCAGGTCGCTGTCCTCCACCACCAAGTCCTCGCCCTTCTTGGCGGCTTCCAGCTGGCGCAACACTATCCTGACGAGGGCGTAGCGAATCATGATGACGGGTATGCGCTTGCGGAAGTAGTCAAGGCAGCGGTCTTGTTCCACCAGGGCACGCTTAGTAAGTTCTTCCTCATACTGGTAGCAGAAATCCACCAGTCGGGGCACGTGAAGCTCGCCTGAGACCTTTTCGAGGTCGTAGCCCACACTCCTAAGCATGCACTCGCGTTCGTGGTTTCTGAGCGCCCTGCGACGCTCCAGCATGGCATAGTCGTTGTCGGGCATCAGGAAGAGCACAAGGCGTGTGACGAGTCCATCGAGCACGTTCTTGGGCATAATCTTGCGGCTCATGCTCTCGGTGGTGCCGCTCATCACCTCGTTCCAGTTGATTTGCATGGGGCCGTTGGTGCTCTCGGCGTTGGCGAAGTCGACGCCAGCCACCTCGTTGTGAAACGACTTCAGCTCCAAGTCGGCCTTTCCAGCCCATGAGCCTACCTGCGCTCGCAGGGCTGTGGCTATCTCGCTCTCCACGGTGATGAGGTGCAGGTGCAGCGGCTCGCCCGTGTCGGGGTCGGTCACGTCGTTGTCGATGGCATCCTGCAGTCGGCGGTAGAGGATGGCGTTGCTCGTCGACGATGGGCAGTAGCGAATGACGGGATGCGGGCGGTCGGGCAGTGCCTCGTTGGCCTTGCGCTTCTTCTCCTTCTCCTTGTAGGCACGCTCCTGCTCACGCCCCAAGCGGTCGGCAGCTTGCAGGGGTGCCAGCAGCAGCTTGTCGAGCAGGGTGATGAAGCTCTTGCCGCTGGCGGCGGCACCGATGATGTAGACGAGGAAGGAGAGGCGGTAGAACTTGCCGTCGAAGTGCTCCCACCATGTGCGCGTCAGATAGGTGCCGAGCATGGCTCCCGCCGCCAGCACACCACCTAATCGGTGGTGCTCGGGCAGGTCGGCCACAGCTTCACGCAGGATTGGGGAGTCAGCCAGAAGAGGCTCAAGCCGATGCCAGTAGGCGTCGTAATCGAGTGCAGTTTCTGAGCCAGCCTTTCCGACATCACCTTGCTCAGGGAGCTGTATACCAAGAGCGTCCAGCACCGCGCGGAAATTTCGTGGCATGGCGACCCATAGCTGCTTTTCACAAGCACTATCTGCAATATGGGCAAAGTCGGTGGGGTCCTCGGCTGCGTATCCGGCCACCATAGGATGCTCTCGCATGGCGGCTGCAAGCATCGCCGGATTATTGTTGCAGATATACCGCAAGTGCGCAGCAAGTCGGAGCAGCACTCGGTGGCGGTCGCCAGCGGCTGGCGCAGCACCGCCATTGTTAATTTCAAACCACCGGGCGATAATTTCTCGATACGTCGTACCATGATAGCCCTCCTTGATTATTTCCACCAGTCGGTCTTCGGCAGCATCGCCGAGCACCACTCCACCACCTGCTGCAGCAGCAGTGGGAGCCACATGGTGAGGATGATTATTACCGTGCACACGGCCCGCAGCAGGGCCAGCAGTGGGTTTGCTGCTATTTTGGCGGTATTGACCGCCATATCTTTCATTATAAGCTTCATTGTTGTAGTTGAAAAGTTCTTGGGTGTTGATGTAGATGATGTCGTTGTAGCTGGGGCAGAACGAGAGTCGGCTGGCATCCTTGCAGCTCTCGTCGGGCTCCACATGTAGAATGTTGGCCAGGTGCAGTTGGTTGTCGGCAATGTTGCCCACGTCGATGTCGGCCTTGGCCACTATGCGCAGGCCATGGCCGCTCGGGGTGACATGCGCCAGCACGATGCCGTGCCTGTCGGCAAACGCACGGTAGTAGTCGCCAGGGGTGCCACCGCCGATGGGGTGCTCGGCCTGCTCGGTGTCAATCCAGCCCTGCCACAGGGCGTGGGGGTCGGCCACATGGTCGATGTCGAGCATGAAGAGGCCGTTGAGCACGGCGGCACCTTGCTTGCGCCAACGCCCTTTGTTGCCAGAGGCCGACATTGACTCTTCGAAGGTGGCTTGCCAGATGATTTTGGGGAGTGAGCGTTTCAGTCGGTCGGCATCCTTGCGCATTTGCTGTGCCTTGGGCTGTTCCTCCTCCACGCCCGCCGCCTCGATGGTGGCGGCGTGCTCCTTCAGCTGGCGCAGCGTGGCGATGGTTTTGTTCACCGTGTCGCTGATGATGAGCTGGCTGAACAGTTCGGCGGTCAGCTCCTCAGTTGCAGTAAAGAAAGTTCGTTGGTAAGAAAGCATTGTTGTACTTGTGTAAAGAGTTTAAGAAGATGTTGTTGATAATGTGGCGTTTCGGCCATGTTAATATTCATCGTTACCGTCACCCGCTTCGCCGCCTTGCTCATCGTCACTTTCACGCCGCCTTCGTCCATCAGCACGCGCTCGCGCTGGGGGCGCTGCTTGGCCGTCTTCGGCTGCTGCTTGGCCGCCATCTTGTCGAGCTGGTCGTAGAGGTCGCTGATGGGGTCGGTAGCGTCGGCGCGGGTGGTGAGGTGGGCCACCATCTGGGGCTTCTTGCCGGTGGTCTGGTAGAGTTTCGCATCACCGCTCTTGCTGATGACGCGCTGGGTGCTCTCGCCAGTGGAGCGCTGGGCGCGGAACTCGCAGTCGTTCGCCTCGTTGAGCACGGTGAGCACCCCCCGCATGCGCAGGGGGTATTCACTCTTAGTCGGGTGCTCCGAACGGTCGGATGTCTTGGCTGGACTGTCCTTCGGTGTGGGGGGCATCGTCGGGACGTTCGCAGCTGTAGAGATTGACTTTTCCATAGGTGTCGGTGTTTAATTGTGCTAATGTGCTTAAAATTTCCGAGCAGGTATCAATATTGCAGGTGAGGGAAATATGATACCACGATTCATTCGTCTGTGCCATGGCGTTCCCTTTCTTTCTTTTCGAATTGTTCAATACAGTTTCCGCATACCGTCATGAGGCGTGCCAAGCCACCCATGAATTCGTCCTTCGCATTTTCGGGGGCCACGCGCCTGCTCTTCTCCAATATCCAGGCACAAGCCGACATGACCACGGGAATATGATGTTTCTTCGTGATGCAGCTCTCCATTTTCAGGGCGAGCTCGAAGCCTTGGCGCAGCATTTCGGCCAATGCCTCCTTCTCTTCTAAAGTCAAATCTTCGTCCATAGTTCAAAGCATGGCTATGCGGTTGATGTAAAGGCGGGTGGAGTAGCGCGTGTTGCCCTGGTTGTCGTTCCAAGAGTCAGCGCGAAGCGAGAGGTCTACCTTGTAGAAATACGAGGGGTCACAGGTGCCACACTTCACGGCTTTCTCGTCGGTCAGTTCGGCATAGAAGGTGTCGGCACCACTGACGAAGTTGAAACCCATCGTGGTAATCGACTGCGGCTGACCGTTGCGGTCGGTGTACTGCCGCGTCTGCAGCGGGTGCTGCTTCAGGATTCTGCAAATCAGTTCCATAATTCTTTTATTTTTAATTGTTAATTTTACTTTGGATGGCCATCCATGCCGCAAAATTAGGCACAAAAAAAAAGCCCCGCAAAGAGTGCGGGGTACAAGGTTGCAGAAAAGGTTGCAAAGGTTGCACTATTTTTTGAAAAGCGGCACTTTGGGCGGCACTTTGGGCGGCACTTTGGGCGGCACTTTTGGCGGCACTGCTCACTCTATCTGACAAGCCAGATGGAATTGTTGCTGCAGCTTCCTGGCACGTGCCGGTGCGTTGATGTCAGCCCATTCGTCGACATGATGGAGCAGGAAGTCGTTGCGCCGGAAGGCATCGCCGATTGTCTTCTCAGCACAATGGTGCTTCCATCGCCGTTGCGTCGCCAGCGCGTCGGCCTCACGCCCAAACAAGCTCATGTTGTTGGGATAGTTGTGGTGGTCGCGCAGCTCGCAGAACAGCACCGCATACGCGCTCTGTGCCCACATGTATTCCTGCACGCGCCCCATGGCCTTGGCAAAGGGTGCCAGCAGCCCCCCATCGAGGGGCGATGCCACCGTGGGCGCAGCTGCCGCGCTGCCCTTCGCCTTCTGCTTCACGCGCTGCGCCAGCTCGCGATACGACGAGCGCCCCAGCCTCGACAGCACATGGCGCACGCGCCCCACGACGACCACACGGAACTGCTCGGAGAGGCAGATGGGGTCGAAAGCATCGTTGGCGGGCACCAGCCAGTGCACACCATCATCGTCGGTGAAGAACGTCTTCACCGTGTACTCGTCGTCGATGGAGCACACCACCGTGTCGCCGTCGTTCACCATCACATCCAGCTCCACCAGCAGGTTGTCGCCGTCGTGAAAACCGGCATCGCGCATGGACTCGCCACGCACGGGGAACACGAACAGGGGGTGGTCGCCCAGCAGGCTGCGGGGCACCATCACATAGTCCTCGGCCACCATGTCGCCAAAAGGCGTGGGGATGCCGGCCTGCACAGGGCAGCTGCACACGGGCACGGGCACGTCGGCAACCTCGGCATTTAGGCCCTGCTCGCGCATGCGCGCTACAAGCGCCTGCAGCTCCTCGTTTTGTCTCTCTCTGTTTTCGCTCATTAACTTGAAAATTTTATGGGGTTAATAATTCAACTTTCGCAAGTTCCGCAAAGACGGCCTGTAAGGCCAAT
>JAFYCU010000270.1 GCA_017545095.1 Muribaculaceae bacterium | reverse complement strand
TCTCCATCCTGGGATCAGATTACCGAGCTTCAGTACAAGTGCACATGGCAAGAGACGAAGCGCAATGGAGTGAATGGTCATTTGGTAACTGGTCCGAACGGCAATACCATCTTCCTTCCTGCAGAGGCCGGCATGGTAGGCTACTGGCCCGGCGGCAAAGGGTACTGGTCGCGCATGCTCATATCGCAATACGTCGACCGTGCTTACTGTATGGGCTTCACATTCAGCTACCTCATGCGCGAACGTGGGGGGGTCGTCCGTGCTGTGCGCGTTCCGTAGAATTTCACCTTGCCCCTCTACACGACCCCAACCGTCCCCTGCCGGTGTGAGCCTCCCCAAACCTCTCCTGAAGTAGGGGCTTACCGCCTTCCTGTAGAGCCGCACCATGGTGCGGCTTGTAACTTCGACCGGGTCAAAACGGAACCTCATCGCGCAAACGGCTGGCGCAAACGAAGTTACAAGCCGCTGCGTGCAGCGGCTCTACAGGCGGCGGAACCATTCGGTTGACTCGGCCATCGGAGCCGCCATGTATGACGGCTCTACAGTGACACGGCCATCAGCCGCACCAGGGTGCGGCTCTACAGGACTTTGCAAAAAAATGCCCCCGGTGGTTTCTTCTGGGCTCGTGGTGAGGTCGAAGGGGAACCACCGAGGGCGGTGTGGTTGAAAGCAGTGTGGCTTAGCCGTGCTGTGCGGCTCGGTCGTAGCCGGCGCGGAAGGCGGCGATGTTGGTGTCGACGATGGCCTGGCCCTTGCGGCCAAACACGTTGGTGATGCCTTCGATGAGTTTGTCGGGCTCCAGGATGTCGAGCACCGAGGCCGTGGCTCCCAGCAACACCATGTTGGCGCTGCGGGGCGAGTTCACCTCCTTGGCGATGGCCTCCACGTCGAGGCGAATCACATTGCCCACCTTGTCAAGCTCGGCGTTCACAGCATCCATCTCGGGGTAGTTGGGGATGTTGACAAACGGTGTGGATGCAGTGATGATCCATCCGCCAGGCTTCAGGTAAGGCACGTAGCGCAAGGCCTCCATGGGTTCGAGCGACACAATCAGGTCGCAGCCGCCCAGGGGGATGAGGTCGCTGTGGATGGGGTCGGAGCTGATGCGCAGGTTGCTCTGCACATCGCCTCCGCGCTGGCTCATGCCGTGCACTTCGGCCTGCTTGAGGTAGAGGTTCTGGTCGAGGGCGGCCCAGCCGATGACCGTGGCGATGGAGAGGATGCCTTGTCCTCCCACACCGCACAGGATGATATCTTGCTTCATTGTCTTTGCGGGGATTTCAGGTTAGGAACGTTGCTGTCTTTGCGCATCTGCGCGGCGTGGCGCTTGGCGGTTTGTATGCACTCGCGGCGGGCGATGACCACGCTCACGCCACGATAGTTGATTTCCTCGCTGATCACGCGCTGCATCTCCTCGTAGTTTTTGGGCAGCGGGATGATCACGCGCACATGCTCGGGCTCCACACCCAGTCCGGTGCAGATGCTCTCGAGGCGTCCGGTGCCGGCCGAGTCCTGTCCGCCGGTCATGCCGGTGGTGAGGTTGTCGCTGATGCAGATGGTGACGTTGGCCTTGCTGTTCACAGCGTCGAGCAGGCCCGTCATGCCACTGTGGGTGAAGGTGGAGTCGCCAATCACGGCCACGGCGGGATGCACGCCCGAGTTGGCAGCACCCACGGCCATGGTCACCGAGGCACCCATCTCCACGCAGGTGTGGAAGGCATGGAACGGAGCCAGCCAGCCCAGTGTGTAGCAACCGATGTCGCTGAACACGCGTGCGCTCTCGATGGGCTTGAGCACATTATTTAAAGCGGTGTAGAAGTCGCGGTGTCCGCAGCCCTGGCACAGCGCTGGCGGACGCGGCACGGTGACCTGCGATGCGGCTCCACGGGGCAGTTCGGGCAGCCCCACAGCCTGGCGCACACAGTCGGGCGTGAGTTCGCCAGTGCGCGGCAGCGTGCCGTCGAGCCGACCCTTGATGGGCACCGGCGTGGCGAGCACGCCTTGCAGGCGCATCTCCACCAGCGGCTGGCCTTCTTCCATCACCAGAATGCTCTTGCACTCGGCTGCCAAGCGGCGAATTATGGCCTTGGGCAGCGGGTATTGCGAGATCTTGAGCACGGGGTAGGGACATCCGTCGGGGAAGTTCTCCATCAGGTAGTTGTAGGCAATGCCGCAGGCAATGATGCCCATGCTGCGGTCGGTGCCGTCGAAGTAGATGTTGTTGCCCATCACCTCGCTCTGGTGCTCAAACTCGGCATAGTCCTTGATGAGCTGCACGTTGCGCACCTTGGCGTTGGCGGGCAGGAGCACCCACTGACGCGGGTTGTCGGGGAAGTGCAGCTCGTTCTCCTCGCGCACGTCGCCGGTCTCGACCACGGCGCGCGAGTGGGCCATGCGCGTGGTCATGCGCATGAGCACGGGGATGTGGAACTGCTCCGAGAAGTCGTAGGCCTGCCCAATCATGCGGTAGGCTTCCTGCTGCGACGATGGCTCGAAGCAGGGCATCATGGCAAACTCGGCATAGAAGCGTGAGTCTTGCTCGTTCTGCGACGAGTGCATCGACGGGTCGTCGCAAGCGGTGACCACCAGGCCGCCGTTGGCTCCGGTCATGGCCGAGTTGACAAAGGCGTCGGCACACACGTTCATGCCCACGTGCTTCATGCACACCAGGGCGCGTTTGCCGGCAAACGATGCGCCGATGGCGGCCTCCATGGCCGTCTTTTCGTTGGCGCTCCAGGTGCTGTGCACGCCGCGCTCGCGAGCCAGCGGGTGTTGCTGGATAAACTCAGTGATTTCGGTCGACGGCGTTCCGGGGTAGGCATACACCCCGGTGAGCCCGGCGTGCAATGCACCCAGGGCCAATGCCTCGTCGCCAAGTAGAAGGGTCTTTTTACTCATATTGATATAAGTTTATGAATGGTCATGGTTTGGACACACATCGTGCACCATGGTTGGCAATGCATGATGGTTATCCGCCACAAATTTACTGCAAAATATTGACATGACCAAGAAAAATGCCGAAAAACAATTTTTATGCGTGTTTTTGTAGGCTCATCGTGAATGTCTTTATGATATGTTAAACTTAAATAATTGTTAAGGGATGATTGCCAGTTCTGAATTATTTACTACCTTTGCGGCTTGAAATCAACCGAGATTGTCATGGCATATATCAAAGCTATATCCTATTATCTGCCTGAGCGCGTGGTGACCAACGAGGAGTTGGTGGCCGAGTTCCCAGAATGGAGCGTGGAGAAGGTGGCGAAGAAGGTGGGTGTGGACTGCCGTCATGTGGCCGCTGCCGATGAAACGGCAGGCGACATGGCCGAGAAAGCTGCCCGCAAGCTTTTTGACGAGCATGGCATCAGTGCCGGCGACATCGACTTCGTGATGCTGTGCACCCAAAGTCCCGACTATTTCCTGCCCTCGACAGCGTGCTTGCTGCAACACCGCTTGGGCATTCCCACCAGCGTCGGGGCTTTCGACTACAACCTGGGTTGTTCGGGCTGTGTCTACGGCCTTGCCGTGGCCAGCGCGCTCGTGGATACGGGCATAGCACACAATGTGCTGCTGCTCACTGCCGAGACTTATAACAAATATCTGCATCCGACCGACAAGAGCAACCGCTCGATATTTGGCGACGGTGCCGCTGCCTGTGTGGTGTCGACCGAGGGTATGGCACGCATCGGGCAGTTTGTGATGGGTACCGATGGCAGCGGAGCCAATCACCTGATTGTGAAAACCGGTGCGGCGCGGCATCGCCAGCCCACCGGGCACTTCGTGACCGATGATCAGGAGCACATGTGGCACGACGACTATCTGTATATGAACGGGGGAGCCATCTTCAATTTCACCCTCGATGCTGTTCCTGCCATGATCGACCAACTGCTCGAGAAGCATGGTTTGACCAAGGAGCAGATTGACTACTATGTGTTTCACCAGGCCAACAAGTTCATGCTCAACACCATCCGCAAGATTGCAGTGTTGCCCAAGGAGAAATTCCACGTAGCCCTTGAGCATACGGGCAACACCGTGTCGTCGACGGTGATGATTGGCCTGCGCGACGCACTCGACAGCGGCGTCATCCAGCCGGGCATGACGGTGATGATTGCCGGCTTCGGCGTGGGCCTGTCGTGGGCCGGCACTGTGCTCACGTTCACCAGTCAAGAAGCTGAATGAGCATGGAGAGCACTCCATCGCTACACGCAATAATTGTAAAGAATCAATCATCAAATATCTGAAAAATGAACTTAGAAGAATTTGTGGCAGGTTTTGCCGAGCAGTTCGACGACACCGACCCCGAAGAGATCCAGGCCAATACCGTATTCCACGAATTAGACGAGTGGAGCTCGCTCACGGGAATGTCGATTATGGCCTATATCAAAGCAAGTTTTGGCAAGGCCATCACGCCGGGTGAATTGCGCAATTGCAAAACCGTGGAAGATGTTTTCAACTTGATGCAAGGCAAGTAAAAGAACGAGAAGTCAACCGACAATGAAGATATTGCTCACGCTTGACTATGAGCTCTTTCTGGGTAGCAGAACGGGTTCGGTGGAGAACTGCTTGGTGAAGCCAATGCAGCAGCTCAACGATGCTGTGAGCGGTGTAGGCGCCCGGTTCACCATCTTTGTCGATGCCACCTATTTGTTGCGAACCAAGCAACTGAGCATCGGTCATGCCGAATTGGGGCAGCATTTCGACCAGCTGTCGGCTCACCTTGTTGAGTTGCAAGCCCAAGGACACGATTTGCAGTTGCACATACATCCTCATTGGGCCTACTCCGCATGGGAAGGCGGCGAGTGGCGGCTTGACCATAAGCACTACAAGATGAGTGACCTGGAACTGAGCTATGCCATCGACCTAACCGCTCAGGCCAAGGAACTGCTCGATAGCACTATCGGAAAGAAGACTACAGCCCTGCGTGCTGGCGGGTTCTCGGCTCAACCCACATCGATGCTCACTAAAATATTCGATGCAACAGGACTGATTGCCGACTCGTCGGTATGTCCGGGTGCAACCTATGATTCCCCTCAGCAGCAGTATGATTACTCGCAAGCACCCCATGCCGATTTCTATCGCTTCGACGATGATATATGTGTTGCGAACCCGAATGGTGGTTTTTGGGAGTTCCCCATCACCATGCACAACGTGTCGCCGGTGTTTCACTGGCAGCTCGTGGCCAACAAGCTGCTGAAGCGTCCCGAACACCGCACATGGGGAGATGGCTTTGCCGTGAAGACCACCAACGAAAGCATTGTGGCACGGCTCACCAGCAGGCAGTTCTGTCAGGCGACAATCGATGGATTCAAAATCAAATTCTTACCCGAAGCCTATCGTCAGCATCACGATTCTCAGTTGCTCACCGTGCTGGGCCATCCCAAGCTGGCAACGCCCTATTCGGTACGACACTTGCAACGCTTTGCCCAGCAGGCTGTGGCGGCTGGCGATTCATTCACAACCATCAGCCAACTCATAGATGAACAGTAAAATCAAGGCACTGGCAAAATTGGCCTTGTTCTATGCTCCGGAATTTCTGAAGCGTCCGCTCCATGACCGAATGGAGCAAATGGAGTTGCAGCGTGCCATGGCCATTGCTCAACGCACACGTGTTGATAAGGAACAGTTGGCTCAAGCTCTGGCTCAATTCACTTTCAACACCGATGTGATGCTTCATTGCTCCACGGTGAATATGGGCAAAGTGCAGGGCGGAGCCAAGTATATATGTTCGGCTTTGCTTGATGTGATTGATGTGTCGTGCCACACCCTTGTGGTGTCGGCATTGCCCTATCGCGGTGCGTTTGCCTCTTGGCTTGATGAACGTC
>JAFYCU010000021.1 GCA_017545095.1 Muribaculaceae bacterium | reverse complement strand
AGTCCCGAGTAGGCGAGAATCTTACCCATCGAGAGGACGCCCTGTCCGCCAAATCCTGCAATGATTATTTCTGCTTTCATGTTGTTCAGTCCTTTTTAGCGTCATTATCCTTCAAGTCACCCAGGGGGTACTTGGCAAACATATTCTCTTCCATCCACTTGTTGGCCTTCTCGGGCGAGAGTTTCCAACCGGTGTTGCAGGTGCTCACCACCTCCACCACCGAGGTGCCCTTGCCTTCCATGCTGTTGAGGAAAGCCTTTTTGATGGCCTTTTTGGTCTTGTTCACGTTGGCGGGCGTGTGCACGCTCTGGCGCGTCACATAGCGCGTGCCGTCGAGCTGTGCCAGCAGCGGGGTGATCGACAACGGATAGCCGTTCAGGTCGGCACGGCGGCCATAGGGACACGTGGCGGTCTTCTGTCCCAGCAGCGTGGTCGGTGCCATCTGGCCACCGGTCATGCCGTAGATGGCGTTGTTGATGAAGATGATCACGATGCTCTCGCCACGGTTGCAGGCGTGGATGCTCTCGCAGGTGCCGATGGCGGCAAAGTCGCCGTCGCCCTGATAGGTGAACACGGCCTTGTCGGGCATCAGGCGCTTCACGGCGGTGGCCATGGCGGTGGCGCGGCCGTGGGCGGCCTCGAGCCAGTCAACGTCGATGTAGTTGTAGGCAAACACCGAGCAGCCCACCGGCGACACACCGATGGTTTTCTCTTGCAGACCGAGCTCCTCAATGACCTCGGCAACCAGTTTGTGCACCACACCGTGGCTGCAGCCCGGGCAGTAGTGCATGTGAGCCTCGTTGAGTAACGACGGGCGTTTGTAAACCCTATTCTCAGGTTTGATGATATTGTTCTCAGTCATGGTAATCAAGCTTTAACGAGTTGTTCTTTCAGAGATTTGAGCACTTCCTCGGGCGAGGGCACGTTGCCGCCCAGTCGGTCGAAGTGGGCCACGGGCACCTTGCACTCCACGGCCAGTTTCACGTCCTCGATGAGCTGGCCAGCAGCCAACTCGGGCACGAGGATGCCTTTCACGTGCTGAGCCACCTCGGCAATCTGCTTGCTGGGGAACGGCCACAGCGTGATGGGGCGAACAAGACCCACCTTGATGCCCTCTTCGCGGGCCATCTCCATCACCTTCATGCCGATGCGGGCCATCGAGCCGAAGGCCACCATCAGGTAGTCGCAGTCGTCGGTATCGACCAGCTCGCAGCGTACCTCGTTCTTCTCAATCTCGCGGTAGGTGGCCTGGAAACGGTGGTTGTTGGCCTCCATCTTGTCGTCGTCAAGCTCCAACGAGGTGATGATGTTCTTGGGGCGCATGCCCTCGCGGCCCATCACAGCCCACGGGCACTGGCGGCGGATTTCCTCCTCGGTGCGGCGCGGACGCTGCTCGGGAAGAACCACCTTCTCCATCATCTGGCCAATCAAGCCGTCGGCCAGGATGAGCGACACGCAGCGGTATTTGAACGCCAGGTCCCAGCCCAGGGCCACAAAGTCGGCCATCTCCTGCACGCTGGCGGGAGCAAGCACGATGGGGTGGTAGTCGCCATGACCGCCGCCCTTGCATGCCTGGAAGTAGTCGGCCTGTGAGGGGTGTATGGTGCCCAGACCCGGGCCGCCACGCATCACGTTGATCACCAGGGCAGGCACCTCGCTGGCGCACATATAACTCATTCCCTCCTGCATCAGGCTGAAGCCAGGGCTCGACGTCGATGTGAACACTGCCTTGCCGCACGAGGCACCGGCATACACCATATTAATTGCTGCCACCTCGCTCTCGGCCTGCAGAACAACCATGCCGGTCGTTTCCCAAGGCATCTCCTCCTCCAGCTTCTCAAGCACTTCCGACTGAGGGGTGATGGGGTAGCCGAAGTAGCCGTCGGCACCATAACGGATGGCTGCCATCGCCAAGGCCTCGTTACCCTTCATCAACATTACTTTATCGTTCATTGTAGTTTTAAGTTTTTTGGGGATTAATCAGTTAATACACTTGCCACTGGAGGCATTCATTTCTCGGTCACGCGGTACACTTCGATGCACGCATCGGGACACACAAGCGCAC
Source organism: Muribaculaceae bacterium (assembly GCA_017545095.1). The sequence goes on along the minus strand of JAFYCU010000021.1, from coordinate 6,944 downwards.
AGCTTGAGCATCCAATGCACTCATCGGGATTTGCCATGTGGGCAAAGTGGTAACCACGGTTGTTCACTTCTTTCTGCATCAACGCAAGCACACCCTTCGGGCAAGCCACCACACACAGGTTGCAGCCCTTGCAGCGCTCGGTGTTGACTGTTACAGCACCTCTGATTTTTGCCATTATTAAGAGTTTTGATGATTAAGTTATTAGTTAAGTTTTGCAAAGTTAGTCATAATTATTTACACACGCAATTTTTTTCACAAGATTAACATTACAACCCGCCATTCACCACCATATTCATGCTCATAGCGGCAGCATGTTTCAACCGGTTTTGCGGCCAATTTCATCGCACCCAAGCCACAACGAACGCAGCAATGAATTTTGCCCGTAGGGACGTTTTCCCATATAATGATGATGATATTCCAATAATTGTTGCTATCTTTCCTCTATAAAGTGGAGCAATTTGCCCCGTTGATGCTGTTAATTGGCAAGATGAAAAGCTTTTTTTGCTGCTAGGCCGTTATTCAGCGGTTGAAGCCACCGCCATGGGAAATCGGCCACAACCTACAACCTCACAACCCCCCATTTCTGGTCGCCAAAAATTGGCTAACGCGACAATAAGTCGCCAAAAAGTCACCAAAAAGTCACCAAAAATAGAACAACCAATTATCAGAAAGTTTTGCCAACAATCTGATAATCAGTTGTTTAGTTGAGTTATTTGTAAACTCTTATAGTGAACCCGTGGGGAGTCGAACCCCAATCGAAGGAACCGGAATCCTTTATTCTATCCATTGAACTACGGGTCCGTGGTGCCTGCGTGCTGCGCGGGCTTTTGCGGCTGCAAAGTTACGGACTTTTTCCGTACTGTGCAAATTATTCTTTCGTCAAGCGTCATTCTTCGTCGCGTCCGGCGGCTTTGGCCTGGCGCTTGCGCTCCAGCTCGTCGAGGATGATCTTGCGCATGCGGATGTGCGACGGCGTGATCTCCACATACTCATCGGCCTTGATATATTCCAGTGCTTCCTCCAGGCTGAACACGATGGGCGGGATGATGCGCACCTTCTCGTCGGCGCCGGTGGCGCGCATGTTGGTAAGTTTCTTGTTCTTGGTCACGTTGATCACCAGGTCTTTTTCCTTTGCGTGCTCGCCCACCACCTGGCCGGCATACACTTCCTCTTGCGGGAAGATGAAGAACCGGCCGCGGTCTTGGAGTTTGTCGATGGCATAGGCAAAGGCTGTGCCGCCTTCCATGGCAATCAGCGAACCGTTCACGCGGCGCGTGATCTCACCCTTCCACGGCTCGTAGGCCAGGAAACGGTGGGCCATGATGGCCTCGCCGGCGCTCGCCGTGAGCACGTTGGTGCGCAGGCCGATGATGCCGCGCGACGGAATCTTGAACTCCAGGTGGATGCGGTCGTTCTGCGTGTCCATGAGCGTGAGCTCGCCCTTGCGGCGCGTCACCATGTCGATCATCTTGCTGGAGTACTCCTCAGGCACGTTGATGGTGAGCGTCTCGATGGGCTCGCATTTCACGCCGTCGATGGTCTTGACAATCACCTGCGGCTGACCCACTTGTAGTTCATAGCCCTCGCGGCGCATCTCTTCGATGAGCACGCTCAGGTGCAGCACGCCGCGGCCATACACCAGCCAGGCATCCTCGCCCTGGGTGCGCTCCACGCGCAGCGCCAGATTCTTGTCGAGCTCGCGTTGCAGGCGGTCCCAGATGTGGCGCGAGGTCACATATTTGCCGTCCTTGCCAAAGAATGGCGAGTCGTTGATGGTGAACAGCATCGACATCGTGGGCTCGTCGATGGCGATGCGCGGCAGCGGCTCGGGAGCCGCTACGCTGGTCACTGTGTCGCCAATCTCGAAGCTCTCCAGGCCCACGATGGCGCATATGTCGCCGCAGCCCACTTCTGCGACGTGGGTCTGGCCCATGCCCTCGAAGGTGCGTAGCTCCTTGATCTTCTGCCGACTCACCGTGCCGTCGCGCTGGCACAAGCCCACCTCCATGCCGTCGGTGAGCGTGCCGCGGTGCACGCGGCCAATGGCGATGCGGCCCACATAGGGGCTGTAGTCCAGCGACGTGATGAGCATCTGCGGCTCACCCTCAATCACCTGCGGCGCGGGGATATGCTCGATGATCGCCTCCAGCACCGCCGTGATGTCGGTCGACGGCTGTTGCCAGTCCATGCTCATCCAGCCGTTCTTCGCGCTGCCAAACACGGTGGGGAAGTCGAGCTGCTCCTCGGTTGCGTCGAGGTTGCACATCAGCTCAAACACCTGCTCCTGCACCTCGTCGGGACGGCAGTTGGGCTTGTCCACCTTGTTGATCACCACAATGGGCTTCAAGCCTATCTCGATGGCCTTCTGCAGCACAAAGCGCGTCTGCGGCATGGGACCCTCGAAGGCATCCACCAGCAGCAGGCAGCCGTCGGCCATGTTCAGCACACGCTCCACCTCGCCACCAAAGTCGCTGTGCCCAGGCGTGTCGATGATGTTGATTTTATATCCGTTGTAGTCAATCGACACGTTTTTCGACAAAATAGTGATGCCGCGCTCGCGTTCCAGATCGTTGCTGTCCAGAATCTGAGTGCCCACCTGCTGACCCTCGCGGAACAGATGGCCCGCCGCCAACATCTTGTCGACCAAGGTTGTCTTTCCATGGTCCACGTGAGCGATAATCGCTACATTTCTAATGTTTTGCATAAAATGGTCAAAATTTTCGACTGCAAAATTACTCAAAAATCACGAGCCAACGCCCAGCAAGAGCCATTTTTTTGAATTTCTTTGCGCAACAGCGTTGCAACACCCGCACCTCATATTCATTTTGAAATTATCGCGCAGTTGTCCACAGCAAGTCCTGAAAGGGCGACAAATCATAGCCGGGGTCGCAGCCCCCGGGATGTAAACGGACGAAGGAAAATCAAAAACCAGTATAGCTAACCCCTCCAACCACTAAGCTCATCAGTGCCAATTCAGGTCACACCCCCGAATTGGCACTGATTCTTTATATGTAGTTCAAAACAACCTGATAAACAATTATCTAACTTCTATTTATTATAGTAATAGTTTATGGTTTTAATAAATTCGAAAATTAATCCACAAATAACATACTATCCGCTTGATAATAAGCGTTTTGTGCGGATAAAATTCTCCTATCCTGCCAAATGTCGACTCTCTTGATGGAACATCGCGGAAGTGCGAGTGTGGTGACACTTTGGGTGATTAGATGTCGTGATGTAGAATGTCTTCGAGGTCAATGTCGTGATCGTTCTCAGAGTCGGTGTCCAGCTTGTCGTTTTGGGCGACATCGTTGAGGTTATTATCAAGAAGATGCCGGTATTCAGGGGCAACGAAACTTAATGGTCCGCTATGATTTCCGTCAAGAAAACCGGTGGGTGCTATGTAATCATCGTCGTCTAGTTCATGAACCATCACGGCCACATCTTCGGTCATCAACCCCACGCTTTTTCCATATATGTCTTTGTCGCTGTAGTCATAATCAACCATATTGAAGTTTTTGTCCAAAATCAAATCAAACACGCCATTGCTGTCGCTATCGATAAGATAATAAACATTGTACCGATCATCTGCAAGATAGGCTACTGGGCACAATTGTCCTTCGTAGTTGATTTCGTCGTAGCCGAAGGGTGTGAGTCCGTTTCGTTCCAGCCAGTTCTTGGCCACGGTGTCGGTGGGGTCCGACAAATCGGTCACAATGGCCTCTTTATCGTTGGCTTCGGAAACTGCTGTTGCGGCTGGGATTTCGTTCTCGACTTCGCTGGTATGGTTCATTGCTAGGTCTTGCGGTTGTTGGATTGTCATCTCAGGAACCTGCACGGCATTTGGGTCGAGACCCATGCCGGTGTTCGGCATGACGGCATTCACATCGTTGGCTGCGAGGTCGTGTGGCTGCGAGAGCACGGTGCGTTTGATGTTCGGTGTCTGTCCCACATGCACACTCTGCGGGTCGAGACCCAAGGCAGCGTTCGGCATGGCGGCATTCACGTCTTGGGCTGCGAGGTCGTGCGGCTGTGAGATTACGGTGCGCTCGATGCTGGGTGTCTGTCTCACACGCACGCTGGCCGGGTCAAGCCCTGCTCCAGCGTTCGGCATGGCGGGATTCACGTCGTTGGCTGCGAGGTCGTGCGGCTGCGAGATTACGTTGCGCTCGATGCTGGGTGACTGTCTCACACGCAAGCTGGCCGGGTCAAGCCCAGCTCCGGCGTTCGGCATGGCGGCGTTCACGTCGTTGGCTGCGAGGTCGTGCGGCTGCGAGATTACGTTGCGCTCGATGCTGGGTGCCTGTCCCACACGCACGCTGGCCGGGTCAAGCCCAGCTCCGGCGTTCGGCATGGCTGCGTTCACATCGTGGGCGGCGAGGTCATGGGGCTGGGACGTTTCAGTAGGTGTGGAAATTGGCTCGTCGATCAGGGCTGTTTCCGTGCTGGCAGACTCCACGGGTTGTTCCGATTCCTGTTGCGCCATCTCCTGAGTCGTTCCAGCAGAGCTGGCGGTGGGCTCTGTGGCATCGCCAACGGGTGTATTGGTGATGGCTTCGGGAGTGTCGTCATCGCTGTGCAACGAACTGAAGAAACGTCCAGTGGCATATTTGGCCAGACCTCCTATGCTGCCTAGAATCGCGATATGCGAAATGGCAGCTTTGAGTTTTTCATTGACAATGGGTGACTCAATTGTTACTGATGACAAATCGATTGATGCAGATGGTGAATTGGTTTTCATTTTCTTCAAGTGTTTAGGGTGTTGAACAATCATGCTTGTCATGATAGAGAGTGGTTTCAGCACGTTATTCTATCACCAACTGATCACAATGCTGTTGTTATTATTTTTTGCCGAGGTAACCAGCTTGGGGTGTTGTATGCCTTCGCTGCGTTCCGTAACATATTGGAAAACATAGTTGTACAACTCCTCGATGGTTACAGCTCGATCCTGATTTTTGTCGCATGCACCATGCAGCGCGTTCGACACACCTCGAGTGAAATAGTTGTTGACGTTGATAGAGTTTTCAGAATCTACCCAGCTTCTCTCGTTGGCCGCGCTCGATGCGAAAAACACCACTTGAGGATTGATGTCGTTGTATTGCTCAAACAGTCGGTACTGTTGTTCAGCCGACCCTGAGTAGCAAGCATCGATAAACACGAAGATTTGGCTTGCCTTCGATGTGGCGAATATTTTCATCATTTGCATAGTGCTGAAGTCCTTGTCCCAAGCGCAAAAACTGCCGTTGCCGGCTCCGTGACCCATAAAGAAGAAAAAGATGCGGTCGCCGTTTTGCGCTTCCCCGCACAATTTTGTCAACTGCCCGAGGATGCCATCGTGGGTGGCGTGTTCATCGGCAAGCAGTGTCACGGTTTGCGATCGCTTGTTTTTGCTCATGAATTTTTTCATCTTCTTGGCCTCGGAGATGCTGAACGAGAGTGCGCTTTGGGCACTTCCATTGGGGCAGCGGTCATAATGGTTGATAGCGGCAATCAAGGTGTGGGTGTTAGCACTGGCTATCATTGAGAATAGCATGATGGTCAAAAGAAAAACAAGTCGTTGCATATGAGTGGAAATGATGATTTAATTTATACAAGCAGTTTGGGTGGGAATGGAGTGGCCTATTAGGTGAAAGGCTGCGGTTGTCAATCATCAATCAAATGATGTCGCCAAAGTCGTCGCTGTCCGGCTCATCGGCATCGTAGGCGGGGTTGTCGTCGATGTCGTCCTCCAACCACTCGTCATCGATGTGGCTGTCGTCGGCCCAGTCGTGCTGCTCGGCCAGGTCGTGCAGCCAGTCCATGTCGTGCAGCTCGTCGGGTGCCTTGTCGGTCCAGTCGATGTCGGTGGTGGCGGCCTCGGCGGTGAGTGCCTGCAGCAGCTCGCTGTCGGCCAGCAGCTGCTCGAATTGCAGCGACTCCTCGGGCGTGAGGTTGCCCTCGAGGAATGCGCCTAACATTTCGGCACTGATGCTGTGGGTGGAATGGTTCATAGTTTGCCCTCCTTTCTCGCTTGCGCGGTGAGAAGACGGAGCTTCTCGTTGGCGCGGCGTTTGATGTTGTAAAAGTTGTCCATGTTCACGTTCATTCTTTCTGCAATCTCAGTGTTGTCGAGCAACTCGATGTGCTGCAGTCGCAGCATCTCGCGGTAGCGCTCGTTGTCGACCATGCTCAGCACCACATCCACATCGCGGGTGTCGAGTCGTGTGTTGTCTGGGGGTAAAGAGGGCTCCCAGGGGCGGAATCTATCATCGTCGTCATCATTTTGTTGAAAATCCAGACTGATGGTGTCGATTTCGCCGTGATGCGAGCTGTTGCAGAAGTTGAGCGTGACGATTTTCAGCCACATCGTCAGGCTGCATTTGAACTCAAAATTCTCGAGGGGGCATCGACCAGTGCTCTTGGTGGGGGTGAGCAGCTGGATAAACACTTCTTTGGCCAAGTCGGCCCAGGTGTCGCAACCGGCCGGGTGCTTACTGTCGTGAAGGGCTTTGAACAGCGGGTAGCATTTCTTGAACAGGAACCACCCCGTCACTTCGCTGTCGCGGGCCAGGAGGTGCTTCACAATCAACCGGTCGTCAAGTTCTGTATTGGTGGTTGGTCTACTCACAGGTGTAGCTGGTCGGTTTCTTTTTCCCCGCCCCCAGTTCCTTGGTGCGGGACTTATCATACTCGAAGCGTGGAACTGCTATGCTGATTGCTATCAGGTACTTATTTGACAATGAATAGCATAACGCCTCTTTGTTTTTTGCAACAAAATAGGTGATGCTTTAGGCGAATGACCTCAAGCAACGTGCAAAATTACGCAAAAGTATTGAATTGGCAAAATCGGCAGTAGTCATTTTAGCTGTGGCGGAGTCAACTGGTCAATGCATAATTGAGTTGCAAAGTTACTGAAAAATTTTGTTGAACACGTCGATAGGTGCGTAAAAGTCGAGTTTTTGTCT
>JAFYCU010000269.1 GCA_017545095.1 Muribaculaceae bacterium | reverse complement strand
CTCGCGGCCCTCGTCGGTGCGCACGGGGATGTTCTGCAGGTTGGGGTTGGTGCTCGATAGTCGTCCCGTGGCGGTGACCGTCTGGTTATAGGTGGTGTGGATGCGGCCCGTGCGCGGGTTGATGAGCTGCGGCAATGTGTCGACATAGGTGTTGAGCAGTTTGCGCTTGCCGCGCAAGTCCAGGATTTTTCCGACGATGGGGTGTCGGCTCTTGAGTTTAGTAAGAATCTCCTCGGTGGTGCTATATTGTCCTGTCTTGGTCTTTTTCGCCTTAGGGTCGAGTTGGAGTTTGTCAAACAGGATTTGCCCCACCTGTGCGGGTGAGGCAGTGTTAAATGGTTCACCAGCTAGTTGCTGGCACTCCTCCTCTAACGTGTGGATTTGCTCCATCAGGGTCAGTGAATAGGCGTTCAGCGCCTTTACGTCAATGCGCGCTCCTGCCAGTTCCATGCGTGCCAACACTTGCACTAGCGGCAGCTCGATGTCGGTGAGCAGGTGGGTCAGGCCCTCGTCGGCGAGGCGCTGGTCTAGCACGGGCTGTGCCGCCAAATTCAGCATCGCCTGTTCGCCCGCCCAGCGTGTCATGCGCTCGGCAGGCACTTGATCCAGGGGCAACTGCTTGCGCCCCTTGGCACCAATGATCTCTTGCTCGCTCATGGCGGTGTGGTGCAGCAGTTCGGCGGCGATGTCGGCGGTGGTGTGGGTGCGTTCGGGCTGCAGCAGGTAGTGGGCCACGCTGACGTCATAGTAGGGTGCAGTCATTTTTATTCCCGCCACGTCGAGCATCACCATCAGCCGCTTCACGTCGTTGGTGACGATGCGTGCCTGGCCCGTGAACAGTGGCTCAAGCGCCTGCAGCATGAATCCCATGCCGTCCATTGGCAGGTAGTAGGCGGTGTCGGTGCCGGAGCACAGGGCGACGCCCACCAGCATGCCGCGCATTGCCTCTTCGCCCATGCTTACCAGGTGCAGACCCACCTGTGGCTCTTGCAACAGTCGCTTGACAAGGTCTTCGGCGGCATAGGTGTCGCTCACCATGGTAAATTGAGAATTGAGAATTGAGAGTTGTGGGCTAGAAGTACTAGATGAACTAGAGGGGCTAGATATACTAGAGGGTGTGGCTGGCTCATCGAAGAGGGATAGTTGCTCGCCTGCATGCGGCCGCGGAGCTGGTTCTGGAACTGGTGCCGGTTGTGTCGGTTGGGATGCAGGCATTGTGCATTGTGCATTATGCATTGTGCATTCATCAATTCCCACATTGGCCTCGCCTTGGTCGATGAGGCGGGCGGTGAATGTGCGGAATTCCAGCTCATTGAACACCTGGCGCATGGCCTCGAGGTCGGCAGGCTCGCGGCGCAACGCCTCCTCGTTCCAGGCGATGGGCACATCGGTCTTGATGGTGGCGAGGAACTTCGAGAACTTGATTTGCTCCACATTGTTCTCTACCTTGGTTTTGAGGGCGCCCTTGAGCTGGTCGGTGCTCTCGAGCAGGTTCTCAATGGAACCGAACTCCTGAACGAGCTTGATGGCGGTTTTCTCTCCCACGCCGGGGCAGCCGGGGATGTTGTCGGCGGTGTCGCCCATCAAGCCCAGCAAGTCGATCACCTGCAGTGGCGAGTCGATGCCATACTTTGCCTTGATTTCTTCGACACCCAGTATCTCGTTCTTGCCAGGATTGTTGATTTTCACTTGATCGGTCACCAATTGGCCAAAATCCTTGTCGCCTGTGACCATATAAGTGAAGAACCCGTGTTCCTGAGCCATATGCGCCATCGTGCCGATGACATCATCGGCCTCGTAGCCGTCGACTACAATTACTGGAATGCGGTAGGCAGCGAGGATGCGTTTGATATAAGGTACCGCTGTGAGGATGCCTTCGGGCGTCTTGTCGCGGTTGGCCTTGTACTCGGGGTAGGCCTCATGCCTGAAGGTCTTGCCGCCGGGGTCAAAGCAGACGGCAATGTGCGACGGTTGCTCACGCTTGAGCAGGTCCTGAAGCATATTGACAAAGCCGAACACGGCACTGGTGTCGATTCCGGTGCTGGTGATGCAGGGATTGCGAATCATCGCATAGAACGCCCGAAAGATGAGTGCATAGGCGTCCAAAAGGAGCAATTTTTTTGCTTGCATGATGGGTCTGTTTTCAAAAAACACGATAAAATTAGGACTTTTTGCGCAATTTACGAAATATTTGGTGCGTTTTTTCGGCTTATCACCCATTTATTATGTAATTTTGCCACCGATTTCAGCACAAATGGTCAAACTGGACGATATCAAACAGACTTTGGCAGCCGATTTGCAACGGCTCAATGCCATCATCGAGGACACCTTGCGCAGCGACACGGTGTTGATGAACTCGATAGTGGCACGTTACCTCGCCACCAAGGGCAAACAGTTGCGACCTATGCTTACCTTGTTGAGCGGTCGCATCTTTGGTGGCGTGAACGACCGTGTGTTGAATGCCGGTGCAGCCATCGAGATGCTGCACAACGCCTCGCTCATCCACGACGATGTCATCGATCAGGCGCAGCAGCGCCGAGGCGTGGAGACCATCAACAGCGTGTGGAGCAATCATGTGGCGGTGCTCGTGGGCGACTTTTTCGTCACCGGCGCGTTGCGCTGTGCCGTCAAAGCCCGCGATGCTCGCGTGCTCGAAGCACTGGCACTGATGGGTGGTGACCTGTCGTTGGGCGAGATCAACCAGTATGACAATGCGCGCAGCCGCGACATCGACGAGGCGACCTACATGAACATTATCGGCAAGAAGACCGCGTCTTTGTTTGAGTGTTGTGTGGCCGTGGGTGGATATGTCAACGATGCACCCCAGCAGCAGCTCGACGCGCTGTGTCACTATGCACGGCTCTTGGGACTGGTTTTCCAAATCAAGGACGACACCTTTGATTACTATGACGACACCACTGTAGGTAAGCCTACGGGCAACGACTTGCGCGAGGGAAAAATCACCCTGCCGCTCATCTATGCGCTGTCGCGTACCGACTTGCCCGAGCATGAGGCGATGCAGGCACTGGCCCGCAAGGAACAGCTCACGGCTCAGGACATCGACACCCTGGTCGAGTTTGCCAAGCGTGCTGGCGGCATCGACTATGCCTACGACACCATGCAGCGCCTGCGCTGTGAAGCCGACGCCCTGCTCGACATCCTCCCGCCCAGCAACGACATCGACGCCCTGCGCCGCATTTTCCAATACATCATCGCCCGCAACAGTTAGTTCAAATAAGAGGCTGATGATTGATAAACACAAAGGGCTTCGCCATCTGGCGAAGCCCTTTGTGAATGGGTTAGAAGGGGCGGCGACCGCCACCGAAGCCGCCACGGCCTCCACCGCCGGGGCCACCAGGGCCAAAGCCACGGCCTGGACCCCAGTCATTGTCGCGACCCTTGGGCTGCTCGCCCTTCTTGAATGTGGTGAAACGGTAGGTGAACGTGATCATGCCGTAACGCGTGAGCGAGTTGTAGGCCACATCCTCGATGTAGTTACCCGTGATGTTGCGCGTGATGCTCTTGCGCTGACCCAGGATGTCGTAGACCGACAGGGTCACGGCGGCCGACCTG
>JAFYCU010000268.1 GCA_017545095.1 Muribaculaceae bacterium | reverse complement strand
TTGGTTTTTCACTCGCCTTGCACTAATTTTGCAAAAAATTTGGGCAACATGCAACAAAAAATCATTATCCTCGACTTTGGCTCACAGACCACACAACTCATCGCACGGCGCGTGAGAGAGTTAAACACCTTCTGCGAAATCCTTCCTTATAACAAATTCCCCGTCGGCGACGACAACGTTATCGGCGTGATTCTGAGCGGGTCACCGTTCTCGGTACACGACCCGCAAGCGTTTAAGCCCGACCTCGCTCCGCTGCTGGGTAAACTGCCCGTGCTGGGCATTTGCTACGGCGCGCAACTGATTGCGCACACGCTGGGGGGCAGCGTCGAGAAGGCCGACACGCGAGAGTACGGCCGAGCACACCTCACACAGGTGCTGACCGACGACCCGCTGCTGCACGGCATCGACGACGATTCGCAGGTGTGGATGAGCCACGGCGACACCATCACCAGCATCCCCAACGGCTGCCACGCTATCGCCTCAACGGCACAGGTGCGCTACGCAGCCTATCGCTGCGACAAGCAGCCCGTGTGGGCCGTGCAGTTCCACCCCGAGGTGTACCACACCGCACAGGGAAAACAACTGCTTGCCAACTTCGTGGTGGACATCTGCGGCAGCAAGCAGCAGTGGAGCCCGGCGGCCTGGGTGAGCACCACGGTTGAGGAACTAAAGCAACAACTGGGCGACGACCGCGTGATTTTAGGACTCAGCGGAGGCGTCGACTCGAGCGTGTGCGCAGTGCTGCTGCACCGAGCCATCGGCGACAGACTGACGTGCATCTTTGTAGACCACGGCATGCTGCGGAAAAATGAGTTCAACAACGTGCTCAACGACTATCGCGGCATGGGCTTGAACGTGAGAGGCATCGACGCCAGCAAGAAGTTCTTCGACGACCTTGCAGGTGTTACCGACCCTGAGCAGAAACGCAAAATCATTGGCCGCGACTTCGTGGAGGTGTTCAACGCCGAGGCAGAGAAAATCACCGACGCTCGTTGGCTGGCACAGGGCACCATCTACCCCGACCGCATCGAGAGCCTGAATATCACCGGAAAAGTAATCAAGAGCCACCATAACGTGGGTGGATTGCCCGAGAAAATGCACCTCAAATTGTGTGAACCGCTGAAGTGGCTATTCAAAGACGAGGTGCGGCGCGTGGGACGCGAACTCGGCATGCCCGACAAACTCATCATGCGACACCCATTCCCAGGCCCGGGCCTGGCAGTGCGCATCCTCGGCGACATCACGCCAGAGCGTGTGCGCATCCTCCAAGATGCCGACGACATCTACATCAGCGCCATGCAACGTTATGTGTGCGACGATGGCGAGACACTATATAATAAGGTGTGGCAAGCCGGAGCAATATTGCTCAGCACCGTGCGCAGCGTGGGTGTCATGGGCGACGAGCGCACCTACGAGCATCCTGTGGCGCTACGTGCAGTCACCAGCACCGATGCCATGACCGCCGACTGGGCGCACCTGCCCTATGACTTTATGGCCCAGGTGAGCAGTGAGATCATCAACCGAGTGCGCGGCGTGAACCGTGTGTGCTACGACATCAGTTCCAAGCCACCCGCAACCATCGAATGGGAATAATCACCAAAAGCCCCAGGGACGCAAATCCCTGGGGCTTTTTCTATAAACGCTAGAGAATCTAGAGGTTCTAGAATTTCTAGAGAGGCTATTATATAGAAAAAGAGCCGCGATTGCTCGC
>JAFYCU010000267.1 GCA_017545095.1 Muribaculaceae bacterium | reverse complement strand
GTTGAATGGAATGTATGTGGTTCGTTTTCCCCATATACGTCGCTGTTCCCCATATACGTCGCTGCGCTCCGAATATGGGGCTTTCTGATTAGGGAACGTCTGCGACGTTCGTTGCCGCGGTGGCGTTTCCTCGGCGAGGAACCCCAATCCGAAAGCCCCACATTGCCGCGCGGGCGGCTATGTGGGGTGCCGGAATCCCGAAAGGCGATGCAACCTCGGCGAGGTTGCCTGCCCGCACGTGTTGGGCAACGTCTGCGACGTTCAATCGCCGCGAGATGCCGTGAGCGTTACAGGGATGGTTCTTTTTTAACAATGATGACGGGTTTGCCCCACCACCACCGCATGTCTCCGACGTGCGGTGCGATGAGGTGCGGCCGCGGCCGGCCCAGGGGCAGGTTCTACGTTCGACTCGGCCATCAGCCGCACCGGGGTGCGGCTCTACATGACTCGGTCACCGTCCATCATCGGTGCTGGCTACTCGCGATGCGGTGCGGCCGCGGCCCTATGGATGCCGCTCTGTAGAGCCGCTGCACGCAGCGGCTTGTAACTTCGTTAGCGCCAGCCGTTTGCATGAGTGTGGGTTGGGCTTCGACTCGGCCATCAGCCGCACCAGGGTGCGGCTCTACATGACTCTGTATTCAAATGGAAAGCCCCTTAGGATGTGTTTGGGGAGGCCACAAGAACAAGTAAATAAGTGTCAACTAATAAGTGATAAGTGGCGCAATGCGGTTCTCGGTTCTCGGTTCTTGGTTCTCGGTTCTCGGTTCTTGGTTGGCTGACGGAATTGCGGGGTTGATGATTTTTTGATTTTTTTTAAGGGGTGGAATTTGGCTTGTTTGCTTTTGAATGTATAATTTTGCGACTTTCTAATTTCTAATTGTAAGAGAAAAATGAGAATCGCTATCCATTTCGCGCCGTGCAAGAGGTTGCTGCTTGGCTCCTTGTTGCTGGCTGCGTCGGCGCTGTGGCCCGTTGTGGCGCAGGAGCTGAACAAACTGTCGGTGACGACCCAGATGTTCCTCGACGAGCAGGAAGGGCGCATCTCGCTGGATGTGCCAGCGGCAATTGCTAAACAGCCCTCGGTGGGTCAGAAAAACGACTTTGTGATTGACTGGAAGCACGAGCGCTTCATTGCTTCGCCGGTTCAGAAGGCAGGCAAGAGCTACGTGTCGGCCTTTGTGCGCGTCACCGACCGCTCGGCGGTGAGCGACCTCGAGGCACTGGGGGTGGAGATTGAGTGTGAGTTCTCCAACGGCACGCTCTACACCGCCCTGATTCCCGTCGACAAAATCCGCGCGGTGGCCAAGCTGAGCCGCGTGACGCACATCAACGTGGCCAAGAAGTGCCGTCCGCTCACCAACGCCGCCCGCCAGGGCAGCAACGTGGACGATGTGCTCACCTACAGTGCCTCGGCGCGCGCCGCCGGACTGCCCAACGCCTACGACGGCACGGGCGTGCTGCTCGGCGTGATTGACTCGGGTATCGACTATCAGCACAAGGCCTTCAAGGACAAGAACGGCAACAGCCGCATCAAGCGCGCCTATGTGGTGACTACGTCGGGCTACTCCCATTCGGCCAATGAATATGGCGACGGCACGAGCAACGCCATCACCACCTCGCAGCCCACCACCGACGACAACCAGGAGGACCACGGCACGCACACCAGCTCCACGGCCGGCGGCTCGAGCGTGGTGCTCAACGGCACGTCGACCACGGTGACCGACGACCATGCCAACGCCACCTACGGCGGCATGGCCCCCGACGCCGACCTGTACCTGGCCGGCTGCGACCTGAGCGAGACCTATCTGGCCAACTCGTTCCAGAAAATCTGCAACTATGCCGACAGCAAGGGCATGCCGGTGGTGGTGAGCAACAGTTGGGGAGGGCAATATGGTCCCCACGATGGCACGGGCGACATTGCCGAAGTGGTGAACCAGTACTTTGGCGACAGCCACCCCAACCACATCTGCCTGTTTGCCGCCTCGAACGATGCCGGTACCAACGGATTCCACGTGTCGGGCACGTCAACGAAGTCGAATCCCCTGGGCACGGTGATGAACTACAACACCGACTATGGCCTGTCGTATTATTATGGTATCCTGGCCAACGCCTGGTCGCGTTCCACCGGTGTTACGCTCATGTGCAAGGTGATTGTGCTCAAGAGCAACGGCACCAAGGTGACCGAAATCGAGGTGAACCCCAGCTCACAGGGCTCGCAGGTGAGCGGCCTGAGCAGTTATGCCAGCGGCTCGCTCGTGGCCTACCGCAACTATGTGAGCAGCAGCAAGTCGCAGATCCTGCTCTACACCAGCGGGTTGCAGCTCTACAGCGGCTACAAGCTCGCCGTGCAGTTCTATCCCTCGAACGGCAGCACCCTGGTGGACATTTGGAGCGGAGCGGCCTACACCTATTTCACCAACACGCCATCCACCAGCGGTTACACGTGGACCAAAGGCTCCGACGACATGTGCGTGAGCGACGAGGCCACCATTGCCAATGCCATCTCGATTGGCGCCTATTCCACCAAGACCAGCGTGACCGACTACCAAAACCATACGCATCAGCTGAATTACACGCTGGGCGACGTGGCCTATTTCTCGAGCTATGCCGTAGCCGACCAAAGCCCCACTGGTGAGTCCTACCCGTGGATTTGTGCCCCTGGTGCCACGGTGATTTCGGCTGTGAACCACTACGACACCAATGGCGATGTGAGCTTCCTGAACGGCAATTCCGAAGAATATGGCTACTACCGCGTGAACAGCGACACGTCCAACCCCTACGGCTCGCTCGAGGGCACGTCGATGGCCACACCCGCCGCCGCCGGCGTGGTGGCCCTGTGGCTACAGGCAGCCAAGTCGGTGGGCAAGGAACTCACCGTGAACGACGTGAAGGAAATCATGCGTGCCACCGCCATCACCGACTCCTATACCAACGGCACCAATCGCACCCACTTCGGCAACGGCAAGATCGATGCCCTGGCCGGCATCCAGTACATCCTGGGCGATGTGGTGGAGACCCCGCGCATCAACGCCGAGCCGGCGTCGCTCGACTTTGGCGAAATCGCCGCCGGCAGCACCGTCACCAAGACGTTCACCGTGACGGGAGCCAACCTGGAGGGCGACATCACGCTCACAGTGAGCGATACGGAGCACTTTACCGTTTCATCCACCCACGTTGCTATGGCGACTGCCGAGGCCGGCGGATCCACCATCACTGTGACGTTCAAGCCCACAGCCCGTGTTGCTGCCACCTACTCTGGCACCATCACGCTCACGAGCAGCAATGCCACGAATGTGGAGGTGGCACTGACGGGCAAGGCCACCTATGTGGGGCCGGCGATTGTCGCACCCACCCAGATGGCCTTTGACCCGGTGACCGTGGGTGGCAATGCCACGCAGACTTTCAACCTCTCGGGTACCAACCTGGAGGGCAACGTGATGCTCACGCTCACCGATGCGGCTGGCGTGTTCCAACTGAGCAACACCACCGTGAGCAAGGCCGATGCCACCGCCGGCAAAACGGTCACCATCACTTTCACGCCCAAGGCCAACGAGGCATACACCGCGACGGTGAAACTCGCCAGCAACAACGCGCAGACTGTGACGATGACCCTCACCGGCACCGGTGCATTTGAGGTGCCCGTGATGCGGCCTGCCGATGAGGAATATGTGAAGCACACCTCGTTCCGGGCCGACTGGGACGACGCTACGGCAGCCGAGAACATTGCCAGCTACACACTCGAGGTGAGCTATGTGGAGCCCACACCGCCGCAACCCGAATATGTGCTGCTGGACGAGGCCGACCTGTCGGGGCTGACGGCAGTGACCGGCAGCGGCGGAGGACTCACCAACCAGTCAAGCAATGCCTCGAACTATCTGCCCGAGGGCTGGTCGGTGAATAACTATCTGTATGTGAACAACGGTTCCATCATCATCCGCGAGCAGAACAATGCCTCCAGCAACCTGCGCACATCGGTGACACTGCCCGAGGGGTTCGACAAAATCTCGGTGGTGGTGGACTGCGAGGCTTTCCAGGCCAACTCCACCAACATCGAGACCGGTTTGACGGTGAAGACGGTGAGCGCCGGCGACACGCAGACGCAGATGCTCACCAACGACATGGCCACCTACACCTATGTGCTCAACGCCCAGAGCAATGAGCAGATACAGTTCAACCCCTACACCACCAGCACGCGCTACTGGGCCTATGTGAGCATTGCCAGCATCAAGATTTATGCCGGCGATATCAGCGAGCCGTCCAATGCCCGCCTGCTGGCCGCCGTGGAGACTGGCGACAGCACCACGCGGGTGATTACCGGCATCACCGGCAAGAGCTATGTGGTGCGCGACCTCACCGCCGGCGGCACGTTCACCTACAAGGTCAAGGCCGTGTATGCCAACCAAAGCGAGAGCGAGTGGTCGAATGTGGAGGAGGTGACGCTTTCGCCGACTCCCGATGTGGTGTTCTTGCCGGGTGATGTGAACGCCGATGGCAGCGTGGACATCAACGATGTGAACATCCTCATCAACATCGTGCTCGACCTCGACAATGCCGCCAACTACGACGGCCGCGCCTATATCCTGGGCAACAGCACGGTAGATGTGGCCGACGTCAACGCACTCATCAACATGGTGCTGAATTGAGAAGCAAGAACCAAGAAGCAAGAACCGAGAACCGAGCCTCATGGCCTTCCCAAACCCCATGAGGCTTCCGGAGAATACCGAGTCATGTAGAGCCGCACCCCGGTGCGGCTGATGACCGAAGCCAAATGTAGAGCCTGCCCTTGGGCTGGCCGGATGACCGAAGCCAAGAACCTGTTTTTAACACATCGCTTGTGATTTGGAGCCGCTTCTCGATTGGGGGCGGCTCCGCTTTTTAGAAACTTTAAGTGCTTGAATGACTTGGCTGTCGTTTTAATTTTGTAACTTTGCCAATCTTTTTCGAAATCAATGTTTTATTTTTCATCAAAACTATTATCAATGAATAAGCTTTTTACAACTGCAGTGGTCACGTTGCTCATGAGCAGCGGTCTGTACACTGTTGCCCAGAGCGACGGCTTCCAGTCGCTCCTGAACGCAGAACAGGGAGCACCTACAGCTGCCCTCGAGGCCCCCGTGATGGACGAAGCCTCGGAAGTCACCGAGTCGTCGTTTGTTGCCAACTGGTCACACACGCCCACAGTGAGCTGCACCTACACGCTGCTGGTCACTAGTGGCAATGCCACCATTGTAGAGGAAACGGGAATCACCGACCTGTACTACTGTGTTACTGGACTTTCCTCCAGCGCCCGCTACACCGTGAAGGTGAAGGCCGTTCCCGTGCTTGCCGACATGGCCGACGAGAGCGACTGGTCGAACGCTGTTGTCGTCAACACCTTGGCCGCGAGCACGCTGCCGCGCCTCGACGCTCCCGTGCTTGATGAGGCCACCAACGTGGAAGCCACCTCGTTCACCGCCAGCTGGACCCACACCGCAGCACAAGCCTGCACCTACACGCTGATGGTGCAGAACCACTACGGCGGCGTGGTGCTCGAGCAGGAGGACATCACCGAGAAGAGCTTTAACGTCACCGACATGATTATGGGCGAGACTTACTCGTTCCGTGTGAAGGCCGTGCCCGTGAATGCCACTACAGCCCAGGAGAGCCTGTGGAGCGAAGTCCAGACCGTGTATCTGCCCACCGAGCCAGGTATGAGGGTGGACATCACCAACGTGGAAATCAATTGCGCCGAGGGTGCCGAGGGTCGTGGCTCGTTCATGATCTCGGGCGAGTATCTCGACGAGGATGCCGTGGCCACCATCACGCTCAACGACCCCAACGGCGTGTTCCGCCTGGGCAAGACCGTCGTGAGCGGTTACAGCATCATGGCCGATGCCGTGATCAACGTCTATTTCACCCCTGCCACCGCCGGCGACTATCACGCCACCGCCACGGTGAGCTTCCCCGGCCTTGACCCCATTGTGGTGAACATCAACGGCCACGCCAGCATGGTGAAAGAGGTGCCTGTGATGCAGGAGGCCAGCGATATTCATCCCACCTCGTTCCGTGCCACCTGGACCCCCGTGCGCAACGTGGAGAGCTACACGCTCTATGTGGATGCCGTGAGTCAGGACGCCGTGGAGCTGCTCTCGGAGGACTTCACCGGACTTACACAGACATCGACCGTGAACATCGGCAACTATATGGACAACTTCCTGAGCAATCCCGGTTGGACGGGCAAGCGCGTGTTCTTGGAGAACGGCGCGTTGCGATTGAACGAGCGCACCGCCGGTGGCGGCTACATCACCACCCCCGAGCTTGACCTGAGCAAGAGCGGCGGCCTGGTGACCGTGAAAATCAACGCCAAGTCCTACAGCACCACCGACCGCAACGTGTGGCTCACCGTGAAGACCGACACCGACAGCAAGCAAATCACCCTCACCGACGAGGCCACCGACTACACCGTGGTGGTGGGCTGCATCGCCGCCAAGGCACAAAAGGTGACCATCGCAGCACGCGACGAGGCCACCAAGCGCGCACTGCTCTACAACGTGGCCTTCTTCAGCGGCGACGCCACGGCAATGAATGCTCCGGCACGCGCCAGCGAGCAGGGCGACAGCACCAGCCGCGTGATTACCGGCATCACCGACAACACCTATGTGGTGACCGACCTCACCCGCGGAGGCTCGTTCAACTTCAAGGTCGAGGCCAACTACACCGATGGCACCAAGTCGATGGCCAGCAACATCGAGACGGTGACACTGGGCGGCGAGGATGAGCCTGAATGGAAGCGCGGTGATGTGAACGGCGACGGCTATGTCGACATCGAGGATGTGAACATCATCATCAACATCATCTTGGGCAAGGACAGCGCCGACAACTACAACGGCCGCGCACAGGTGATGGGCAACCCCGGCGTGGATGTTGCCGACATGAACGAGGTGATCAACATCGTGCTCGCTCAGTAAGCCAGCAACGACAAGGAGCAAGTGATAAGTGGAGCCGCATCTCAATTCGGGGTGCGGCTCTTCATTGCCGCTGTCCGAAATCTGGCGGCACGAAAAACTGCAAATAAATATGCGTTTTCGCTCGGCTTGCACTAACGTTGACCGCTGTCGCGGTCGAAATTAGGCGGCGTTTCGGCAATGAAAAACAAAAAACTTCGTCTTTTGTTTTGCGTTGCGCTCAACTTGCACTAACTTTGCAGCGAGAAAGATAAAAGGAAACGGTCATGGATGACAAGAACAAGGAAAACAGAGAGGTCAATATACTTATTTTTCACTACTTAACTCTTGTATTCTTGCTTTTGTTCTTATGCCAACCGCAGTCAAAGGCTTATGTTCTTTTGTCTAATTTTTCTATTTGATTTTCACACTTCATTGATTTATATTCGATGGCTCATGAATAGGATTTTTACGATTGTTATCATCACGCTGCTGTTGTGTGCCACGGCCAGGGCTGTGCCTGCCAAGCGTGGTATGTACACCGTTGCCCAGAGCGACGGCACCACACTGATGGTGCAGCAGCTGGGCGATGAGTTCCACCACAGTCTGTGCACCGCCGACGGACTCACCATTGCTCAAGGTGCTGACGGCGGTTATTACTACACCCAGGCCGGTGAGCTGACCACCGTTCGGGCTCACGATGTTGTGGGCCGTTCGGCAGGCGAGCAGGCATTTGTGGCGCAGCACCAGGAGCAGTTGAAGCTGTGGTCCACCCAATCGCTTACCCACCGTGTGCAACGGACTCAGGCCAACGGCAGCCGCCGCGCCACGCAGGTGCCCAACGGTGGTTCGCCACGCGTGCCCATTATCCTCGTGCAATACACCGACAAGCAGATGTCGAGCACCAAGGAGCAATTCGAGGCTCAGTACAAGACCAACGCCAAGAGCGTGCTCCAGTATTTCACCGACCAAAGCCACGGACAGTTCACACCACAGTTCGATGTCTATGGCATCTACACGCTGAAGTTCTCACGCGCCACCTATGGTGCCAACAAGAGTAACGGCCAGGACAAGGGCGTGGCCCGCATGGTGGTGCATGCCATCACTAAAGCTGCCGACGACATCGACTGGAGCCAGTATGACAACGATGGCGATGGCGAGGTGGATGTGTGCATCGTGGTCTATGCCGGTGTGGGCGAAGCGCAGTCCTATGTGAGTGAGGCCATCTGGCCGTGCCAGTGGTCGCTCTCGCAAGGCTATATCTACAGCGACGGCACGGGGCCAGAGCACCGTAATGGCGTCACCATCGACAAGTTTGCGGTGTTCAACGAGGTGGGTGGAGCTGATGACAACGGCACCGTGATGGACGGCATAGGCACCTTTTGCCATGAGTTCTCGCACTGCCTGGGTTTGCCCGATTTCTACGAGACCACCTATAAATATGGGTACTACGGCATGGGCACCTGGAGCCTGATGGACACCGGTTGCTACAATGGCATCGAGGTGGATGGCGACACCCCCATCGGCTACAGTGCCTATGAGAAAAACTTCATGGGCTGGCTCGACTACATCACGCCCGAGGCAAACACCCAATACACCCTGCCCGTGTTCAACAGCGGCAGCCCCGATGGCGACCAGGCCATCAAAATCACAGCCAAGAACGACAACGAGTATTGGGTGCTGGAGAACCGCCACAAGCAGGGATGGGATGCCTGCATACGCGACGAGGGGGTGCTGATCACCCACTTCACCTATATTGCCAACCGCTGGAATCTGAACACGGTCAACAACAACCTGGTGCAGCTGGCCACCATCATCCCGGCCGACGATGTGTGCTCGGCCGATCGCTACAATGCACAAGGCGTGGTGGTGCTGCCAGGCACCGAGGAATATGACCTGTATGGTGAGGACAACCATTCGTTCACTCCCACCTCCACACCGCCGATGAATGCCAACATGGACGAGGGTGGCGTGCTGGCCTCGACCACGGGAGGAGCCGGGCCAGTGGAAAAGCCGGTGACCGAAATCACCCTCAACCACGATGGAACCGCCTCGCTGTGGTATATGAAAGAGGAAATCGATACCATTGTGCTGGAGTCGCCTGTGCTGGCCGAGGCCACCGAGGTGACCTACACCTCGTTTGTGGCGTCGTGGACGCACGAGCCCGCCGTGGACTGCACCTACACGCTGCTGGTGGCCAACGACACGGCCACGGTGGCCGAGGTGAGCGGCATCACCGAGATGAGCCACGTGGTGACGGGTCTCATTCCCGGCACCACCTATACCTGTCAGGTGAAGGCCGTCCCCGTCGATTCCACCGCTGCTGTGGAGAGCGCATGGTCGCAGGCGATGACCGTCACCACGCCCGTTCTGGTGCTGGAGTCGCCTGTGCTGGCCGAGGCCACCGATGTGACCTACACCTCGTTTGTGGCGTCGTGGACGCACGAGCCCGCCGTGGACTGCACCTACACGCTGCTGGTGGCCAACGACACGGCCATGGTGGCCGAGGTGGGCGGCATCACCGAGATGAGCCACATGGTGACGGGTCTCACTCCCGGCACCACCTATACCTGTCAAGTGAAGGCCGTCCCCGTCGATTCCATCATGGCTGTGGAAAGCGCATGGTCGGATGTTCGCGCAGTGACGTTACCGAATAGACCCATCATCAGCGTGGACACCACTCTGGTGGAACTGAGTTGTGTGGAAGGCGGTGAGGTCAGCGGCTCGTTTGCGATTTCGGGTGAGTATCTTGATGGGGCTGTTGAAGCCACCATCACGCTGAGCGACACCACTCGGGTGTTCCGATTAGACCCGACGGTGTTGAGTGCCGACAGTATCATGGCTGGGGCTGTGGTCAACGTCTATTTCACGCCCGACACGGCAGGCGTTTACCAGGCAAACGCGATGGTGTGCTATCCGCACTGCGACACCGTTGTGGTGACCTTGACCGGCACAGCCGCGATGCTCAAGCTGGTGCCCGACCTGGCCGAGGCCAACGATGTGCATCCCACCTCGTTCCGCGCCAGCTGGACGGCGGTGCCCCATGCCGAGAGCTACACCCTGTATGTGAACCGTCAGATTCCGCCTGCCGAGGAACTGCTTGCCGAGGATTTCACCACACTCACCAAGGACACCTATGCCAGCATTGGCAACCGCATGGATGACTACCTGAGCAATCCAGGATGGACGGGTAAATATGTGTATGTGGAAAATGGAGCCTTGCGACTCAACGACCGCACCTATTGTCCGGGCTACATCACCTCGCCCGAGCTTGACTTGAGCCACAGCGAAGGCAAGGTGACGGTGACGATGAGGGCCAAGAGCGTTGTTCCCGACAGCGATGTGTGGCTCACCGTGAAGACCGACAGCGACAGTAAACAGATTAATCTGACTCATGAAGCCGAAGACTACATGGTGGTGCTCGACTGCCCGGCCGACGAGGGTCAACGAGTCACCATCTCGGCCCGTGCAGCCTGCCCCAAACGCGCATTGCTCTATGATTTGGCCATCTACAACGGCGATGCCACCGAGGCACTCAACGCGGCCGCAGGCATCATGCCTGAACCCACCGACAGCACCGTGCGGGTGATCACCGGCATCACCGACACCACCTGTGTGGTGCGCGACCTGGCACGGTTGGAAACCTTCAACTTCAAGGTCGAGGCCAACTACACCGACGGCACGAAGTCGGACGAGAGCAACATCCAGACGGTGACCCTGGGCGGCGAAGATGAGCCAGAGTGGCTGCCTGGCGACGTGAATGCCGACGGCCATGTCGACATTGATGACATGAACATCATCATCAACATCATCCTCGATTTGGACGATGCCGAAAAATACGAAGGCCGCGCCCAGGTGATGGGCGGCGACAAGGTGGACATCGACGACCTGAACGCGATAATCAACATCGTGCTTCGGTAATGCAGCAATAAGACCCCCTAAATCCCCCTAAAGGGGGCTTGCCGTAGAAAGCCGTATCATGTAGAGCCGCACCCTGGTGCGGCTGATGGCCGAATCAAGAACCGAGAAATGATGCCTAAATGAACTTTTGATACACTTTCACTTGCAGTTGAGAGAGCCGAGAGCCGAAACCCCCTCTTAGGAGGGGTTAAGGGAGGCTCTGAGTCCGATTGCTATAATAAAAAATGGTAACTACCGCGAAGTTGTCCTCAACAAAAATAGTGAACTTTTAGCTGCTCCCCTAATAGGGGAGCTGTCACGAAGTGACTGAGGGGTATAACAAAGCGATTGGGTATCAGCGATTTGGAAATCATACTCCCCCCAACCCCCCTCTAGAGGGGGAGCTGTTAAAACATTCATTGTGAGGACAACTTCTAGGTAGTTGCCTAAAAAATTTGTCTGATACATTGTGCATTGAGCATTAATGATTACCTTTGCCACGAAATTCGATAGGATGAATTTGAAATGAAGAAAATTGCCTTATTTGTCAGTGTGGTGGTGTTGCTGCTGGCGACCGCGTGTAGCAGTGTGAACGAGAGTCTTGAAAAGATGATTCCTGCCGATGCCACCGGTGTGGTGAGCATCGATGTGCCCGCAATCCTGAAGAAAGCGCAGATGCTTGACGACGGCCGTGTGGTGCTGCCTGCCGACCTCACGGCGGTGCTCGACGAGAACGACGCCGCTCCGTTGTGCCAGGCCATCACCGATCTGCCCGTGATGGGCATCAATGCCGACGGCAAAGCCTTCGCTTTTTTCTCCGAAGGCACGTTCTCGGCAGCCCTGCTCGTGCCCATCGCCGATGAGCAGGCAGCGTTGAAGACGCTCACGACACGCGTGGGCAAGGACTTTGAGCAAGCCGAGGGCATGAGCTGCATGGCTCACGGCGACCATTTCTTCGTTATCCATCAAGGTGTGCTGATGGCTGCGCGGGTGGGCAAGCCGGCCGAGATGGCGAAGCTGGCCAAGTCGGCTCGCGTGATGTATGACCGAAAAGCACGCAGCATACTCGACGTAGACCAGGCCAAGAGCCACATCGAGGGCGATGGCGACATCAACGGATGGTTCCAGCTCAAGGGCGTGAAGCGCATGCTCGACCACAGCTCCACCTATCGCCAACTCGTGCAGCGCATGCCGCTGGTGGAGATTTTCACCGAGAGCGACATCGAGGCCGTGACGTGCCGCGTGAACTTGAACGAGAACGATGCCCAGATGGTCACGCAATTCCTCGTGGCCGACGGCAGCGACTATATGCGGCTGATGAATGCCACCATCGCCAAGCCCGACGCCGCTGTGCTGAATGTGATTCCCGGCTCGATGGAATATGTGGTGTCGATGAGTGTGAAGGGCGACCAACTGGTGCAGCTGCCGCAGATTGAGCAACTGCTGAACGCTTTCGGCAAACTGCCCTACATTGGCCGCATCGACCTGAAGGGCATGCTCTCGACCATCGATGGCCCTGTGGCGGTGAGCATGGCCCCCGACCCCTATCTGCAAGGCGACTGGAACGCGGTGGTTGCCGCCCACAGCTCGCGTCCCGACGACGTGGTGCGCACCATCAGCACCTTTGCGCAGGCCCTGGGGCAGGCTCCCGAGATGTACGACGGCGAATATGTCTATCAATACGAGAACAAGATGATCAAGGTGGGCGTGCGCGACGGCGTGGTCTACTTCAAGATGCTCAACTACGACGAGCAGAACGAGCACAGCGTGGGCGATGATGAAGCCCTCAAGCAACTCTTCGGCAGCGCCCCGGTGGCGTTGACGGTGAAGTCGACGACCGCCCAAGGCGATGCCCGCTTCGCCTATGGCCTTACCGACCATGTGAACGGCCAGGGCACCTTTGTGCCTGCCGCAGGCGAAAAGTCGGCCACACTGGCCCTGCTCAAGGTGCTGTGCGCCATCCGCCCCGCTGCCGCCTACGACGACATGATCGAGCCTACCGACGACACTGCCGACGACTACCTGCCCAGCGGCGTCACCTTGCAGCCCGTGCGATGACGCGATGAAGGCCAGGAAAATACGCGTCACGGCGAACTGGTGGATGACTGGATTTGTGAGTGACGAAAGTGTTTTTAGCTGTGACTGATACAAGACAAGGTATTGGCAGGTAGTGTGCAGGCGGTTACTCAGGTCTTTTGCGATTTTCTGCGTCAATATTTGGTGGTTTTGCCAGAAGACCTTATCTTTGTGCGAAAATTCAGGGCTTTATGATACGACGCAGATATCCCGTGGGCATACAGACGTTCTCAGAGATTATTCGCAATCACTATGTTTACGTTGACAAGACCGACTTGATGTGGCACATGCAAGACGGTCGCAAATACATCTTTCTGAGCCGTCCTCGGCGGTTTGGCAAGTCGTTGCTGTCGTCCACGCTGCACGCTTTCTTTGCGGGTGAAAAGGAACTGTTTGCTGGGCTGAAAATCATGGAGCTGGAGGAGGCATGGGAGCAATATCCTGTCATTCATCTTGATTTGAGTGTGGCCAAAAATCAGACCTCGGTGCAGGCGATGTGCGACCGAATTTTCTTGATGATGAAGCCCTATGGTGAGCTTTATGGTGAAGACCCCGATGAGAAGACCCCTGGCGGCCGCATCACCGGGTTGATACAGCGTGCCTATAGGCACACGGGTCGGCAAGTGGTTGTCATCATCGATGAGTATGACGCTCCGTTGCTCGACATGCTGCACGATGATGCCACGCTGGAGCAAGCCCGCATTGCCTTGCAGGAGTTTTTTGTGCCGCTCAAGGTGTGCGAGCCGCTAATCAAGTTCTGTTTCATCACTGGCATCACCAAGTTCTCGCAGTTGAGCATCTTTTCCACCATCAACAACCTGACCAACATTTCGATGTGGCCGCGATTCTCGGCCATCTGTGGCATCACCGAGCAGGAACTGACCACTGCCATGTCGCAGGACATTGCCCAACTTGCCGAGGCCAATGCGTGTACACCTCAAGAGATGCATGAGATACTTAAGAATCAGTATGATGGCTACCACTTCTCGGAGCGTTCCGAGGAGGTGTACAATCCCTATAGCTTGCTCAAGGCATTCGACAGTCAGCAGGTGGGGTTTTATTGGTTCGACAGCGGCACACCCAGATTTCTCATCCGTGAGATGAAGCGTTTTCATGCCGATGTCACCACGATGGATAGGATTGAGGTTCCGGTCACGGCATTCGACAAGTCGACCGAGGAAATGGAGGATGCACTGCCGCTGCTCTATCAGACGGGCTACCTGACCATCAAACACTATGACAAGCAGGCGCAGACCTACGTGTTGTCAATCCCGAACACCGAGGTGCGCGTGGGCTTCACGCGCGGATTGCTCCCGTCCTATGCCGGTTTAGGTGATACAGAAGTGCAGGTGGGTTTTGCACTCAAGTTTTGGAACGCGCTGCGACGGGGCAACATAGATTTTGCCATGGGCGAGTTGAAAGCTTATTTGGCTGGAATCCCCTATGTGGAGGGGTTTAAGCAAAAACTGGCCGAAGCTGCCAATGCCGAGGGGTTCTATGAATACACGATGTATCTCATCTTCTCGATGCTCAATGTCTATGCACGTACACAAGTGAAGTGCAGCGCAGGCCGCATCGACATGGTGGTGTGGATGCCCGATACCACTTATGTGTTTGAGTTCAAGGTTGGCGGAACGGCGCACGACGCTCTGGAGCAGATCAATAGCCATGGTTATGCGCTTCCTTACCACACCGATGGGCGAAAGGTGGTCAAGGTGGGCGTGAAATGTGATGTCGTTACTCGAACCCTGCAAGAATGGGTTGTTGACGAGTGACTGGGCATTATCGAGCCTTGGCCAGCTGCAGCACGGCGGTGGTGAAATCGGGCTCGGGAAGGTCCCAGGGTAGCCAGTGGATGGGGGTGCCGCGGCGCTCCATGCCTCGGAACCAGGTCATTTGGCGCTTGGCGAACTGGTGGATGGCGGTCTCGAGGCCGTCGTGCATTTCCTCGTAAGTGAGCTCACCAATCACGTGGCGGGTGATGAACTTGTATTCCAGTCCGTAATAAATCAGGTCTTCGGCGGCGATGCCGCTGTCGAGCAGTCGGCGCACCTCATCCACTATGCCGGCTTGCAGGCGTGCGTCGAGTCGCTTGCTGATGCGCTGGCGGCGCGTGTCGCGGTCGATCATCACGCCCACCACCACGGCATCGGTCATCGGGTGCGGCTCGGTGAGGGCCTTGAGGTGCGGGTGCTCGTGGTAGTAGGTGGCGATTTCGATGGCGCGTATGGCGCGGGCTGGGGTGTCGATGTCGCTGTTGTTGCGCAGTGTCTTCATCGTGGCCAGCAGGGCGGCCAGCTCGTCGAGCGGCTTGCCGTGCAGGGCTGCTCGCAGCGCGGGGTTCTCGGGCACGGGGGGCAGCTGGATGCCCTTGAGCACGCTCTCCACATACATTCCTGTGCCGCCGCACACGATGGGCTGGCGGCCTCGCGAGCGGATGTCGGCTAGCACAGTGGCGAAGTCGCGCAGGTATTCATACAGGTTGTATTTGTAGCCGGCCGGACAGATGTCGATCAGATGGTAGGGCACATCACCGTATTCATCCAGATCCTTGCCCGTGCCCAGATCCATGCCCCGGTAGAGCTGGCGCGAGTCGGCGCTGATAATCTCGCCGCCGGTGGCACGAGCCAGTGCCACCGCTCTTGCGGTCTTGCCCGATGCCGTGGGGCCGGTGATGACGATGAGCGGTAGGAATCCCTCGTTCCCACCTAAAAGAGCTGGCTCCCCTTGTTCCCCCTTGAGTAAAATGCCTGATTCTGTGGGAGCTTGGTTCTCGGTTCTCGGTTCTCGGTTCTTCACTTCAGTTTTCGGTTGAAGAACTCCAGCACGCGCTGGTAGAGGGGCTCGCGCACGCCGCAGCCGTTGATGGAGTGGTTCATGTTGGGATATACCATCATCTCGAATTGTGACTTCTGTCCGTGCAGCTTGGCGATGTACTGCATGGCATTGATGATGTGCACGTTGTCGTCGGCGCTGCCGAACATGATGAGCAGGTCGCCCTTCAGGTTGTCGATGCGTGTGAGCGGTGCGCTGCGGTCATATCCGTCGGCATTTTCCTGCGGTGTGCGCATGAACCGCTCGGCGTAGATGGTGTCGTAGAAGCGCCAATTGGTCACCGGAGCTATCGACACGCCGGCGGCATAGGGGTGGTCGGGTTCAGATAGGGCCATGAGCGTCATGTAGCCGCCGTAGCTCCAGCCCCATATGCCGATGTGGTCGGCATCTACCCAGGGCTGTCCGGCCATGTGCCGGGCAGCGGCCACCTGGTCGATGGTCTCGTAGTGGCCCAGGTTCTGGTAGGTGATGCTTTCGAACGCCTTTCCGCGGGCTCCGGTGCCGCGTCCGTCGAAGCAGGCCACGACGTAGCCCTGCATGGCGAACCAGGTCTCCCAGTCCACCTTCCAGCTGTTGAGCACCTGCTGCGAGCCGGGGCCGCTGTACTGCGACATGATCACGGGGTACTTCTTGGCGGGGTCGAAGTCGGCGGGTTTGATGATGTAGCCGTTGAGCGTGTAGCCGTCGCTTTGGCAGGTCACGAACTCACGCTGCGGCACATCGGGGGCGAGGTAGCGCGAGGCGTACTGCTCGTTCATCTCCAGCGTGCGCATCTGCCGCCCGTCGTGTGTGCGCACGATGCGGTATTGCGGCGGTGTGGTGGCGTTGCTGAAAGTGTGGATGTAGTAGGCAAAGTCGCTGCTGAATGCTGCTCGGTTGCTGCCTTCTCGGCTCTCCACGTCGCGCACGCGTCCCTTGCTGTCCACGCTGCGCACCACGCGGTTGAGCGGACCGTGCGTGCATTGGTAGAAGAACAGCCCGCGCTTGGTGTCGTGGCCGTAGTAGGCCGTGACGGGTTCCTCGCCGGTGGTGAGCTGCCGCATGAGCTGCCCGCTGTCGAGGTCGTACTGGTAGAGCTGGCTGTAGCCGCTGCGCTCGCTGGGAATGACCAGGAAACGGTCGGTATAGGTCACCGAGCGAGCCAGCTCGCTGTCAATCCAGGTGTCGCTCGTGTCGTGATATACATCGGCAAGGCTTTGGTTGGCGGGATTCATGCGATAGATGTGCAGGTCGTTCTGCGTGCGGTTGAGTGTCATCACCATCAGCGCGTCGTTGCGGGCAAAGGCCAGATGGGGGATGTAGTGCCACTGGCTGTCGAGCGTGCGTACGATGCCGGTGGCCATGTCGCACGTCACCACGTTCACCACCGAGTTCGGCTCGCCGGCCACGGGGTATTTGTAGTCGAACGACCCCGGATAGAGCGCGTAGTCGCTATTGGCCTTGCAGTCGCCCTCGTACATCGTCATCGAGTACATGGGCACCTGGCTCTCGTCCCAGCGGATGAATGCCAGCGTGCGGCTGTCGGGCGACCAGGTGAACGAGTTCAGGATGCCGAACTCCTCCTGATACACCCAGTCGGGCACGCCGTAGATGACCTTGTTCTTCTCGCCGTCGTGTGTGAGCTGTGTGGTTACGCCGGTGTTGAGGTCGAGCACATAGGCGTTGTTGGCCTTGACGTAGGCCACGCGGCAGCCGTCGGGCGACAGGGTGGCGATTTCCTCGCCGCCAGCCGTGGAGACTTTATGGAGCTCGCTGCTGGCGCGGTCGAGCACATAATAGTCGGCGGTGAACGAGTGCCGGTAGATGGGTTCGCTTGCCGTCCACAGCAAGATGCGCTGCTCGTCCTCGCTGAGTTCATATCCGTCCCAGCTCTGCACCGTGCAGCCGTTCAGTTCGTCGGTGCGCAGCACGGCGGTGGCTTTGGCCGAGCCGTAGTCGATGCGGTCGATGTCGCGCCCGTTGTCGCTGATTTGGTAGTAGTGGCTGCCGTCGGCGGCCGGCTGCACGGCTCCGATGCCTGCCGGGCGGGCAGGTGCCAGCACAAAGTCGCCAATCTCCCAGGCTCCAGCCTGCAAGGCCGCGCACGCAGCCAGTATCATCATTGTAGGTCTCATCATCAGTTGTCGGGTTGTTTTTTTGAAATTACTGTGTTATTGTGTGATTTGCTGAATCCATTCGATGGCCTCCTCGAGGGGGTTGGCAGTGTTCACGTCGGGAGCGATGGGGGCGTCGCAGAACACCTCGCCGGTGCGTGCCACATCGCGTGCTGTGGTGAGCAGCATCTGTGAGCCATCGGCAAGTGTGAAGCTGCTGTTGCCCGAAGCATATCCCGCCGTGGGAGTCCCGAAGGTGCGCGTGTTGGAGAGACCCCGGAAGGCGAGCAGGGTGGCTTCGCCGGCACTGGCTGTTGTCTCGCTGGTGAGGATGGCTACTGGGCACGCTATGCCCGCAGCTGCCGTGACACCCACGATTTGCAGCACATAGGCCGCGGTAACCACATTGTCGCCCTGCCGGGTGCTGAAGGTGAGCAGCGTGCCAGCGGGCAGGAACCGGTGTACGGCAGCGAGCATGGGATACATGCTGCCACCATTGTTGCTGCGCAGGTCGATAATCACGCCTGGCACGCGCGTTTGATCGGGCAAAGCGTTGAGGACGGTTTGTGCATATTCTAATCGGTCATCGTTGGACCCCATGAATCCAGGCAGGTCGATCATAATGATTCCGCCCGTGGTGGTGGTCACCGATGGCCGCTTGGTGTAATAGGTGTTGATGATGGTTTCTCGCTGTTCGGGAGTCCACAGCTGCGAGTGCTTGCCGCCAGCTACCGCGAGAGCCTGCCTGATGATGGTGTGCGCCTCGTCGAGGCTGTGTGGTGTGGCCTGCAATGCCTGCATGTAGGCACTCTCCCAAGCGGGTCCTTCGGCCAGCAGTCCATACTGGTCCATAATGTCGATGGCCGTGGTGACATATTGCTTGTAGTATTGGTCGTTGGGGATTAGCTTTTTGATCCAGTCTTTAGCGGCTTGCAACGGTGTGGAAGACTTGAGGTCGGGCTCGATGGGTTCCTCACCGGCTTCGAAACCCTTAGTGGTCACATAGTTGCCCGTGGTGAGCCACAGGTGTGCGCCATTGTCGAGCGGAAATGCTTGGTTGACGGCTGCATAGCCGGCGGTGCGGGAGCCGACCTGTAGGGCCGTTTTCGCACCGGCGAAACTGAGCAGCACGGCCTCGCCGGCACCACGTGTGCTCGTGCTGGTGAGCAGAGCCACGGGGCACTCGATGGGTGCACCGGCTTGCACTCTTTCAACACTTGCCAGAATGCGCTCGATGGTGATGGCTTCGCGTCCCTGCCGGCTGCGCACGTGGAGCACGGTGCCAGTGGGCAGGAAACGGTGCACGGCGGCGAGCATGGGGTAGGGGTTCTCGCCTTGTGTCTCGCGCAGGTCGATAATCACGCCCGGCACTTGTTCGGGCAGGGCATCGAGCACTGCGCGGGCATAGGCAGTGGCCTGCTCGCTGGTGCCGTGGAATGTGGGTAGTGTGATGAGCCACACCCCATCGTCGGTGGGGGTGACGGTGGGCATGGCTTGTTGGTTGTTGATGGCATCAGGGAGTGGTTGCCCCTCGTCGATGAGCGAGGAGTGCCGTCCGCCAGCCACGCGCACGGCTTTGCGAATGATTTCTTGGGCTTCGCTCACACTGGCTGGCTCGGCCTCGAGGGCGTCGCGCTTGACGATGGTCCAGTTGTTGCCTTGGGCGTAGAGCCCCTGGGTGGCCATGATGTCGATGGCTTGGTGCACGAGATTTTTGTGCGCCGTGTTGTCGATGGGTTCCGAACATGAAAAAAGTAACCACATCGCAGGCAACAGCAGGATGAATGACCATGTACGCTTCATAGTTTATGTTTTAAACAAGGTGATGGGAAACTGTTGGCTGTTGTCGGTTTTGGGATGATGCTGCAAATGTACGGCAAATTTCAAAGAAATCAAAATTCTGTGGCGATAAAAAACTCAGACCTCCTGAGTAATCTAAAGTGCACCGCGTTGTGTGCGGCACGCTTAGAAACCCCAGGAGGTCTAAGACTATAACATTCAATCAGTCTTTTTTGCGGGAGGTGCGCTTGGTGGTGGGTTTCTTGGTAGATTTCTCTGACTCGGGTTCGGGTTCGGCTTTGGGCTCTGGCACGGTCTCGTCGGGGTCGAAGTCGCCGGTGAGGTCGTGGGTGATGTTGCCGCGCATCATCTCCACTTCGCGCTTGAGCTCTTCGATTTCGGCCTCCTGGTTGTTGATGGTGAGCAGCAGCGAGTTCAGCTCCTCGTTCTCGATGTCGGCGGGGAACTGTTGTTCCACGCGTGTCATGAAGTCGCTCAGCACGTTCATGTAGTTGGTGAAGGCGGTGTAGGGCGAGTTGTAGGGGCTGTAGGCACTGTGCACGTTGCCATCGGCGCTGTGCTTGGTGCTCATATAGAAGAAGTGGTCGCTGGTCTGCAGTCGGTTCCAGTCTTGCTGGATGCCTTTGTCGGCGCACAGGCGCACGCGCTCGGCGATGGAGTAGAGTTTTTCCACGGCCTCTTGCTGCAGCACGTTGCCAAGCCATGCACTGGTGTCGCGGGCCTCGTCGCTCCACGACATGGGGAACGGCACAGCCAGCGCTCCCACCGACTTGAGGGCCTTGACGGTGTCGCTGGGTGTCCAGAAGTGGATGTCGTGCTCGGCGGCGAAGCGGGGCAGAGCTTTCATAAACTCGAAGATGCCACTCTCGCGGGGTTGCAGCTCGCCCAGACTCTCGAAGTTCATAAATAGGTTCACAATCTGCTCCTCTTGTGGCAGCTGTGCAATCCAGTCAATGAATTTGTCGGCTGTGAGCGGGTAGGAAGCCCAGTCGGTGTTGCTGAACCGGAAGGCGATGTCGTCGCTGAGCTTGCCGTTCTTGAGCAGGAGCTTGAGCTTGGGGGCTGAGGCGGCGTTATAGACGTAGTTGGGCGACTTCCAGCCCAGGATGTGGCGGGCACCGTCGGTGATGATGGCCTTGAAACCCATGGCGGCCACCATGGCGGCGATGTCGTCATCGTAAATAAGCTCGGTGTTGCGGAACACCTTGGGCTTTTGGCCGAAGAGTTGCTCAATCTTGGCATCGTGAGCCTTGACCTGGCGGGCAAACTCCTCGGGGTCTTGCAGCGAGGCCAGCGAGTGGGCATAGGTTTCGCTGAGGAACTCCACGCATCCTGTGGCGGCGAGATCCTTCATCGAGTCGATGAACTCGGGCACGCATTGTTCCAGTTGCTCCAGGGCGGTGCCGCTGATAGAGAAGGCTACCTTGAATTTCTTGCCGTGCTCTTGGATCATCTCGAGCAGTGTGGCGCTGGCGGGCAGGTAGGAACGCCGCGCAATGCGGGTGATGATGTCGTCGTTGGCGAAATCATCGTAATAGTAATGGTCGTTACCGATGTCGAAAAAACGGTAGTTCTTCAGCCTGAACGGCTGGTGTATTTGGAAGTAAAAACAAATCGATTTCATAGTGGGTAGTGGGTTGAGGGTAGTGGGTTGAGGGTAGTGGGTTGAGGGTAGAAGCGAGACAGCGTCTCGCCTTACACCGACATAGCTTCGCGAGAGGAATTACACATTAATTATTAACAATTATCAATTCATCAGTTGCTTGTAGATGTTGATGACTTTGGCTCCGGCTTTGTTCCATCTGATTTGGTCCACCTCCTTGAGGCCGTTTTCGCGCAGCTCGCGATACATGGCAGGGTAGGAGATGATGGAGTAGATGGCATCGGCCATGGCGTTGATGTCTCAGTAGTCGACCTTGATGACGTTATGCAGGATTTCGGCGCACCCGCTCTGCTTCGAGATGATGCTTGGCGTGCCCATCTGCATGGCTTCGAGTGGCGAGATGCCGAAAGGCTCGCTCACCGATGGCATGATGTAGACATCGCTGGCCTTGAGCAACTCATACACTTCCTTGCCGCGCAGGAACCCGGCGAAGTGGAAGCGGTCCATGATGTGGCGTCGCGCAGCCAGGCGAATCATCTTCTCCATCATGTCGCCACCGCCGGCCATCACAAACTGCACGTTCTCCACCTTGCGGAGCACTTGCGCTGCTGCCTCGACAAAGTATTCCGGCCCTTTCTGCATGGTGATGCGCCCCAGAAAGGTCACCACCTTGTTCTTTTTGCCTGGCGGCACGGGCACGTTGAGCAATTCCTGGCTCAGCGGCTCCACAGCGTTGTGCACGGTGGTCACCTTGTCGGGGTGGATGCCATATTTTTCCACCACGGTGCGGCGGGTGAGGTTGCTCACGGTGATGATGTGGTCGGCATGGTTCATGCCGTCTTTCTCGATGCTGAACACGGTGGGGTTCACGTTGCCTCGGCTACGGTCGAAGTCGGTGGCGTGCACATGAATCACAAAGGGCTTTCCGGTGACCTGCTTGGCGTGGATGCCGGCAGGATAGGTGAGCCAGTCGTGGGAGTGAATCACGTCGAAATCGACCGTGCGCGCAATCACGCCGGCCACTATCGAGTAGTTGTTGATTTCCTCGAGCAGGTTGTCGGGGTAACGTCCCGAAAATTCGATGCACCCCAGATCGTTGGTGCCGATGTGGTTGAAGTCGGCATAGATGTGGTCGCGCAGGCTGAAGTAGAGCTGCGGGTCCATCACGTGGCCTATGCGCTGCTGCACGTGGTCCCAGCTCACATCGCGCCAGGCCACGGGCGTGTGGCAGGCTCCGATGATGCGGGCGAAGTCCTTGGGTTCATCGCCCTGCGGTTTGGGAATCACAAAGGTGATGTCCATGTCGCCGCACTCGGCCATGCCCTTGGTGAGGCCGAAACTGGCCGTGCCCAGTCCTCCAAGGATATGCGGCGGGAACTCCCATCCGAACATTAATGCTTTCATATCTTATTGTTTAGTGATGAGTCATGAGTGATGAGTGATGAGCCTTGTGGCCTCCCCTAACCCTTCCTAAGGAGGGGGATACTCGGTTCTTGGTTCGGTCATCAGCCGCACCAGGGTGCGGCTCTACTGTTCTTGCTTCTCACTTATCGATGATGTGCAAATTTTTGAACAGTCGCAGCACGCGCAGGATGCCGCCCACGTTGGGGGCGAAGCTCACGGCACCGCGACCAATAAACGGCGGGTTGCCGTCGTAGAGCTCGCTCAGCGAGCCGATGCACCCCTCCTTCATCTCGTCTTCGTAGCCAATCATCATGCGCTCGATAAACGAGATGCTGCCGATGCCAAACACGCGAATGTAGGCCTTGCTGTAGAAGTCCATGAGCCAGGGGCGTGCCGGGCCGGCGTAATAGGCCATTTGCCGCTCGTCGGGGTTGCCCAGGTAGATGGGCCGGTAGCCGTAGCTGTTGGGACTGAGCGTGCGCAACCCCTTGGGGGTGAGGAGCTCTCGCGTCGCCACGTCGAGCACGCTCTTGCGCTGGCGGCGGTCGAGCGGCGTGTAGTCCAAGCCAATGGCAATTACCATGTTGGGACGCACGCTCAGGTCGGTGTAGGCTCCGTTCACATAGTCGTACAGATAGCCGCTGCCGTTGAGGAACGTGTCCACAAAGGCTATGCGGGCTTTGTCGCTCAAGTCGCGCCAGCGGTTCAGACGGTCGGTCATCGTGGCATCGCTCTCAAACAGCTCTTGGGCAAACATGAGCGCGTTGTACCACAGCGCGTTGAATTCCACCAGCAATCCCGTGCGCGGAATCATGGGCCGTCCGTCGGGGTGGGTGGAGTTCATCCACGAGATGGGGGCCAGCGTGCCGTCGCTGCTCACCAGACCGTTAGGCTCCACCTTCAGGTTGGGGTGATGCCCGTCGATGATGAAGTCGAGCAGCTCGGTGATGAGTTGTCCATATCGCTCGCGTGCGGCCTCGTTGTTGAGGTCGTGGGCATAGCGTTGCACGTCATAGATGGCCCACAGCGGCACATCGGGCAGGTTCAGCCCTTTGAGGTGCTTGTCGAGCGTGCCGTCGTGCATCCAGCGTAGCAGGGCCGCGCTGGCGGTGTCCATGATGGCCTCGAAGTCGGGGCGGTGGTGCACCGATAGTGTACAGCCGGGCAGCGCGATAAGCTCGTCGCGGGCGCGAATCTTGAACCAGGGGTAGCCGGCCAGCAGGTAGTGCCCGTCGGCATTGGTGATATAGAACTGCTTGGCGCTGTTCTTCATGCAGTTGTAGAAACTGGTGCGCGGCGTGCGGGGCTTGATTTCGTCTTCATACATCTTGGCTAGGTTGCGGGTGTTCACCTCTTCCACGCCGGCCGAGAAAATCACGCTCTCGCCCTTGCGGATGTCGAGCTGGAAATAGCCCGGCACATACAGGTCCTCGCTGTAGGGGATGCCGCGTTCCTGATCCTTGGTGTATTCAATGTTTTTGTACCAATGCGGGTCGAACACAAACTCCGGCTTGTGGCTCAGTTGCATATACAGGGTGGGGTAGCCGTCGTACATGCATGTGGCGATGCCGTTTTTCACCTCATGCCACTCGCGGCTGGCCACGTTGTTCTCCACACACAGGTCGTTGGCTCCACGGAAGGCCAGGAATGGCCGGAACTGCAACGTGGTCTTGGAATGTGCATCCACCAGGGTGTAGCGGATGAGGATGCGGTTCTCGTGGGTGATGAAGATTTTCTCTTTCTTCAAAATCACCCCGCCCACGCGGTAGGTGGTGGTGGGAACACGTTCGCAGTCATACTCGCGGATGTATTTGTGCCCGTTGGGGCTGTAGGTGCCGCCATTATATCGGTGCAGCCCCAGGTTGAAGGGTGCGCCGTGCTGGATCACTGTTTCGTCGAGGGTGGAGAGCAACACATGGTTGTTGTCGTCGAGCTCAGGGATGGGAATCACCAGCAAGCCGTGTTGCTTGCGGGTGTTGCAACCCACGATGGTCGTGCAGTGATAGGCTCCGCTCTGGTTGGTGCGCAGCATCTCTTTCGGCAGCGACTGATCGAGGTTGATCATCAAGGTTTTGTCAAAATTCAGATAACTCATGAATATCAGCGTGTTATGGTTTTCGCCAATAGCCAAACCACTATGGTAAACAGTGGTAAGCCAATTTTCAAGTGACGAATTTACACATTAATTGTGAATTGCACAAAAAAATTGACGTTTTTTATGAAAAGATGCAATGGAGATGCAATAGAGATGCAAGATGCAAGAACCGAGATGCAAGATGGCTGACGCACGATAAGCTGCATCGTGCTAACAGAGAAAAGGCGGCTCCAATTGCCAAAAACTGTAGGGACGTGGCCTGCCGCTTCCTCACCGCATTGCGCCTGAGTTAGCTGAGTTAGAGAGGGGTAGTGGTGGGGAGGATAGAATAACCGAAAGCTATCGATTATCGGTCAAGATAACATCAAAGGATGACTATTTCTGTTTTGGCTTTTTGCCAATCGTGCACAGTATATGGATACACTTTCATTTAATCAATCGTTGCCTGACAATATCGGTGTGTCAGCGCACGCGGTCGTTGATGATGTCGTTCTCGACGATGGCGCGCAGCTTCTGCCAGTCGCGTGTGCGCAGGTAGTCCTTGATGATGTGTGCGTGCTCGATGTTGTGCATGTCGCTGCCGAGCATGTCTACCAGACCGTTCTTGATGAGCCACACGGCGGCCTCGCGGGTGTGCTTGCCAAAATAGCCCGCCAGCGAGAGGATGTTCACCTGGAATTTCGCCCCGGCGTCGTGTAGCGACGCATAGCGTGTGGTGCGCATGCCATAGTAGCCGTAGCGCTCGGGATGGGCCAGAATGGGGATATAGCCCTTGGTGCGCAGCTCATAAATCAGCGGCTCCAGCCCTAAGCGCTCTTGCTGGAACGAGTTTTCCAGCAGCAGGAATTTGCCTGGCAGGGGCAGCACATCACCGGCAGCCCACAGGCGGTCCCAGTAGTCATCCATGCGGTACTCGGCCGACACATACAACTCCACCGGCAGGCCGGCGTCTTTCACGGCTGCGCACAGCAGCTCATAGGCTGCGGTGAGCGAGGCCGATGTGTTCTCAAACGTTTCGGCGGTTACATGCGAGGTGAGCATCACGCGGTCGATGCCCATATCCAGCTCGGCACGCAGCATCTCAATCGAGTGCACCACGTCGGGCGAGCCATGATCCACGCCAGGCAGGATATGGCAGTGCACATCGGTGTGGTAAAACAGCTTTGCGTCAGGCTTTTTGCGTGAGAAGATATCGAACAGTCCCATAAATTTTCCTAAAATCACATTCAAATAACGTGCAAAAGTAGAAAAAATTTTTGTAATCCAAAAACTCTTTGTAATTTTGCGCCGCCATTGCAGAAAGCAGAGGCGTTTAC
>JAFYCU010000266.1 GCA_017545095.1 Muribaculaceae bacterium | reverse complement strand
GACGGTGAAATCAAGGAGAAAGCTTGGCGACCCATCACCAACAAACGCTGACGGCATTCAATCCTCACATTAGTAGAACGCTCATATAACGCTGAAAATGAGGAATCACATTATTAGACTATTGGCATGTTGTGTTTGTCTGTTCCCTTTGTTTAAAGTAACGGCATACGATTTCATTTACAACAATGTGGCCTATCGATTTAATCCTGATAGTGTATCGGTATATGTTACATATAAATCTAAGGGGTCGGTTGTAAATTACAATAGCGCAATCATCACTATTCCCGAAACGGTTGTGTACAAAGCACATCGTTATAAGGTTACCGCAATTGGAGACAGTGCATTCCATTATTCCATGCAATTGTCGGGAATAAAAATGTCTGATAATGTTCGTTCAATAGGTCGTGCGGCCTTCTGGGGATGTGGTTTATTCACGGTAACTCTGTCGGATTCACTCACGACTATTGACGATGATGCTTTTTATGATTGCACCTTGCTCAGGAAAATCACAATCCCGGCATCGGTCACTCATATTGGCGAAAAAGCGTTTGCTGCATGCAACAAAATGAGTTCGATTGAGGTGTCTTCCGAAAATGCGGTGTATGATTCGCGTGACAATTGCAATGCTATCATTGAAACAGCGACCAATACGCTGCTGAGTGGATGTTCAACCACGGTGATACCTTCGTCGGTTACCGCAATTGGCGATTACGCATTTGATCATATGGGCGGATTTAACCTAATCATCATCCCTAATTCGGTGAGATCAATCGGCAATAGCTCATTCAGAGGCATAGGGTCGCTATCGTTGGCTTTATTGGGCGATTCGGTGGAGAGTTTAGGTGATTATGCGTTTGCCGATTGTCCTAATCTTAAAACCATGCGTTTGTCAAAGTCTTTAAATCGTGTGGGGAAGTATGCTTTTTATAACGATAATGGACTGGATTTGACGCTCTCAGCTAATGTGGAGGCTGGCCCTATGCGTTTCTCTGGAGGAACGTTGAACCTGCTTGCCGATGTTACGGCACTTGGCTCAATCTATGTGGCTCCTGATAGTATATATTCATTAGCCAACACTCCTCCAGAGTGTGACGAAAACACATTCTTGTCGTATGATGCAGTGCTCCACGTCCAGCCGTCTGCCGTTGACGCCTACCGCAACGATGACATATGGTCTCGCTTCACCATCGTAGCCGATGATGCCGTGCAGCCTGTCGACTCATTATACTTTGTGCGTGATTCTTTTGTTAATAATTCCTGTTAACACGGTAAAGATGGATTATGTGATGTGTCCTTCGTCGGTTCCATACAAGATGTTCTGGTATTCAAGCAATCCCGATGTTGCTGAGGTTGATTCCGAAGGTAATGTCGTAGCCAAGAAACCTGGAGAAACCGACATTATTGTCGCTTGTGCCGACAAGTATGCGATATGTCATGTCACTGATGATGATTATTCCATCACTGTGACAGTGAATGTGCATGACTTGGTGTTGTCGTTGGGAAATAAAGCTACACTATCGTTGTCATCCACACCGATTCAGCGTGACTTTATTGTGGAGAATACCGATTCGACTGTGGTTCAAGCAACGATAAGCTACATTCGCAGCCATTATTTTTGCGAGATTATTGCTCTTAAGCCCGGAAAAACGACATTGGTTTTCAGAGTTGAGGGCAATAACGTCGCCCCCGACACATGCCAAGTCACTGTCGGGCGTCCCGATGGTGATGTCACGGGCGATGGCCATGTTGATGTGGACGACGTGAATGCTTTGTTGAATGTAATTTTGGATTTGGTTGATAATCCTTTGGCTGAAAATCTGGATTTCTACGACCTTGACAAAAACGGTGCTGTGGATATTGAAGATGTCAATAAGCTCATCAATATCATACTGGGATTCAGCACATCCAGCCCCAGTTAGAACAACCACAACGAGCATAAATGGCAAAACGATTGCTTCACTAGCCATACAGTTAAAGCGATAGGCAACCATATATGAAGCTAGTGGCAACAGATGGACTCGTCCTGAAAACTACGGTATTGGTCTATTTTTCGCCCTTTTTTTGGCGTGTTGTTAAATTTTTCACTAATTTTGCAGTCTAATTCAATGTGAAGAATTACTAACTCAATAATTTATAAACAACTATGAAGAAATTACTTTGCTTAGTATTGAGTGCTGCGATGATTCTGGGAATCAGCAGCTGTGGTATGAACAACACCACTAAGGGTGCCATCTTTGGTGCTGGCGGTGGTGCTGCTGTGGGTGCCGGCCTGGGTGCCATCTTTGGCAAGGGCAAGGGTGCCGCTATCGGTGCTGCTATCGGCACTGTGGTGGGCGGAACAGCAGGTGTGCTCATCGGCAAGAAGATGGACAAGCAGGCTAAGGAACTGGCCGAGATCCAAGGTGCACAAGTCGACACCGTGACCGACACCAACGGTCTGACCGCTATCAAGGTGACTTTTGATGGAGGTATCCTTTTCGCCACTAACAAGAGCGACCTGAGTGCCAGCGCCAAGACTGCTCTGACCAAGTTTGCCACCTCGCTGCAGAACAACCCGCAGACCAACGTCCAGATTTACGGCCACACCGACAACACCGGTTCGCTTGAGGTGAACCAGCGCCTGTCGAAAGCTCGCGCCAACTCGGTGATGACCTACCTGATGAACAGCGGCATCTCCAGCTCGCGCATGGTGAGCGAGGGTTACGACTACCAGTTCCCAGTTGCCAGCAACGATACCCCCGAGGGACGTGCACAGAATCGCCGCGTGGAAGTTTACATCAGCGCCAACGAGGCCATGATCCAGGCTGCCGAGAACGGCACGCTGCAGTAAGCAAGGTTCAAGAACCATGAGCCAAGTCCTGCAAGTGCTGTGAACAGCGCTGACGGGCTTGGCTCTTGTTTTTAATCACCACATTGCCTGAATTCCAATGAAACGATTAATCACGCTTTCGATGTTGTTGCTTACTATGTTGTGTGCCATGTCTGGCGATGCTCAATACCTGTATCGCGGTCGCTCGTCCTATTCGAGCGACATCCTCTATTCGTGGGACGGGCGCTACGTGTATCGTGGTCGCAGCTGCTATTCCAGCGACATCCTGTATAGCTGGGACGGCAAGCACTTGTATCGTGGCCGAAGCTCCTATTCGAGCGACATCCTCTGCACCTGGGACGGCAAGTACCTCTACAAGGGACGATCTTCCTACTCGAGTGACATCCTCTACACCTGGGACGGACAATATGTGTATCGCGGTCGGAGCACCTATTCCAGCGACATCGTGCTCACCATCAGCGGCGGATACGTGTATCGCGGCCGAAGCACCTATTCGAGCGACATCCTTTACTCCTATTCGGGCTTGATTCCTATTCCGGTCTTGCTCTACATGATGCAGTAGTGGTATCACCTTGCCAAAACAATGCACGGCACATCTCCTCATAAAGGATGATGTGCCGTGCATTATTGCAGGTGTGCAACCAGAATCAGAGCAGAGCCTTCACTTTCTGCTCCAGTGCCTCGAGCGTGGTGCTGCCCACGTTGCGGTCCACCAGCTGGCCATTGTTGAAGAACAGCAGCGTGGGAATGTTGCGCACGCCGAACTCGGCAGCCATGTCGGTGCCTTCGTCCACATCATACTTACCGATGGTTACCTGACCCTCGTAGCGTTCGGCCAGTTGTTCCACAATGGGTGCAATCATGCGGCAGGGGCCGCACCAGGTTGCCCAAAAATCCACCACCACGGGCTTGCCAGTGGCAATGGCGGCTTTCAGGGTCTCGTCGTTAAATGCAATTGCCATAATAATTCAGGTTTGTTTTTAGTTGTTATGGTTGATTATATCTTTTTTTCGATTGAGCGGTCTCACACATTCACGTTGAATTCCATCTCCATCTCACGCAGACTATCGATGAGTTTCTTGGTGATGGTGACGCGTTTTTTCGACCTCAGGTCCACGTGATGCCCCGAGGCCACGTCGCGCACCCTGAAGATGAGGTCGGCATGGCTGTCGCCGTTCTCGGCCAGCAGGGGCTTGATGTCGTTGATGCGCTCGATGTCGCTGTCGTCAAACTCGATGCGAATGCTCTGCACCATCTTCCCCTTGAGCTGCTCGAGCAGCGAGATGGAATGGATGTTGAAGTCGATGCCATCGCCAAAACGCCGCACCTCATAGGCCCCGCGCACAATGATGGGCATTCCCACCACACCATATTTGCCATAGTCGATGAAGTTCTGTCCAAACAGCTTCATCTCGTAGCTGCCGCTGTAATCTTCGATTTTCAGGATTCCGAATTGGTTGCCTTTCTTCGACATTCGGGTTTGGTAGTCAACCACCAAGCCTCCCACCACCAGCTCCTTGTCGATTTGGTCGAATTTGTCGGGCAGTTCACTCAGTTTGGTGTTGCAGCCATAGGTGATTTCCATATAGTACGGGTCGAGCGGGTGGGCCGAAAGGTACATGCCCACGAGTTCCTTCTCTTTGTTCAGACGGTCGAGGATGTTCCACTGTTCGGCTGCAGGCACAGGCGGCTTGGCAACCTCGATAGGCTCGATGTCGCCGAAAAGCGAGTTCTGCATCGATGCCTGTCCGGCTTGGAACTTCTGCCCGAAACGCACCAGCACCTCGCTGAACTGTTCGTCGCGAACGTTTTTCTCGAAGAACGCCTCACGCGTAATCTCTTTGAAACAGTCGAATGCCCCAGCCAGAGCCATCGACTCTACGGCCTTGCGGTTGCATGCACTCAGGTTGATGCGTTCCACCACATCATAGATGTCCTTGAACGGACCATTCTTCTCGCGCTCGCTGATGATGGCGTCCACGGCACCGCCGCCCACGCCCTTGATGCCGCCCAAGCCGAAGCGGATGTCGCCATGCTGGTTGGCACTGAACGACTTGTAACTTTCGTTGATGTCGGGACCGAGCACCTGTATGCCCATGGCCTTGCACTCGTCCATGAACTTCGACAGCTTGTCCACATCGTTCAGGTTGCGGCTGAGCACGGCAGCCATGTATTCGCTGGGATAGTTGGCCTTGAGATAGGCCGTCTGGTAGGCCACCCAGCTGTAGCACGTGGCGTGCGACTTGTTGAAGGCATAGGAGGCGAATTTTTTCCAATCCTCCCAAATCTTGTTCAACGTTTTGCGGTCGAATCCGTTCTTCTCGCCGCCTTCGTAGAACAGCCCTTCCAGATGGTTCATCTTCTCGATTTGCTTCT
The DNA here is from genome assembly GCA_017545095.1 of Muribaculaceae bacterium. The sequence continues at coordinate 4,940 of JAFYCU010000266.1, read as the reverse complement.
TACCCATGGCCTTGCGCAGCGTGTCACTCTGTCCGCGTGTGAAACCGGCAAGCTGACGCGACAGCAACATCACCTGCTCTTGATACACGGTGATGCCATAGGTGTCTTTGAGGTATTTCTCCATGCAGGGGAAGTCGTAAACGATGGGGTCTTCCCCTTTCTTGCGGCGGATAAACTGCGGGATGTAGTCCATGGGACCTGGACGGTAGAGGGCGTTCATGGCGATGAGGTCCTCGAAGGTGTTGGGTTGCAGCTCGATGAGGTATTTTTGCATTCCCGACGACTCAAACTGGAACGTGCCCGTGGTGCGACCCTCGCAGTAGAGCTGATAGGTCTTGGGGTCGTCGATGGGTATCTTTTCGATGTCGAGGTTGATGCCGTGGGTGATTTTGATGTTGGCCACGGCTTCCATGATGATGCTGAGCGTTTTCAAGCCCAGGAAGTCCATCTTGATCAGTCCTGTGGACTCAATCACACCGCCCTCGTATTGGGTGACGATAATTTTCTCACCGTCCTTGTCGGTGGCGGTGCTCACGGGCACCCAGTCCGAGATGGGGTCATGGCCGATGATCACACCGCAGGCGTGCACGCCGGTGCTGCGCACATTGCCCTCGAGTTTCTCGGCAAATCGGATGGTGTTGGCAATCTGCGGGTTCGAGCTGTCTTTCTCGGCGGCAAAATCGGGGAAGCATTTTAGGCAGTTGCCGATGGTGATTTTGTATTTCTTGCCGGGCTTTTCCTCGGGCATGCCATTAGGCGAGCTGGGAATCATCTTGGCCAAGCGCTCGCTTTCGGGTATGGGCAGGTCCTCGGCACGAGCCACGTCCTTGATGGCCATCTTGGCCGCCATGGTGCCATAGGTGATGATGTGTGCCACCTTTTCGGCACCATATTTGTCGGTCACATATTTGAGCACAGCGGCTCGTCCGTCGTCGTCAAAGTCCACATCGATATCGGGCAACGAGATACGGTCGGGGTTCAGGAATCGCTCAAACAGCAGGTCATATTTGATGGGGTCAATTTTGGTGATGCCCAGGCAGTAGGCCACGGCCGAGCCGGCGGCCGAGCCGCGACCCGGACCCACCGAGCAACCCAGCGAGGGAGCCGCTTTGATGTAGTCCTGCACGATGAGGAAGTAGCCAGGGAATCCCATGTTTTTGATGGTTTCCAGCTCAAAGTCGAGGCGTTCACGGTGCTCGTCATCCAATTCGGGCCATCGTTCCTTGGCACCCTCATACACCAGGTAACGCAGATAGTCGTCCTCGTTGTCGAAGCCCTCGGGCAGGGGGAAGTCGGGCAGAATGGGGCCGTGGTCGATGGTGTAGAACTCCACCTTGTCGAGAATCTCGGTGGTGTTTTGCAATGCCTCGGGCACATCGGCAAAGAGCTCGTTCATCTCCTCTTGGGTTTTGAACCACTCCTGCTTGGAGTAGCGCATGAGCGACGGGTCGTTGATCTTCTTGCCGGTCGACACGCATATCAGGTGCTCGTGTGCATCGGCATCATCTTCGTTCACAAAGTGCGAGTCGTTGGTGCACACCAGTTTAATGCCCAGCTCCTTCGACATCTTGATAAGCTCGGCGTTCACCTCCTGTTGCAGCGGAAATGTTTCGTGGTTGGCATTGGGCACCGTGGCTTTGTGACGCTGTAGCTCCAGGTAGTAGTCGTCGCCAAACACGCTTTTGAACCACTTGGCCGATTCGCGGGCCTTGTCCAGCTCTCCATTTCTTATGAGCATGGGTACTTCTCCACCCAAGCAGGCCGAGCAGCATATCACATCTTCGTGAAACCGTTCCAAGTCGGCCTTGTCGGTGCGAGGGTGCGAGTAAAAACCGTCGGTCCAGGCGCGCGACACAATCTTGATCAGGTTTTTGTAGCCGTGCAGGTTCTTTGCCAGCAGAATCAAGTGGCGGCCTATGTCGCGCTTGTCGGTGTGTTCTTCCTTGTGCTCGTTGGCCACATACACCTCACAGCCAAAGATGGGCTTGAACATCGAGTCTTTAGCCTCTTGGATTTGAGCGTTGAGCTGCTGAATCATCTCTTCGTTTCGCTCGCAATCGGGCTTGGCGGTTTCCTCCTCGATTTGTTTGCTCAAACTTTTGATGGTTGCCTTGACCTTGTCGTTGCGCTTGTTGCAGGTGTCGTGAAGCTCCTTGATGCCGAACATGTTGCCGTGGTCGGTAAGAGCCATGCCGCGCATACCGTTGGCAACGGCTTTGTCGATCATCGCCGATATCGAGGCTTGACCATCAAGAATGGAGTACTGTGAGTGTACATGCAGATGTACGAATGGTATCATAATTAAGTGGTTAAGGGGTTAAGTAATAACAAGTAATAAGTAACAAGTTAAGCTACAAGCTATGAGTGGCGCACTGTGGCTCTTGGTTCTCAATTCGTTTCTCGCATCACGGGACACGGCGTCCCTAAATGAGCTTGTAAAATTACTGCTTTTCCCCCACCCCGACAAAAAAAGTTATTAACAACGGCATACTCAATGCAGCCCGTGGGGGTCGAGGCCTTGAGGGCAAAACATGACGATATGCGCGACTCCGTGGGGGCGGAATCAGCTCGGACGGGGGGCAGCGTTAGTAAACGTCCCCACTTGCTTCGGTTTCTATGTACGCGAGTTCGGGATAAGGCGAAGAAGTTAATAGATTATAATATCATTAATAAACACTAAATATATTGCAATATAGTGAGATTGTTTGTAATTTTGTATAATAAAAGAAACAAAACAAAATCCCAAACAAAACTCACTATGATTACAGAGGACAAAATTACTGAGATTTTTTGTGTTGCGGACGATTTCTGCAAAGAATTTAACGCTGAAATCGAGAAACACGCGCTGGGAACCGAAGACGGGAAGGTCAGGCGCAAGAGGAGCGCAAGGATGAGCGAAGCGGAAATAATCACCATCATCATCACGTTCCATTTCAACAGCTTCCGCAACTTCAAGCATTATTATCTGTACTGCGTTTGCGGGCATTGGAAGCTCCTGTTCCCGCAGACGGTCTCGTATAACCGCTTTGTCGAGCTCATGCCTCGCTGCTTCGTGGCATTGGTGATGTTCCTGAAACTTGCCTGTTTCGGACAGTGCACGGGGATCAGCTTCGTGGACAGCACCTGCATCCCCGTGATCCACAACAAGCGGGAGCGGTCGATGAGGGTGTTCAAGGATGTGGCGACCAAGGGCAAAAGCACGATGGGCTGGTTCATCGGCTTCAAACTGCACCTGCTGTGCAACGAGAAGGGGGAGATCCTGAACTTCGTGTTCACCAAGGCCAATGTGGACGACCGCCAGGCCGATGTGATGAACGCCCTCACCGACAAGGTGTTCGGCAAGCTCTACGCGGACAGGGGGTACATATCGCACACGCTCTTCGGGAGGCTTTGGGACAAGGGGGTGCACATCGTGACGGGCATCAAGAGCAACATGAAGAACAGGCTCATGCCCGTGTATGACAAAATCATGCTCCGAAAGCGCAGCGTGATTGACACCGTCAACGACATGCTCAAGAATGTGGCGCAGCTGGTGCACACCAGGCACAGAAGCGTGCACAACTTCATCATGAACGTGCTTGCGGCCATCGGCGCTTACTGCTTCTTCGTGAACAAGCCGGGGGTCAACTTCGACTTCGCACTGCCGGAACCCAACGGACAGCTCACGCTGTTCGAGTAAACGATCATGCGCCAACTCGAACCGCCGTATCCCAATGGCTACGGCACTATCTTCATGGTTTTGCATGATGAAGATTTTCTTACTGATTCATTCATGAACTTATCCCGAACTCGCGTTATGTGGTAGCGGGTCTTAGTCGCGGCGGCCGATGGCGATGAGGATGTAGTACATGAGCGTGGCCAGCGAGCCGAGTGCGCCAACCACGTAGGTGTATGCGGCAGCTTTGAGCGCGTCGCGTGCCATCACGGTGTTCTCGCCGTGGGTGATGCCGGCGGTGTCGAGCCAGGCGATGGCGCGACGGCTGGCGTCGATTTCCACCGGCAGGGTGACCAGGCTGAACAGCGTGGTGAGTGCAAACAAGGCCACGCCGGCATAGAACAGATAGGGGAACACCTGCAGGAGCAGAATGCCGCCGAGGAGCACCCAGGTGAGCCATTTCGAGGCGAACGACACGGCCGGCACCAGCCGCGTGCGCAGGTTCAGCATCGCATAGCCCCGGGCGTGCTGCAACACGTGGCCGCACTCGTGGGCGGCAACAGCGGCGGCGGCCACGCTGCATGCGCCATACACGGGCTGGCTCAGGTTCACCGTGCCGTTGGCGGGGTTGTAGTGGTCGGTGAGCTGACCGCCCACACTCTGAACTGACACGTTGTGGATGCCGTTTTGCTGCAACATCAGTTGCGCCACCTGCGCACCGCTCATGTTCACATCGAGCGGCACACGTGAATACTTGTTGAACTTGTTGGTCAACGACCGCTGCACCAGCCAACTGGCAATGGTGATGCCGATAAAGATGACGTAGATAAACATAATGATATGTGATTTTAAATGATTGTCTCCAACAGTTTGGTGGCAAAGGTAGTGCAAATCGAGCAAAGTACAAAACAAATGAGGCACATTTTTGGTTTGATGGTGGTGCGAGCTCGCAATATGCGGACATGCAGCGACAAGCGTGAACATGCGATAACACGGGGCTGTGGCTATGTGCGAGACTGTGGGTCGCATTATGGGGCTTATTTGCAACGGGGGATGGGCACTTGGGACGGGTGAATCGTTAAGCCAATCGTTAAGCATGTTGAAAACTGGCGCATTTTTCGGCTTGAAAGTGGCGCGGAATAAATAATTAGTTGTAAATTTGCAAATTATTTTGTGGCATAGCCGCAGGCGTTTGCCAAGCTGTGCCAGAATTGTGTGAAAATAGTTACTATATAATAAAAAAGAATCATGGCAGAAAACAGAAAGAAACTGTTCGAGCAATTTG
>JAFYCU010000265.1 GCA_017545095.1 Muribaculaceae bacterium | reverse complement strand
GTTGCGCCGACACCACGCGCAGAAACATCGTAAGCGGATAGACGGTGCTGTAGGCCACGGCGGGGGCATCGTTGCCGGCGGTCTTGTTGGCGTAGGCCAGTGCGGGCGGGTCGGTGGTGGCTCCAGCCACCATGCCCATGAGCGTGCAGTAGTTCACGTGGAATTTGCCGCGTGCCAGGGCGGTCACCACCAGCAGGGGCAGCAGGGTGATTAAAAAGCCATACAGCACCCAGCGGGCACCTTGGGCGTTGAACACCGTGTCGGCAAAGTTGGCTCCGGCGGCAATGCCCACCGAGGCTAGGAACAGGCAGATGCCCAGCTCGCGCAGCAGCAGGTTGGCACTGGAGCTGGTGTAGGTGACCAGCTTGAGCTTGTAGCCGTAGCGACCCAGCAGGATGGCCACGATGAGCGGCCCACCAGCCAAGCCGAGCTTCATGGGCACACTCATGCCGGGTAGCAGCAGCGGAATGGACCCCACCACAATGCCCAGCACAATGCCGATGAACATGGTGAAGATGTTAGGCTCGTTGAGGCGTTTCATCGAGTTGCCGAGCTTCTCGGCCAGACGGTTGATGTCTTCCAGGTTACCCACCACGGTGATGCGGTCGCCCACTTGCAGGGCCAGGCTTGGGGTGGCCAGCAGGTCCACACCGGCACGGTTCACACGCGTGACGTTGAGTTTGAAGCCCATGCGCAGCCGCATCGAGCCCAGCTTGCGGCCGGTTATCTTGCTGTTGGTGACCAGGATGCGCCGGCTCACCAGCGGGGTGTGCTCGGCTTGCCAGTCCATCTCCACCTGCGGGCCTATGATGGCATCAAACACCTCCTCGTCTTGGGCACTGAGCACCACCAGAAGCAGGTCGTTCTCGTGAATCACGGTCTCGCTTTTGGGGATGATGACTTGTCCGTCGCTGGCCTGCTTGAGACGGGAGATAACGAAGTTGTGGTCGATGATGGTGTGCAGGCGGCGGATGTCGCGCCCCACAATCAGGCGGTTGGTGACCTGGTAGGTGAGGATGTGCGGCGCGAGTTGGCTGCGGGTGGCGTCATCCTCGATTTGCTGCGACTCGTGCTCGGCGTTGATGCGAAACACGGCCTTCACCACAATCATCGACAGGATGATGCCCACCACACCCAAGGGATAGGCGGCTGCATAGCCCATCGACATCGACTGGTTGAGGGCATTGGCCTCGGCTCCATGGGTCTCGAGCAGGGTCTGTTGCGCGGCACCCAACCCCGGAGTGTTGGTCACAGCTCCCGAAAGGATGCCCACCAGGTCGGTCAACCGCAGGTCGCCCACTCCAAAGTAGATGCCCAATGCCACCGCGATGTTGAGCACCACGATGAGCACGGCAAGGCCATTGAGCACCACACCGCCCTCCCTGAACGATGAGAAGAACCCCGGACCCACCTGCAGGCCGATGGAGAAAATGAACAGAATCAGGCCGAACTCCTGCACGAACCGGATGATGCCCGGGGCCACCGACATGCCCAAATGGCCGGCGAGGATGCCCATGAACAGCACAAACGTGGCGCCGAGCGAAATGCCCAGCACTTTTACCTTGCCCAGGATTACACCCAGGGCAATGACCAAAGCGTAGATGAAGATGGCATGGGCCACCCCATCGCCCATAAACAAATCCTTAATCCACATGTTGATGTGACCGAAGATCTTACAGACTCTTCTGCACCTCGATTTCCTCGAAGGCCTCGATGATGTCGCCCTCTTTGATGTCGTTGTAGCTCTGCACCGAGAATCCGCAGTCGTAGCCGCTGGCCACTTCCTTCACATCGTCTTTGAATCGCTTGAGCGAGGCCAGGTTGCCGGTGTAGATCACAATGCCGTCGCGAATCACGCGCACCTTGCACTGGCGCTTGATTTTGCCGTCGGTGACCATGGCTCCGGCAATCGTGCCCACCTTGCTGATGTGATAGACCTGCCGCACCTCGGCAGTGCCCAGCAATTCCTCCTTGACCTCGGGCGCAAGCATGCCCTCCATGGCGCTCTTCACCTCTTCGATGCAGTCGTAGATGATGGAGTAGATGCGGATATCCACACCCTCCTGCGCGGCCAACCGCTTGGCATCGGCACTGGGGCGCACCTGGAAGCCGATGATGTAGGCGTCGCTGGCGGCTGCCAGGGTGACATCGCTCTCGGTGATGGCTCCCACAGCCTTGTGGATCACGTTCACCTGCACCTCGGGGGTGGAAAGTTTGATGAGCGAGTCGCTCAATGCCTCGATCGAGCCGTCCACATCGCCCTTGACAATCACGTTGAGCTCGTGGAACTCGCCCAGTGCGCGCAGTCGGCCAATGTCGTCGAGCGTGCGGCGGTGCATGGTGCGCTCGGTCTGCTCGCGTTGCAGCTGCTCGCGCTTGCCGGCAATCTGGCGGGCCTCCTGGTCGGTGTCCATCACGTTGAACTTGTCGCCGGCCGTGGGGGCACCGTTCAGACCCAGAATCAGGGCGGGCTGCGACGGACCGGCCTCGGTGATGCGCTCGTTGCGCTCGTTGAACATGGCCTTCACCTTGCCGAAGTGCGTGCCAGCCAGCACAATGTCGCCCACGTGCAGCGTGCCGCCATCGACGAGCACCGTGGCCACGTAGCCGCGGCCCTTGTCGAGCGACGATTCAATGATGGAACCCGTGGCCTTGCGGTTGGGGTTGGCCTTGAGGTCGAGCAGGTCGGCCTCGAGGAGCACCTTTTCGAGCAGTTCGTAGACGCCGGTGCCCTTCTTTGCCGAGATGTCCTGGCTCTGGTAGGTGCCGCCCCAGTCCTCCACGAGGTAGTTGCGGGCTGCCAGCTCCTCCTTGATTTTCTCGGAGTTGGCTCCGGGTTTGTCGATTTTGTTGATGGCGAAGATGATGGGCACACCGGCTGCCGAGGCATGGCTCAGGGCCTCCTCGGTCTGCGGCATCACGCTGTCGTCGGCTGCCACAATCACAATCACGATGTCGGTGACCTTGGCACCGCGGGCACGCATGGCGGTGAATGCCGCGTGGCCGGGGGTGTCGAGGAAGGTGATACGACGGCCGTTCTTGAGTTTCACCGTGTAGGCACCGATGTGCTGCGTGATGCCACCGGCCTCGCCGGCAATCACGTTGGTGTTGCGGATGTGGTCGAGCAGCGAGGTCTTGCCGTGGTCCACATGACCCATCACGGTCACCACCGGTGGACGCTCTTCCATGTCTTCGGGGTTGTCCACCTCGTCGTGGATGGCTTCGACCACTTCGGCACTGGTGTATTCGGTTTTGAAACCAAACTCCTCGGCCACGATGTTGATGGTCTCGGCATCGAGGCGCTGGTTGATGGATACCATCACACCCAGGCTCATGCAGGTGCCAATCACTTTCACCACGGGGATATTCATCATGGCCGCAAGGTCGTTGGCGGTTACAAACTCGGTGAGTTTGAGCACTTTCTTGTCGGCGGCTGCCTGTGCTGCGAGCTCACGTTCTTCCTCGCGGAAGGCTTCGCGCTTCTCGCGACGCAGCTTGGCACTCTTCTTGTTGGCCTTGGCGGTGAGGCGTGCCAGGGTCTCTTTCACCTGGCGCTGCACGTCTTCCTCGCTCACCTCGGTGCGCAACGGGCGTTTGGCCTTTTTCTCCTTGCGCTTGCTGCTCTGCGAGTCGGCTTTCGACTTGGCTTTGTTGCTGCTGCTGTTGCCACCGCCGCCGCTGTTGCCGCTTTGCTGGGCGAGTTGTGCTGCCGTGCTGGAGATGTCAACCTTCTCTTTGCTGATGCGTTTGCGCTTGCGGCGTGAGTTGCTCTCGGCTTGAGCCTGTGCTTTGGCCATGCGCTCGTTGCGCTTCTCCTCTTTGGTCTTTTTCTTTGGGCGCGTCTGCTGGTTCAGGCTGTCGAGGTCCACCTTGCCCACCACCTTGGGGCCTTGCAGCTCGGGGGTGGGGGTGTAGCGGAACACCTCGGGTTCGGTGCCTTTCGCTTCAGGGGTGCTGCTGGTCGAGGGCTCTGCCTCCACAGCTTCAGACTCATGGGCGGGTTCAGCCTCGGCCTGAGTTGCTTCGGGAGCTTCCTCGGATTCGGCTGGTTTGTCGTCATCGGCCTCGACTTGAGCGGCTTCGGTTTCGTTCTTGGTGTTGTTGCTCACACCTTGCTCAACCTCGGGCACGGGTTCAGGCTCTGTTTCTTGAACGGGGGTTGGAACCTCGGACTCGCTTTGTGCGGGCTCGGAGTCGACGATGGTGTCGGGCTTGGTTTGCTCGTTGTGCTCAACGGGTTGCTCCTCGGCCGGGGTTGCCGGGGTGGCCTCCTCGACGGGTGCTTCGGGCTGGCTTGCCGGTTCGGCTGTGGTTGCGCTCTCGGGCTCGGCAACAGGCGCAGCGGCCTCTTGCTCATCGCCCACGGTGAGAATCTTGGGCGTGCCATCCGAACGGTCGAGCTTGCCCACTACGGTGTATGTCTGTCCCGGCAACACGGTCTTGATTTCCTCAACCTGTTTTTTCTCTTTCTGGCGCCCACTGGTCAAGGCCTCCGACTTGGCTTTCTGAAGCTTGTCGGGGTTGAACTCCTTGATGAGCATCTGATAGACATCGTCATCGATGCGCGCGTTCACGCTCTGGTCCACTTCGATGCCCTTCTTGCGCAGGAAGGCCTCGATGGTTAGGCGTCCCACGTTCAGTTCTTTGATGGCTTTTGTTATCTTTATTGGCATATTCTTTTTTCGGTTTCAAAAAAACGGTTGATGAAGTACTATGCTAAACCCTCGTTGAGGTATTGTTGGCGGCCGTGAGGCTCGTTGGTGAAGCTATGAGTGCTGTTCGTTCTCAAACTCGGCGTTGAACACGTCGAAGACTTGGTCCACCGTGTCGTCTTCCAAATCGGCTCTTTCGGCCACTTCCTCTTTCGGCGTGCGCAGCACGGCTTTGGCCGTGGCGAATCCTGCGTCCTTGAGGGCTTCGATCACCCAATCATCCACCTCGTCCTTGAACTCATCGAGGTAGATGTCTTCCTCCTCCGAGGCTCCCCGCTCGCGATACACATCAATCTCATAGCCGGTGAGGATGGTGGCCAGCTTGATGTTCAGTCCGCTCTTGCCAATGGCCAGCGACACCTCTTCGGGGCGCAGAAACACCTCGGCGTGTTTGTTCTCCTCGTCGAGGCGCATCGAGGAGATCTTGGCCGGGCTGAGTGCGCGCTGGATGAGCAGCTGGGGATTGGACGTGTAGGGAATCACGTCGATGTTCTCGTTGCGCAGCTCGCGCACGATGCCGTGGATGCGCGACCCTTTCACGCCCACGCAGGCTCCCACGGGGTCGATGCGGTCATCGTAGCTCTCAACGGCAATCTTGGCGCGCTCGCCAGGCACGCGGGCCACGGCGCGAATCACGATCAGGCCGTCCTGAATCTCGGGCACCTCCAGCTCAAACAGCCGCCGCAGGAACGTGTCGCTCGTCCGCGACACGGTGATCTTGGGGTTGTTGTTCTTGTTGTCCACGTTGTGAATCACGGCGCGCACCGTGTCGCCCTTGCGGTAGATGTCGGTGGGAATCTGCTGGTCTTTGGGCAGCAGCAGTTCGTTCTTCTCGTCGTCGAGCAGCAGCACCTCGCGCTTCCACAGCTGATACACCTCGCCGGTCACCAGCTCGCCCTCGCGCTCCTTGAACTTGTTGTAGACGGCGTCCTTCTGCAAGTCCAGAATCTTGCTGGCCAGCGTCTGGCGCAGGTTCAGGATGGCACGACGGCCAAATTTGGCGAAGTCGATTTTGCGCGTGTGCTCCTCGCCCACCTCGCAGTCGGGGTCCTCGTCGGCTTGCGCATCGCTCAGACCAATCTGCTTGTTGGGGTTGCTCACCTCGCCGTCGGGCACCACTTCCAGGTTCTGGTAAATCTCAAAGTCGCCCTTGTCGGGGTTCACAATCACATCGAAGTTGTCGTCGTTGCCAAACATCTTGGCGAGCACGCTGCGGAACGACTCCTCAAGCACGTTGATGAGCGTGATCTTGTCGATGTTCTTGAGCTCCTTAAACTCGGCGAATTGGTCGGTCATCTTGACCGCTTCTTGTCTTTTAGCCATATATGTTGTTAAATTTTAATATCGCATTTGGTGTATTTGACCTCATCGTAGCGCAGCGTGGTCTCCACATCCACCAGCTCGGGGCGTTTCTTGCCCTCCACCTTCACTTTGGTGGGGGTGGTGATGGTGAAGGAGTCGTCGCTGGCGGCGATGAGCGTGCCGTGCAGCTTGCGCCCGTCGGCGGTGAGCACCTCCACGGCCTGACCGATGTTTTTGTCGTATTGACGGCGCACAAGCAGGGGCGAGGTGATGCCGTAGCTGCCCACGGTGAGCTCGTAGTCTTCGGCATCTTGGTCAAACGCCGTGTGCACCGCCTTGTCAACGGCGATGCAGTCGTCGATGGTCACGCTGCCCCTGCTGTCGAGCGACACATCAATCACGTTGTCGCCACTCACCGTCACGGCAACCAAAAACAGGTCACTGCCCTCAAGGGCCTGGTTCACTACTGCTGTTAATGCTGTCTTGTCGATCATCTATATCATAATAAAAACGAGGAAGCCACAGCCCCCTCTCACGAATGCTTTGCAAAATTACGCTCTTTTCTAAGAACATGCAAATAGCGTTTCGACTAATGCTGACAAAACGTCAGTTTATTAGCGAAAATTATAAAAAATTATGGTTTATTATGTGTTTATGGCAAAGATAACGGCGATTCACAAGCGGCGGGGGCTGGGCTGCGTGGCTGGCGCATGGTAGGGAATCTAAGGTCTCTAAGGTCTCTAAGGCCACGCGCAGCGTGCAAAACCCTTTTGACACACCCTCATTTAGGGGGCCGCGAGCCAGCTTTAGTGGAACAGTCGGCCCAGCACCGGGATACGCGCCAGCATGGGGGTGAGCTGCTCGCGGCGGATGACCATGACCACCAGCAGCAGCAACAGCACCGTGCGCACAGCCAGGTTGAGCCACGTGTTGCCCGTATCGACCCACAGTGCCGCCGCGCTCAGCACAGCGGTCACCACCACATACAGGGCGATGTCGCGCAGCGGGTAGGGCATGGGGTAGTAGTGCTGACCGGTGAAATAGCTCAGCAGCATGCAGGTGCCGTAGGCCGCCACACCGGCCCACGCGCAGGCCATGTAGCCATATTGCGGCACAAACACCACGTTCACCGCCACCAGCACCAGGCAACCGATGCCCGAGAATACCGCTCCCCACAGCGTGCGGTCGGTGAGCTTGTACCAGAACGAGAGGTTGAAATAGATACCCATCATGATTTCGGCCGCCATCACGATGGGCACCACGCGCAGACCCTCCCAATAGTCGGGCGCGATGATGTTCTTGAGCACGTCGATGCCTGCCAGCACGGCAAGATAGGCAATCAGGGTGAACACCACAAAATATTTCATCGCCAGCGCTTGCGTGCGCTTGCTCTCCTGCTCATCGTCCTTGTTGCGGTTGCCGCCGAACACAAACGGCTCGTAGGCATAGCGGAACGCCTGCGTGATCAGGGCCATGATCATCGCAATCTTGATGGCCGCGCCGTAGATGCCCAGCTGCGACGCTTTCTCCACCTCGCCGCCGGGATGCACCATCGGGAAGATGATTTGCGAGGCCGACTGGTTGATCACACCCGCCACGCTCAGAATCAGGATGGGCCAGCTGTAGCCCATCATGCGGCGCAGCAGCTGCCGGTCCCAGCACCACGACGCTTCGCGAAGCTCGCCCCACATGCACACCATCACCAGCAGCGTGCAGGCCAGGTTCAGGTAGAACACATAGCCCACGCCCACCGTGGGGCTGTAGATGGCTCCCACCGCATCGGGATGCGACTTGTAGAGAGCCGGCAGAACCACAAAGTACAGCAGGTTCAGCCCGATGTTGGCGAAGATGAACAGCAGCTTCAGCGCGGCAAACTTCAGCGGACGCTTCTTGTAGCGCAGGTAGGCGAAGACGATGGCCTGGAAAGCATCCAGCGCCACCACGGCCGCCATCACGACGATATAGTCGGGGTGGGCCGTGTAGGCCAGCCCCATCGCCGGGGCTATCCAACCGATGTTGAGCCACACCAGCGCCACAAACAGCAGCGACGTCATGCCCACCGTGAGCAGCGTGGTGGAATACACACGGCGCGGGTCCTCCTCACTCTTGTTGGCAAAGCGGAAAAAGGTCGTCTCCATGCCATAGGTGAGAACGGCCAGCAGCAATGCCGTGTAGGCATACACATTGGTCACGATGCCATAGTCGCCCGAAGCCGCCGACATCTTAGCCGTGTACAGCGGCACAAGCAGATAGTTCAGAAACCGCCCTACGATGCTGCTCAGCCCATAGATGGCAGTGTCCTTAGCCAGAGATTTCAGATTAGCCATATCGTCATATTGAATAAAAAAAGCCGGCGCGCTCTTATCGAGCAAAAGCAGCCGCCTGCAAAATTACAAAAAAGTGCAATACCAAAACGACAAAACAGCCCGAAAATTGTGAAATCGGCCATGGAAGAGCATCACCGACGCTGCCGTCTATATAGTGCGATTGGGACGAGCGAGTCGATGAACCGCCACTGCTGAAGGTGGTTTCAATTCTATATAGTGCGATTAGAACGGCGGTCAGTTGATCCTCGATTTTCGACTGCTTCTGTTTCAATTCTATATAGTGCGATTAGAACAATGGCGCAATATCGAAACTTCGCAATCAAAACTTGTTTCAATTCTATATAGTGCGATTAGAACCTAACCGAATTACTAACCTAAACAAAAACTTCTAGTTTCAATTCTAT
>JAFYCU010000020.1 GCA_017545095.1 Muribaculaceae bacterium | reverse complement strand
TACACATGTGCTGGCCGGATGGCCGAGTGGGGTGATACCCATCGTGAACGGGGAAATTGCATCGGGGGAGCCGCATCGTGATGCGGCTCTACATGCTTCATCACTCAAAACCTTCATCACTCAAAATTTCGGAAGAAGCTGTTTTTATCAGGCGTGATTGCGTGGGAGCTGTTCTTTTGATTTAGAAGCCTTTACCAACCGTTTTTCTCTTGCGAAACTAGACTATTTTATACTTTGGCTGAATAGTTACCATTAACATAATGTGTGAAATTTTGCTATGATTTGGGCTTGGGGTTGCACGTTTCGACAAAAAGCCGTAACTTTGCGACAAATCATTATTATTCTCAAATTTTTAAACGCATAACGATATGGCAAAACCTTATGTTATCGGCATTGACATGGGCGGCACGAACACCGCTTTTGGCATTGTTGACGCCCGCGGCAATGTGATTGCCAGCGACTCGATCAAGACTGGCAAACACAGCAACTTCGACGACTATGTTGACGAGCTTCACGAGGCCATCATGCGCATCGTGGCCGACGCCGACGCAGTGGACAAGATCAACGGCATCGGCATCGGGGCTCCCAATGGCAACTACTACACCGGCATGATTGAGGGTGCTCCCAACCTGCCGTGGCCCTGCCCCATCCCCCTGGCCGACAAGATTTCGAACAAATTCGGCATTCCCTGCATCGTCACCAACGATGCCAACGCCGCCGCCATCGGCGAGATGACCTATGGCGCGGCACGTGGCATGAAGGACTTCATCATGATTACCCTGGGCACCGGTGTGGGCAGCGGCATCGTGGTGAACGGCCAGCTGGTGTATGGCCACGACGGCTTCGCCGGTGAGCTGGGCCACGTGATCATGAAGCGCAACAACGGCCGTCAGTGCGGTTGTGGCCGCACGGGTTGCCTCGAGGCCTACTGCTCGGCCACCGGTGTGGCACGCACGGCACGGGAGTTCCTCGAGATTCGCTCCGACGAGTCGAAGCTGCGCGAGATGCCTGTGGATCAGATCACCAGCAAGGACGTGTACGACGCTGCCATGGCCGGCGACAAACTGGCGAAGGAAATCTTCGACTACACCGGCACCATCCTGGGCGAGGCGCTGGCCGACTTCGCCGCGTTCTCCAGCCCTGAGGCATTCGTCATCTTCGGCGGACTGGCCAAGAGCGGCGACCTGATCATGAAACCCATCCGCGCCGCCTACGACAAGAATGTGCTGCCCATCTTCCGTGGCAAGGCCAAGATCATCTTCAGCGAGATGAAAGAAGCCGATGCCGCCATCCTGGGCGCTTCGGCCCTGGGTTGGGAAGTGAAGGAGTGATTTCCCCCACCCCGCTTAAACCATTGCCCAATGACTGGTAAACACCACCACGAGGGCCACCACACAGCAACATGCCGCTATGCCTGCTGGCTGATAGCGGCTATGTTGCTATGTGTATGCAGCTGCGGTGGCCAGTCGGGCCACGAGGAGCAACCGCGCTCGGGCATATACCTGCTGGGCGAGTTCAACGACTGGCAGCACCATCGCGACTGGGAATTTGCCAGCCAGGGCGGCGGACGCTATGTGCTGCTCGACAAGGACATATGCCTTGAGCTGGCCATCGACGTGCGCCCATCGCATCGCTGGGACCATGCCATGTGGGGCGGCAACAGCAGCGACAGCCTGATCATGCCGAACGAGCCTTACTGCTTGGGACGGCAAATGGGGCGTTGCGTGCCCTGCGGCTACCACGTGCTGCACTGCGACAGCATCGTGCTGCACACCCAGGCCGACAGCACCGCCACGCTCACCCTGCACACCTCACGACCACCGCAGGCATTCCCCACCCTGACCGACAGCCTTGCACCGGCACCATCGAGCCAGCAGCCGCATCCCGGCGGGCAACAACGCATCCTGATGCTGGGCAACAGCCTCACCTCCTATAACCACCAGGACAGCATGTTGAACGCCATGGCCCAACGGTGTGGCGTGGATGCCGTGTGGACGAGCCACTGCCGATCGGGTGCCTCGCTGCAAGACCTGTGGGACGAAGGCCCGCTGCTCACTCGCCAAGGCACGGTGAGCGCACGCGGACTGCTGGCCATGCAGCCCTGGACCCACATCGTGCTACAGGAGCGGTCGCTACAGCCGCTCTACAACCCCGAGGCATTTGCCACTGCCGTGCACCAGTGGGTGGAATATATCCGCCAGCAGCCGCTGTGCTGCCACGCCCGCATTGTGCTGGTGCAGAACTGGCCTCGCTCCATGCTGTGGGACGAATACACCACTGTGGCTCGGGCCATGGCACAAACCACCGCCACGGTTGCCCATCGCGAGGGCATAGCGGTGTGCCCCGTGGGTGCCGCCTATTTGGAACAATACCGCATGGGCAGCCAGCCGCTTGCCAAAGCACTCTATTGCGATGACCTTCACCCCTCGGTGGCCGGTTCTTATCTTGCCGCCTGCCTGCAATTTGCCATCGTCACCGGCACCCCACCCCAAGCCATCACTTGGCATCCAGCCGCGCTCACCGACGCCGAGGCAAAACAACTGCAAAACATCGCAGCCCACGCATTCCAACGTCAGGAATCGAAGACCACTGAACCACGAAGCTGGGAATAACAGACAGAAGTACGAGACAAGTGACGAGTCATAACTTCACTTGCATCAAAACACAAAATAACTGGTAACCAATAGATTGCGAAATTTATTAGGCAATTACCGCGAAGTTGTCCCCAGTAAGAAGGTGTATCAAAAGTGTGGAACAATGGATTCATACCTCTGATAGCGGTAGAATGATTTGCCCAAAGGGCAATATCTATATAACCGCGGAACACCGCGCAGCGGTGGCCCGGGGAAATGCCATCAACAGGCAGAAATGCCTCTGGAAGAGGCTACTTTGGCAACTGCCATTGGCTCTTGTGTGGCCTCCTCCAGAGGCGTTGCGGTTGCTTTACCCAACCTCTGGGCCACCGCTACGCGGTGACCCAGGGTTAGGCAAATTTTGCCCTGACGGGCAAGTACCGCCATTGTTCCACACTTTTGTTACACCTTCGACAGATTCTAGGCAGTTGCCATTTATTAGGCAATTATCATACAACCAGCGAAACTTGAGTTTGTTATATGGTAGTCATGTAGAGCCGCATCACGATGCGGCTCCCCCGATGCAGTTTCCCCGTTCACGATGGGTATCACCCCACAGCCCCACATGCATCGCCCATCACCCACACTTGAAAGCCATCTCGCAAGATTCATCAGTGAGATAACGTTTTGCCGAAAGCTCCAAATCTATCACTCCGAATATCGGATGACCCAGTTTTTATTTCTCGTTTTCATAATTAGCCCAACCAAAAGGCCGATTTCGGCATAATTTTTGCAAAGTTGAGGCACAGATTATTGCAGATTAGATTTTTTTCACTACTTTTGTACTTTGAACATTATACTTAACATCATCATGGCTATGAAAAGAATGATGCTTGCCCTGTTGCTGGTGCTGACGATTGCCAGCTCATGCCGGGCACAGAAGAGTGTGATAGATGCGGCCGACATCATCGACCTGTTCCGCTTCCGCCCCTCAATCGCCGTGGGCGACAACGAAGAAAGCGAGGCTCAGGAACTCGTTGACCACGCCGCTAAGTCGTTCATCGCCCGAGGGTTCACCCAAGGTCTCACCGGTGATGGCTACGGTGGCCCCTGCGTGATTATCGACGGTTTCTACAAGGGTGGCACAGTGAATGAGCAAATCTACGCCTTTGAGCCAGGAAACGATCTTGACCAAGCGTGCGTGGTGGAGATGAGCGCCTGCAACGATGGCGATGCGAGCGACTACCAACTCTATATGACCGTGGAGCTGTTCAGCAGCCGAGCTGCCGGTATGTTCCTGCACCAGTTCAGCCAGCTTGGGTTCACCATAACCGAAATGCCTGCCGATGACGAACATTGCACGCTGAGCAATGGCACAATATTCGTTGACTACGCATTGGAGAAAGGCTATGCCAACGAATGTCATTACTTCATTATCCAGACAGCTGAGCGCCACGCCGCAATTGAGCCGCCCTGCGACGAGGACGAGAAAGACTACCAAGAGAATTAATGGGGAATCAAGATGCAAGAACCAAGACCCGAGAACCGAGAGCCAAGAACCAAGCTTAATATTTGAAAATTCCCCCTTAGGGGGATTTAGGGGGGCACGAGCTCTTTACTGAAAACTGAAAACTGATAACTGATTATAAGACCCGAGAACCAAGACCCGAGAACCAAGCTTAATATTTAGAAAATTCCCCCTTAGGGGGAT
>JAFYCU010000264.1 GCA_017545095.1 Muribaculaceae bacterium | reverse complement strand
CACGACGGGCCCCACCCAAATCGGCAACGACGTGACCATCGGCCATTGCGCCTGTGTGCATGCCTGCACCATTCACGACGGTGCGCTCATCGGCATGAACGCCACCATCCTCGACAATGCCGAGATAGGCGAGGGAGCCATCATTGCCGGTGGCGCTCTGGTGTTGCAGAACACCAAGGTGGGCCCTCACGAGCTGTGGGGCGGAGTTCCTGCCAAGTTCATCAAGATGGCCAAGCCCGGCATGGCCGAAGGCTTCGGCCGGCACTATGTAGAGTACGCAAAGGAGTATCTGGCGGGGGAGTAACCTCCGCCTTTTTTGTTTGTTATTGGCGGGGGGAAATAAATTCCCGCTTTTTTTATTTGTTTTCCTTTGTCAGCGTCGCCACGACATATTCCGAGCGGGTGCCGATGCGGAACTTGCCGCCCCAGATGCCCAGTCCCGAGCTGACATAGTAGCGGGTGTGGCCGCGCTGGTGCGGCCCGAAGGCACACTCGTAGAGCGACTGTGTGATCCAGGAGATGGGCCAGACCTGACCCTCGTGGGTGTGTCCGCTGAACTGGAAGTCGATGCCGGCCCGCTCGGTGCGTTCCAGGTGATAGGGCTGGTGGTCGAGCACGATGGTGTAGCGTGTGTGGTCGGCCGTCTTGGCGAGCTGTGCGATGGAGCGGCGATGCGGGTTGGTCCGGTCGTCGCGCCCGATGAGGCAGAGGTCGCCCACGGTGACGCAGGTGTCGCGCAACAGGCGGATGCCTGCGTCGTGGTAGAACTTTACGGCGCGTGGCTCGTTGCTGTAGTATTCGTGGTTGCCCAGACAGGCATAGACCGGGGCGGCGATGCGCCGCAGCTCGTCGGCCATGCGCTCCTCGACGAGCGGCCGCATGCTCATGTCGATGATGTCGCCTGCCACAAGGACGAGGTCGGGCTCCTCGCCGTTGATCATATCCACCCAGCGGGCCAGCTCCTTGCGCGGGTTGTGATAGCCCAGGTGCAGGTCGCTCACCATCACGATGCGCAACGGTCGGGCCAGCGGCTTCCCGGTGGTGAGGCTCAGCTCAACGCGCTTCTTGTCGTGATAGTGGATGTTGCCGTAGAGGAACACAGCAAACAGGCCGATGGCGATGGCTGCCGTCACGGGGAAGTTGTGGTGCAGCCATGTGCCGCGCACCACGTGCAACAGTCGTCCCAGGTCGAGCAGCAGGAAGATGATGACCAGATAGAGCAACACGAAGATGCTGCTGTTGCCAATGTCGTAGACTGCGCGTGCCACGGGCATGGGCATGCGGTCGATGACGCGCCCCAGGTTCAGGAACAGCATCAGGAACGAGGCTACCCCCAGCACGACGAGCAAAAAACGCCAGATGGCTGGCAGTGGGACGAGCGTCCACACATGCCAGCCAACGTATGCAAGACCCAGCAGGGGCAGGGCCAGGAAAATGATCATCCACATAGGAATCACGTCTACAGCAGGTTCATCGTGTCGGTGGCAATCATCAGCTCCTCGTCGGTGGGGATGACCACGACCTTCACCT
>JAFYCU010000263.1 GCA_017545095.1 Muribaculaceae bacterium | reverse complement strand
TCCACGGGGAATGGTTTGTTCTTGGTGGTGGTTGCCGTCACTTTCACCTCTTTCACGTTCATGTTGTGCTTAATGACCGTAGATGAGTCGGGGTTGAGCTTGAAGGTGCGGTTAAACTTCTTGGGCTTTGGTTTCTTTGGGTCGCGTTTGTTGTCGCTACCCGAGCCTGAGAAGCGTTTGTTCACATTGTTGAGATACGGCACCTTATTATATAATTGGTCCATGGCCAATCGGGTGTCGATGCTGACTGTGCTTTGGTTGGCGATGGCGTTGCCCGATGACACACCTCCCACCTCGGTGCCACGGTCCCAGTTGTAGGTGGCATTGTAGGTGGCCGAGGCCGTGATGAAGCTCAGGATGGGAATGGCGCTGAACGGAGCCTTGTAGCTGACGTTGAACGTTTGGTTATACTTCCAAGGAGTTCCCAGGTCCTTGATTGAGCGCCACACCGAGTCACGCCAGTCGCGATAGGCATCGGGGAAGAGTCGTTTGTTGACCTGTCCCACGGGTTCGAGGATGTGGGCGGTGGTGTTGCTGTTGAACGAAGCCGTGAGCGACTTGATGGGGCTCCACGAGATGGCGAACTGGCGGTCCCAGAGGAAGTTCTTGCTCACCGACACCGGCAGCTCCACATCGATGCCCGTCTCGTTGCGCGTCTGCTGTTCGTAGTAGTAACGCGAAATGTTGGTGCTGAATGCTATGTTCGACGGCAGCCAATGAATCTCCCACTCGCGGAAGAACTTCATGTTCTTGTTCTTGGCATCGATCAACGACTTGAAGGGGGTGAACGGCTTCACATAGGGCGTCCAGCTGTACTGGAAGCTTCCTCGCGTGTCGTTGGTGTTCTCGTAAACGTTGTCGGGGTCGTTGAGGTGCTGTCGGTTGAACGAGTAGCTGAAGGTGAAGTTGGCGGGATCCCATGGCATGGGGTTCTTGCTCTTCACATCAAACTTGAGTCCACTCACGCTGAAACTGCTTGCGGTGCGTTGTGTGACAGCGAAATTACTGATGGAGTCGCGCTGATGGTCGTCGGCACACGCGTCTAATGCGTCCTTGAGCAGGATGTCCTGGTCGAGGGGATTGTATTTAGGCGTGGTCTTTTCGTTGCTGTAGGAGTAGTAAACCGGAGCGCGCAATTTCACTTTCTCGGGCAGGAAACGTCCGAAGTCGCCCTGCACGGCCACGCTATACTGGTTGTAGTCATCGAGTCGCCGCTGATTGAGTGCCTGGTTCACCGCGCCGAAGCCGTGTGTTTCCTTGTGGAAGGCAGCGTTGACCGTGGCAATGTCGCTCATGGCCAGTGTCATGCTCGCCTTTGCGGCCCAGCCGCCCTCGTTGTCGAAGTCGGTGACACGCAGCTCATCGGCCCAGACCACGCAATTTCGCGGCGAGCTGGCATTGTTGCGCACGCCAATCATCATCACGCGCACATCGCCCAGCGAGGGATTACCCTGCACGGTGACGCGGTGGTTGGGCGCGTTGGGGTCTTGCTGGGTGAAGCGTTGGTTATAGCTTACCCCGCTGTCGCCGGCCATCTTGGCGGCATTGCGTGCTTTCTTCACATGGGTGAGCACATCCAAATCCAGATCGAGCATATTCTGCTCGGGCCACACTTTCAGACGGTCGGCCGAGCTGTTGGTGCTATACCGCCCTGGCTCGGTGAGGTCGAGGGGGATTTCATACTCGTAGTAGTTGTTCTTGATGTCGGAGCCGAGTCGCAGGAAAGCCGACACATCACCATTGCGCAGCACGGGGTCGTTGATCAACGCCTCGGCATGTAAGAACATTTGCAATCGCTGGTAGATGCGCAGGTCGAGCTGTGTGTTGCGGTACACGCCACGGGCATCGCTGGGCTGCAGTCCCTCGACCTTCATCTGCATCGACTGCTCGTTGAGCTGCGTGATTTGAGATTGTCCCGAATCCACGATGCGGCTCACACCCGGAGGCAACACATAGTTGACAGGCTCGCGCGAGGCATTCTCCTCGATGTTGACCGTGTTCACGTTCACGGTTCCCTGAGCGGGTGCATCGCCACGCATGTTCAAGTTGTAGTCGTAGTTGCGCCACTCGCCACGCATGAGTTCAAGTGTGGCAAAGCGCAGGTGGGTGGTTTCGCGGAAACCCGTCATGAACATACGCACAAAGCGTATGGTGGAGAAATCGTTGATAGAGCCCACCTTCTTGTCGTAGCTGCGCAGGGGAATGCTGAACTGATACCAAGTGGCGTGCTGCCGCTGCCCGTTGCGAGTGGTAACCACGCTCTCACGCTTGTCGATGATGTGGTTGCGTCCCACCTCGAGCGAGTCGGGATGTATGGCCACGCGATACTGGAAATAGCGCTCATACTCGTTGAGGGTGTTATCCTGGTTGATGTCCACCACATCGGGCACGCTGCGTGCACTCTGGTAGAGTGCATCGCTGGCGTCTTCCTGCGAGAGCGAGTTGCCCTCGGTGCCGTTATAGTGCTTGTAACGGTCGAGGATGCCCAGTCGCTGCTCATCGTAGTCGTAGCCACGGAAGAAGTGGTAGTTGTCGCTGGCGGGGTCGTTGAGCGGCGAGAACTGATCCTGCTCCATGCGATAGATGGCATCGGCCGAGAGCTTGGTTCGCAGCTGGGTGACAAAGTCGCGATAAGCGGGGAAGGTCTTCTCGTCGTCGGTGCTGAGTCCGTTCAGACCCACGTCTTGCGACACACGGCTACCATTGCTGGGGTCGAAAGCATTGGTGAGCGAGGTCTGGGTCGATACACGTCCCCAAGCGGTGCTCTTGATATGACTCTCGTCTACGTTATCGCCCAATCCATGCTCATAGGCCTTGAGACCATCTTTGAGGATGTCCTCGCTTGTCTCGCCCAGGTTGAAGTAGAGGTAACCACCGTCGCGGTTAGGGTTGTTGTCGTCGAGGAAGGGGTCGAGCATCCAGAACTGGATGTACTCGATGTTGGACTGCTCGAAGTCGGTGTTGTCGAGCTTGCGCATAATGCCACCCCATCGCTTTTCGGGATTGAGCAGATAACCTTGGTCGTCGACATCGGTGGCATCAAGGTTATAGGGACCGCGCTCTTTGGGATAGAACGAAAGGTTGAGCGTCTGCACGGTAGACGATTCACCATAGTTGAGTTCGCGTCCTGGGAACACCTCGCTATAAGGCACCTCGCGCACATAGGGATTGGAGAGCTGGTCCAGGTCGTTTTTGATATATCCGGGCACATAGCTCGAGTTGCGCTGGGTGAACAATCGGTCGATATAATACCAGGCGAGCAACGAGCGGTTGTAGCCATATCGCACATCGTTCGAGAGCGCAGCCTCGGGGAACAGCGCATCGCTGTTGGTGTCGTAGGGTGTGGAAGCCAGGAACCACGAGTAGGGTGAGCGCAGGTCGATACC
This sequence comes from Muribaculaceae bacterium, assembly GCA_017545095.1. The sequence continues at coordinate 3,655 of JAFYCU010000263.1, read as the reverse complement.
CGACTGCGTGGACTCGAAGTCGTCGATATAGCTACTACCACGGTTCGAGCCAGTCTTGGCTTGGTGTGGGAGCAACTGAGCGAACTCGCCCTTGAACGTGAGCGACGATGGTGCTGTGGCATTGACTGTGGGAATCTTGTTCAGCAGGTTGGTGAGCCACATGAACTTGGTGTTGTAGGCTGCGTTCACACCCCAGATGGTGTTGTTGACCAACTCTTCACCAATACCCACCTTTTCGGTAAGCGACTTCTCGCCATAGTGCATCACCGTGCCGCCAATGTGGAAGTTCTTGTTGAAGGCATAGTTCAGGTCCAAGCCCAAGAGAGTCTTGCGTTGCATACTGAAGTTGGACTGGTTCTCGAGCGAGACGCTGATGTTGGTGCCCGCATCGATGATGCTTTGGTTGGTGATGGTGACCGTACCCATGTTGTAGTCGACGGTGTAGTCGCTGTTCTCGGTGAGCGTGACGCCGCCGGCCATGACGGTGACCGACCCACGCGGCACATTCATGGCATTGAGGCGGATTACGCTACCGCCGCCCGACCCTTGGTATTCACCCACGAGCACAAACTTGTTTTTGTCCTGCGTCTGACGGGCAATGGTGAGCGTGCTGTCGTAGAGTTCCTCATACACATAACGGTTGGCCAGCGCATCGTCGCCGAAGGCTTTGCGCAGATGAGCACCGAAGGGTTCCACCACGGGGAAGATGACTTTGCCCAGCGAGCTGTTGACGGTGTAGCCCTCGATATAGTCGAATCGGCCATCGATGTTCGTTTCGTTGTTGGCATCGAGTCGGTCGAGATTCATCACCTGAAGAAGCGGCTTGCCGTTGATGACCCCGTCGGGGATATAGGTAAGCTCGGTGCCCGTGGTGTCGCTCAGATACTTGATGTTGAGTTTGAAGTTCTGCTTCGACATCTGGTAGCCACCAATGTTGTAGATGTTTTTCATCATCAGGTCCCAGCTCGGATAATAGGGCGACGTGGTCGTGCCCTTGAGCATTTTGACGTAGATGCTCTGCTCGGTGCTGGGAACATCGCTTGCAAACTCACCCACCTGATAAGTTTTTCCGCCGTAGGTGTACTGGTAGGCGACGGCGAGCACCTCGTCGGGGTTGAGGGCTGTTTTGAGCTGGATGTAGCCCAAAGCGGCGTTGAGGGTGTATTCCGAAGCGTTGAGCAGTCGAGCACTCTCGATTTTCTCGTAGTCGCGTCCACCCTCGAAATCAAAGGCCTGGAGTGGTGCCAAAGCCGCTGATGCCTGAGTCATGTAGCGAGCATCGGGATATTGGGTCTTGATTTCACTCATCAATTTGTTCGACTCGTTGTCGGGATTCTGCTCGGGCGTGCCGGCTGCCCAATGGCTGTTGAGCAGATGGCCATTCTCACCCACATCCATGAATGCCATGAGGTTTCGGCTCTCGTTGTAGGTGCCGCGTTTGTTGGTGATCCACACCTCCACGCGTGTGATGTTCACACCCGACGACACCAGCGGCAGGTGAGAGCACCACTGGTCGTAGTTGTCGCGGAAATAGTGCCCCAGGAAGAAGTTTCGGTTCTGGTCATATTTGTCGGCCGTAATATAGAACGGGGTGGTTTGCGCTCCACCACGGGTGTTCACGGTCTGTGTCTCGCTGTTCTGCTGCGAGACGATGGCCGTGGCCGTGAGCTTGCCAAACTGCAGCTTGGTCTTGATACCAAACAAAGCCGAGCTGCCTCGAATGAGCTCCGACCCCGTGGTCATGCTCACATTACCAGCCTCGATGTTCTTGATGATTTCGTCCTCCTTGCCTTCGTAAGCGAGCTTGAGGTTTTTGTTGTCGAAGTCGAAAGTGGCATCGGTGTTGTAGGTCATGTTGAACTTCATCTTGTCGCCCACCGAAGCCGACACCGTGGCCTGGATTTTGTTCTCAAAGTCGAAATAGGTTTTTCGCCGCTGCGACACCGAGAGAGCCGGGTTGTCGGTCTTGCTGCTCTTGACACCCATGTTCACTTTCACCGAGCCTTGCGTCTTGAGCTGCACGCCGCCGGGGCCGAAAATCGACTCCAAGGGACCCAGTCCGAACTGCATGTCGAGGAAGTTGAACGGGTTCTTGGCCTTTTCCTCGGCACTCTCGGCATTCTTCTTGCGATAATACTCCATCATCGACTGACGCATAGCGAGGTTGTTATACTCACTGGCACTGAGGATGAAAGGGGTGACGATTTCGTTGTCGCCGAGTTTGGTGCGGATGATGTAACACCCCGTCTCGGGGTCGTATTCCGCCTCGGTCTTGATGTTTGAGGGATCCTTCAAATCGATAGAATACTCCCCATTGCCCTGCACATCGTCGTAGCTGCTGGGAATGGTGGGATGCACGTCGAATTCCACGTTGAGCGTGTCGAGCGCGGCGGCCCTGCGTTGCTGAGCCGCTGTGGTGGGTTGCTGCTGCTTGACCTGCAACATGGGTGGCGGCGGTGGCGTGAGCTTCGAAGTCACATATTGCGCCAGGGCCTTGTAGTTGGCCGCCATGCACACCAGCACACAGCACAAGATTATCGAAGTTAGTATCTTCGTGAGTTTCATCATAAATCCTTTTACTAATGCACAATGCCCACAGCACGATGCATAACATCGCGATGCATCAATCGGCAATGCAGCGAGGTGGCATCAACGCACCCCTTGGCGATGCGGCCCTGATTGGTCACATCATCTTGAGTGCCTGCTTGATGGCTTGCTCCACGGTGAGCGCGGGCTGCTGCTGAAGGAGTTTTTTCAGCGCCTTACCGCTTTGCTGCTGCGTGAAACCGAGCATCACCAGGGCAGCCTGTGCCTCGCCGAACACCTCGCCGACCGCTGCACCTGCATCTTGATGTAATAACGCAGCATCCCCCACTTTTATTTTGTCCTTGAGGTCAACAATTATTCTTTGCGCTGTTTTTGCCCCCACGCCTTTCACAGCTTTGAGCATTCCCACATTGCCTGTGGCAATGGCATTCTCGAGCTGTTCGGCGGTGGCACTCGAGAGAATCATTCGAGCGGTGTTGGGTCCCACACCACTCACACCGATGAGCAGCAGGAACAGGTCGCGCTCGCGCTTGGTAGCGAAGCCGAACAGCACGTGCGCATCCTCGCGTATGGCCTCGTGCACATAGAGTCGCACCACCTCGTCCTTGCCCAGGCGGGCAATGGCATCGTAGGTGGTGAGCGAAATATTAATCATATATCCCATGCCGTGGTTGTCAATCACCACAAAGGCCGGGTTGAGTTCGGCAACCGTGCCGCTGATGTAGTCTAACATAGTGAGAGAGTTTTTATTGTATTAAACGATGTGTGAAAAATCAGTTAGGACAAAAATTGACATAAGAACATAAGCCCTTGACTGCGGTTGACATAAGAACACAAGCAAGAAAGTAAGGGTTAAGTGGTAAAGAGTGAAGTAGAAAGACTTATTACTTAGGCAACTATCGCGCAATTGTCCCCAATGAGAAGGTGTATCAAAAGTGTGGAACAATGGATTCATACCACTGACAGCGGTAGGCATGATTTGCCCGGAGGGCAATATCTGGATAACCCTGGGCCACCGCTGCGCGGTGTTCCGGGGGAATGCGGCCAACTGGCAGAAATGCCTCTGGAAGAGGCTACTTTGGCTACAGCCATCGGCTCTTGTGTGGCC
>JAFYCU010000262.1 GCA_017545095.1 Muribaculaceae bacterium | reverse complement strand
CATTGAGGTCGGCAGCGTCGGTCTTGTCGGCCTTGTCGAGCATCATGTTGATGATGAGGTTCAGGTCATCCACGTCCACATTGCCGCTGCCGTCGAGGTCGCCGGGCACCTCGTCTTCGACAGGAATTTCAAAGAAGTCGCGGAAAGACCACTTGTAGGGAATCCATCCCTTGTTGCGTGCGGCGCGCACCTGTTCGTTGGTGATGGTGTTGCCCTCGCCTGCCGACCAGAGCACCTGCAGTGTTCCCTGAGTGCCATTGGGCATGGCGCGCAGGCTGCCGATCATCGCCGTCATCTCCGAGTCCTTGATCTGGTTTCTGCAGCAGTTCACAAGCGTAAGCGCGTTGCAGCCCTGCAGCGAGAGCGAAGTGAGCTGGTTGTTGCCGCAGTACACCTTTTCCAGTGCGTTGCAGCCCTGCAGCGAGAGGGACGTGAGCTGGTTGCCGCCGCAGTACACCGTTTCCAGCGCGGCAAAGCCCTGCACGTTGAGCGAGGTGAGCTGGTTGTCGTTGCAGTAGAGTGTCTTCAGTGCCGTGCAGCCCGAGATGTCGAGTGCGCTCAATGCGTTGTAGCTGCAGTTAAGCTCGGTGAGCAGCGGGTTGTTCCCGACGTAGAGGTTTTTGAGGTTGGCCTTTTCATTGATTTTCAATGTTGTGAAGCGGTTTTTTTCGGCAACGACAGTCTCAATGGTGGCGGGCAGCGCGGGCAGCGCGGTGAGTTGGTTGTCGTAGCAGTACAGGGTCTTGAGGCTTTCGGGCAGTTCGGGCAGCGTGGTGAGGTTGTTCTTGTCGCAACTAAACTGTTCGAGCGCACTTGGCAATGTTAGGTTGGAGAAATCGTAGCTCGGCACGTTGCTCATCGACAGCGTCTTCAGCCCTATGCAGCCCCTGATACCCAAGTCGGTGAGCGCCAAGTCGTTGCCGACACTGAGCAGCGTGATGGAGGGGTTGCTGCTCACGTCAAGGGTGATGAGCTTGGTGAAGTTGCTTACCCACACGTTGCCGGCAATGTTGTTGCTGCTGCAATCCGCCAACTCGATGTTGTCGGGCAATGTGGGCAGCGCGGTGAGCTGGTTTTCATGACAATCAAGCCACTTGAGGCTGCTGGGCAACGTAGGCAGCGAGGTGAGAAGGTTGTGAGAACAACCAAGTTCCTTGAGGCTGCTGGGCAACGTGGGCAGTGAATAAATTGTGAGGTTATTGTCGCAGTACAATTTCTGCAATGAGCCAGGCAAACTGGGAAGGGTGTATAGTTTGTTATAGCTGCAGTCAATTTCCTGCAGCGAGGCGGGTAATACATCAACCCCCCCAATCTTGTTGTTTTTACAGTCAAGGAAAGTGAGCGAGGTGCAAGAACCCAGGTTGTGAATATACCTGATACTATTGTTATAGCATTTCAGGGTTTTCAGAGCCGTGCAATCCTTTAAAGAGATATTATCCAAGTTGTTGTTTGGGCAATACAGACTGGTCAGTTTGGTGCAGCCGTCACAACCGATGTACAACAGCTGTGGATTATTTTGACATGTAATGTCGGTCAATTCGGTGCTGTTCATAAAACTAAGTCCTTCCAAAGCGGTCATATCCGAGATGTTCACTGAGGTGAAACTGTTCTCGCCACAACGGATAGACTTAAGCGTGGAAGCACAAGAACTGATTCCCGAGAGCGAGGTGAGTTTATTTCCTGAACATTGAAGTTCCTCGAGCCTGTGGGGCAAAGTGGGCAGCGATGTGAGGTTGTTATTGTCGCAATAGAGATCTGTCAGGTTGCTGAAATAAGCAACGCCTGTCAGGTCGGAGATATTTAATTCACTCGCATGAAGTACCCTGCGGCGTTCCAATTCGGCAGTAGTGATGTAGCCATTGGGATATTCCGACAGCAGTAATGCGCGGAAGTTAGCATCAGGGAAATGGGCGGCGTCGATGGTCACATCGGCGCGGGCCGACAGGGCGGCCACGAGCAACGCAAAAAGCAGTAATGTTTTCTTCATAACTATATAGTGCTAATGGTTTGACAATATTCGACTGCAAATTTAGTCAAAATTTCTGATTCGTCATTGCTTTCCTATAAAAAAATGCAACTATATGGTATGGCTCTGTAACGAATCGTGTAGGTAGTTGATTAGACTAAAAGAACATAATGAGCAAAATAATGTACGACTTAAAGATGGCGAAAGTATCTAAACTAACAATCAATCAATAACTTATACATAAATACACATATCAATGTTTATGAATCTTTTGTTCCTTTTAGTCTAAAACACCCATACCAAACGTTATAGAGCCTGTGGTATTTGCATCTCTCGGTGAAAAACAGTAATTTTGCAGATTGTAACAGGACTGAGCCCGCCCCATTCACTCAAACAAAAAACCGAGTCATTATGAACCGCATCATTCCACTACTCATTTTCATGCTTTTGGCTTCAACCATCAAAGCCGAAACAGGCAGCCGTCACTCCTTGAATGGCCTTTGTTATGAAGTGCTTACCGACAGCACGGTGGCGGTGGGCAAAATCAGCGACAAACAAAAGCCCGTTGGTGTGGTGGAAATCCCTGAACGAGTAACGCTCAAGGGTTCCACTTACACCGTGACCACCATCGATGGATGGGGATTCTTTGACTGCAACCAAATCACACGCCTCGTGATGCCCAACACCATCGACAGCATCGGCCCGTTTGCGCTGTGCCGATGTGAGGGTCTGACCGCAATCGACATCCCATCGAGCGTGAAGAGGATGTCCTACGCCGTGTTTGAGAAATGCACCGGCTTGACGAGCATTGCAGTGCCAAATTCAATCACCCGCATCGAGAACCGGTTGTTCCAGGAATGCGAAAACCTGCGCGAGGTGAACCTGCCTCCAACCATCACCAGCATCGGGTCAAGCGCATTCAGCAGATGCAATTCACTCGAGCGCATCACCCTGCCCGATGCGGTTGCCACCATCGACGACTATGCTTTTGCCTATAGCAAATCGCTCAAGCACATCGACCTGCCCCGGTCGCTGCAATCAATAGGCGAAGCGGCTTTCTCGGGGTGCGCATTCCGCGAAATTATACTGCCCGAAGGTTTGACAAGCCTGGGCGAGAATGCTTTCCGCAATTGCGTCGCGATGGAACGCCTCATGCTGCCCAGTTCGCTCAGGCAAGTGTCCGGCAATCCGTTCACCTCTTGCGACTCACTCACTTCAATCATCGTCACGCCGGGCGAAGGGTCGCTCATTACCATTGACGGCATCCTCTACTCAGCCGACATGACGAAGCTCATCGCTTGCCCGATGAACCGTGACTGCGGAAACTTCGTTGTGCCTGCTTCGGTCAAAGAGATTATGCCTTCGGCTTTCTGCGACTGCAAAAAACTCACGGGCTTGAAGATGACCGCCGTGGAGCATATCGGCGAAGCCGCTTTCCTCAGCACCAAAATCACGACACTTGACTTAGGCCACAAGCTACAGACCATAGGCAAAGAAGCGTTTGGCAGCTGCCACTACCTGACCGAGGTGAGGCTACCCGATTCGGTGAAAGAATTGATGGTAAACGCCTTCGGCAGCTGCTCGGAACTACGCACAGTAAGTGTGAGCGAAAAGCTATCGAAAAACGAGGAGGGTTTCAACACATTGGTCTTTCAGATGGTGCCCAAAGACATCAAGTTTATTGTCCGCAAAAAAGACGGCACCACCTATACGCTTAGATACGACCAAATCCCCGACCTCACCAAACGCTTTCTGCCCTATTGACGATGGGGAACCTTATCGGTAGTCGCCGCGAGTCCAGTCGATGTGGTAGCCGATGGAGGCAAGCTGCGTTTGCAACTCGTTGATGCCTTCGGCGGCCTCGGCAGCGGTGACGGCCTTGCCGTCGTAAAGGGCGTAGTTGGCCCGCACATCCGAAGGCGACAGGTTGGGCATCACCACGTTGGCCCCGGCCTGAATGCCCAGCAGGCGACCCTGCGGATGGATGGTGTTGAGTGCAGTGGTTGAGGGAATCAGGGCATTGGGGAACATCAGGCGGAAGATGGCATAAAGCCTGGTGGTGAGGTCGGTGCTGCCCTGCGGGTAATGACCGAAAGGCGTGTCGTGCTGCGGAACAAAAGGCCCGAGTCCAATCATGTGAGGATGCAAATGCTCAATGAATTGAATATCTTCCACCAGGTGGGCGATTGTCTGCCCTGGGCTGTCCACCATGATGCCAGTGCCAGTCTGGAAACCAAGCGACATCAAATCATCAAGGCATTGCAGGCGGTTGGCTTGCGACATATCGGCTGGATGCAGCTGGGCGTAGTGGGCGGCATTGTGTGTCTCGTGCCGCAGGAGGTAGCGGTCGGCACCGGCCTGCTTCCACAATGCATACACCTCGCGCGGCCACTCGCCCAGCGAAAGCGTGATGGCGCAATCGGGCCAAGCGGAGTGGATGCCGTCCACGATGTCGGCCACCCATTGCGCCCGGCCACGCGGCAGCTCGCCACCTTGCAGCACAAAGGTGCGGAATCCCAATTGGTAGCCTTGCTCGCAGCTTGCCATCACCTGGTCGTGCGTGAGCGTGTAGCGCGTCACGGCGGTGTTGCTGCGCCGGATGCCGCAGTACAGACAGTCGTTGCGGCACACATTGGTCAGCTCAACCAGTCCGCGCACAAAGATGCCATGGCCAAAGACCCGCTGCGCCACCTCGCGGGCTTGACTGCGCAGATAGTCGGCCTCGCCGTCACTGCACGTGAGTAAGGCAGCATAGCCGTCGCCATCGAGATGGTGATGGGTGCGCAATGTATCAACAAGGGTTTTCATGCTGCAAATTTACTACACTTCACCCAATCCACCAAATCGCCATGAAACAATCCTGATGACTCCAATCGTTTAGTCAAAACATCAAGTCGCGGATGATGGCGTCGCTGGTCATGATTCCCTGCTGAGTGAGGATGAGGTGTGCATCGTTCTGTCGCAGGTTTCCGGCAATGATGTGTGGCTGCGCGGCTTTTTGCAGATGCTGAAGAGCCTGTGGCCCGAAGTCGCGCTCGATAGCCGCCATGTCGATGCCCTCGCATGTTCGCAATGTCACCATCACACGTTCGTCGTAACGTTCCCACGGCTCCAGCGTCTCGACCTCGACAGGCGACTCACCACGCTCGATTGCGCTGACATAGGCGACGATGTCGGCAGGGTTGTGGCGGCGTAGCTGTCCGTCGTAGCTGTGGGCCGATGCGCCCAAACCCAAATATGGGGTTTCTGTCCAGTAAGATGAGTTGTGCCTCGACCGTCTGCCAGGCAGGGCAAAATTCGAGATTTCGTAGTGCTCATATCCTGCTCGGCGCATGGCAGTCATCAAGTGAGCATACATGGCAACGCTCGTCTCTTCATCCACTTCGCGCACCTTGCCTTGCTCGCGCTGCCGCCACAGCACCGTGCCAGGTTCATAGCTCAGTGCGTAGGCCGAGAGATGTTCGGGATGCAACGACAGTGCCATATCAAGCGATTGACGCCAAGCTTCGATCGTTTGCCCAGGCAGGCCGAAGATGAGGTCGATGCTCACATTATTAATTCCCGCCAGGCGGATGGCGCGAACGGCCTGAATGGCCTGTTGTGCCGTGTGTCGGCGGCCTATGAGGCGCAGCAAGTCATCATCGAAAGTCTGCAATCCCATGCTGATGCGGTTCACGCCCATCTGGGCCAACGCAGTGATGTAGGAAGCGGTGACATCGTCGGGGTTGACTTCGACTGTGAACTCTTGGCAAGCGGCACTAACCCACTCCATCTCGTTGGCATCCACGGCCTGACGGATTCCGCTCATCAGGCTACGCATCAGTGGAACAGGCAATTGCGATGGCGTTCCACCACCGATATAGATTGTGCTCCCTGAATCTCCATTGAGTTCGCTGATGCGCATATGGGCTTCGGACACCAGAGCAGCCACATAGCGTTCCATCAATGGCGAAGCCACCGTGGAATAGAAATCGCAATAGGTGCAACGCGACTTGCAAAACGGGATATGAATGTAGATGCCTGACATTTTTAAGATGCGAGATGCAAGATACAAGATGCAAGATGCAAGATGCGAGATGCAAGATACTCAACCGACATTGTGATGGATACAAATCTTGCGCTTCAGCTTTTTGGACACTGGATTCACTCCATAGTTATGATTAACCATCACAACTTCTAAACGCAATGTCGAGCACAATATTGCCTAAAACAACCTCGGTATTGCCATTTAAAAAGAGCTGTGAGCAAACTGTGCTGAAAGCCGATGATTGCGCCGCGCATCATAAAAAAATATAAATATTAATATGTGTGAGGCATTTTGAGTCTCTGTTTCATAAATTATTGCTAAATTTGTAGGCTGTAAAGGGTGCGACCGCTGCTCGATAGGGGTGACGGACGCTTGCTTTGCAATGAACGAGAGCATAATAATTCCATTTAATTAACTGATAAATGAAGATTTACAAGACAAACGAGATCAAGAATGTCACCTTGCTTGGCGGCAAGGGTTCGGGTAAAACCACGCTTGCCGAAGCCATCCTGCATGAGTGCGGTGCAATCAACCGCCGTGGCACTGTAGATGCCGGCAACACGGTGTGTGACTATTTCCCTGTGGAGAAAGAATACGGCTACAGCGTGTTCTCGACACTGTTCTATGCCGAGGCTGCCGGCAAGAAAATCAACTTCATCGACTGCCCGGGCAGTGATGACTTTGTGGGCAACGTGGTGACGGCCCTGAACGTGACCGATTCGGCCCTGATGCTCGTCGACGGTCAGTATGGCGTGGAAGTGGGCACGCAGAACCAATTCCGCACGGTGAGCCGCATTGGCAAGCCGCTGATGATGGCCATCAACAAGATGGAAGCCGAGAAGACCGACTTCGACAACGTGCTCAACCAGTTGCAGGAGAGCTACGGCACCAAGATTGTGCCCATCCAGTTCCCCGTGACCAGCGGCCCTGGCTTCAAGGCCATCGTTGACCTGCTCACGATGAAGCAGTACAACTACGGTCCCGACGGCGGCAAAGCCACGGTGACCGACATCGACGCCAGCGTGGCCGACCGTGCCGAGGAGCTCAAGGCCAACCTGCTGGAGATGGCAGCCGAGAACGACGAGGCCCTGATGGAGAAATACCTCGAGACCATGGAGCTCAGCGAAGAGGAGACCATCGAGGGTGTGCGCAAGGGTCTGCTCGACGGCAGCTTTATCCCCCTGATGTGCATCAGCGGTGAGAAGGAGATGGGTCTGGACCGCATGCTGGAAGTGATTGCCTGCATCGCCCCGTCGCCATGCGACATGGCTGGCACGCCCGACACCGAAGGCAACGAGGTGAAGCCCGATGCCGCCGGACCGCTGAGTCTGTTCTTCTTCAAGACCACCATTGAGCCGCACATTGGCGAGGTTTCCTACTTCAAGGTAATGAGCGGCACGCTCAAGAGCGGCACCGACCTGAACAACCTGAACCGTGGCAGCAAGGAGCGCATCACCATCATCAACACGGTGCGTGGCAACCTCACCCGCGAGACCGTGGATGAGATGTGCGCCGGCGATTTGGGCGCCACCGTGAAGCTGAAAGATGTGCGCCGTGGCAACACGCTGGCCGACAAGGGCGTGGAGAACACGTTCGACTTCATCGAGTATCCCGCTCCCAAGTTCCAGCGCGCCATCCGTCCGCTCAACGAGAGCGAGATTGAGAAGCTGGGCACCATCCTGAACCGCATGCACGAGGAGGATCCCACATGGCTCATCGAGAACTCGAAAGAGCTCAAGCAGACCATCATTTCGGGTCAGGGCGAGTTCCACCTGCGCACGCTCAAGTGGCGCATCGAGAACAACGAGAAGCTGCAAGTGGAATACCAGGAGCCCAAGATTCCTTATCGCGAGACCATCACCAAGGCTGCTCGTGCCGACTACCGTCACAAGAAGCAGTCGGGTGGTTCGGGCCAGTTCGGCGAGGTGCACCTGATTGTGGAACCCTATCGTGAGGGCGATCCCGAACCCGACACCTACAAGTTCGGCAACCAGGAGTTCAAGATGAGCATCCGCGACAAGCAGGAGATTCCTCTGGAGTGGGGCGGTAATCTGGTGATTTACAACTGCATCGTGGGTGGTGCTATCGATGCCCGCTTCATCCCGGCCATCGTGAAGGGTATCATGGACCGCATGGAGCAAGGCCCGCTCACCGGTTCTTATGCCCGCGACGTGCGCGTGTGCATCTACGATGGTAAGATGCACCCGGTGGACAGCAACGAAATCTCGTTCCGTCTGGCTGCCCGCAACGCCTTCAGTGCCGCCTTCCGCGATGCCAACCCCAAGGTGCTTGAGCCGGTCTATGACGTGGAGATTCTGCTTCCGAGCGACAGCATGGGTGGTGTGCAGAGCGACCTGCAGGGACGCCGCGGCATCATGATGGACATGTCGAGCGAAGGTGGATTGGAGAAGATCAAGGCCAAGATACCTCTGAAGGAGATGGCCAGCTACTCCACTGCACTCAGCTCCATCTCCGGCGGTCGTGCTTCGTTCAGCATGAAGTTTGCCAGCTACGAGCTCGTGCCCGCCGATGTGCAGGCTCAGCTGCTCAAGGAGTACGAGGAGTCGAAGCAAGACGAGGATTAATCCCCTCCCCCCAACCACGACAAAGGGTGCGCCAACATTGGCGCACCCTTTGTCGTGTATTGACTTGTTGTGTCTCCACTCACGAGGCATTGAGGATGGCATTGATGGCTGCATTCACATCTCCGATGTCGATATCGCCCTCGCCGTCAGCATTCGGGTCTCCCTCATAGTCGGCAGCGGAGGCCTTGCCCAGGATGATGTTGATGATGATATTCACGTCCTCGATATCAACCACGCCATCGGCGTTCACATCGCCGGGCAACAATGCATTGGGGTCGAAGTCGAGCTGGCTGTCCATCCAAGCCAGCCGGTCGGTGACCCACTGCTTGAGATGGTCTATCTCGTCGTCGAAATCGACAGCCACGTATTTGTTGGGCCACACATAGCGTCCCCAATAAGGCCAAGCCTGTGAGTTGCGCGCCTCGGCACAGCCATCGGTGAGCACATGAGCCATCGAGTCGATGGTGGCCATCAAGCGGTCGGCACGGAAGTTGGCACGACGGTATTGCGCCCATCGCTGCTTGAGTGCCGCGGTGTAAGCCTCATCGCTATTGAGCTTGTACCACCAGAAGGGCACCAGCTGCGTGTCGCCGGCATTGTTCATGATGTCGTTGCTCTGGTAGAACCAGGTGTCGGTGCGCCATCCCTGGTAGTAGTCGCTGTTGCCGTAAGCCAGGTTCAAGTCCCACAGCACCATCTTGAAACGCGGATCCTCGCTGTCGCGACGCTTGAAAAACTTGGTGCTCAGCCGGTAGCCGTCCACATTGTGGGCGAATTCCTCAGCGAGCTGATAGTCGATGAACGAGGTGACATCGATTTTGCTGGCATACCCCTTCACAGGGTCTTTGTAGTTGCTCGAGGCAAAGGTGGCCTCCATGGCATCGAAAGCACTCTGAATGTAGGCAATCTGCTCGGGAGTCATTTCATCGTATTCGGGCGACTTGTACTGGATGTGCACATACTGGTTGTTGTAGCTGCGCCCACGATTGTTCACCGGGTGGTACTTCGACGTGTAGTAGGCCTCGTCGGTGCGGTCCACCTCCAGGATATATCCTCCCGTGAGCTCGTCGCCCTCGTTGCCCGGGTCGTCAAGGTTCAGGCGATGCTTACCTTTCGACACCACCTCGGTCATGACAAACACGCCATAGTAGGTGCCATCGAGCAGCATCTCGCAGAACCGGGTGTTTGGGGCAAAGTCCATCCAAGGCCGGGCCAACTCGAAGGCCAGCGCATCGCGCATCATGCTCTTGTCGGCAAAGGGTGCTATCAAGGCCCAGTTGTTGTCCTTACCCATGCCCAAGATGCGCACCTTTTGCTTTTCACCGCCCTCCTCGAGCGGAGCATCAAGCGTACGGAACGAATAAGGTTTCTTGGGACTGCCGCTATATGACGTGTTGCCCCGGTAGCGCAGGGCGATGTAGCCCTCGTAGTCGATGTGCTGGCCGGGATGGGCCACAGTGTCGGCATAGTTGGGCTGGCCTGGGCCGTTGTCGATGATTTTCATGCGTGCGGTGATGCGCTCATAGCGGTCGATGTGTCGACCATCCACATTGAGGAACACGATGGGCAGATTAGTACTCGTGAGCTGCACATATCGGTTGTCGGGCGGGTTTTGCTGAGCCAAGACACATAACGCCACAAAAGCGCATAACAGCAAAACAGATGGCCGACATAAACAAGATTTCGACAGTTTCATAGAAAAATGCTTTTAATTTTTCAGAATGCAAATATAAGCATAATTCTCATGATGGGCAAATAATCGATAAAGGAAAAAAAAAGAATTATTGCTGTCCGATAAACCATCTCGCTCTATTCGCAATCACCTGATAATAAATAGCTAAGTGTTGTTATGGAATAATCGGGGCTTATGTTTGCAGAAGGTTTTTCAGCCGGAGGCTGGCATTTGAGTAACCCCGTATGGCT
>JAFYCU010000261.1 GCA_017545095.1 Muribaculaceae bacterium | reverse complement strand
GCCAAATGCGACAGCTTCGCCATCTATGCCGACGGCAAACGCCTGTTGTCAAACCAGTCAACTTCCTGTCGCAAAGTGACCGTGGAAGTGTGGAACACACTGTTCGATCCCCTCATCGATCCCGCCGAAGGCGCCACATCGCTCAGCTCTCCACTGATCATCGAACACGCCACCTACACGCTCGAGGACAACTCCATTGCCGTGGTCCTCGAGCACCAATACCTGAAATCGTTCACCGTGAGCCGATACTACGGCATGCAGTCGATGTTTGTCGGCGAAAACGTGATTCTCACTCCCAACGGCCCATACATCAAGTGGATTTCGCAAGGCAGCATCAAGAACTTCAGCAAAAAGAAATTCCCCTGGTTCTCTCACTTTGCGGAACGTGCACCCGGCGGATGGTGCCAAACCACATGGCTTATGGACGATGACCTGGGCGCACATGGATGCCTGCAGGACGACAGCCCTATCTTTTCTCGCGCCAGCAACAAGTGCTACCATGTGCTCATGGACAATTGGCCTGTAGAAGCGGGCGAGAGCCACCGCTGGCAGGGCGTGTATGTGTGGAGCCGGCCGTTGATCGACGATGACTTCCTCACTATCACCAAGGGCGTGTTTCATGGCCGCACACTGCTCATCGTCGATGCCAAGCAGGCCGGCACCTGCACCATCGACCGACCCGCATGGTGGACCGAGTTCTACCGCTCCGTGACCAGCCATAACCTCGACTTTGTTGTCACCGACAACCTCATCACCATCCCCGCCGACAAAGCCACCAGCTCGACTCTGCTTGAAATAGAAGAATTGGATGCCGTCGACGACGTGCAGAGCGATGTGCCCTGCCATCGCCGCGATGAATGGTACACCCTGCAAGGGCAGCGCATCGCCCCACCCTCGCAACCCGGCATCTACCTCCACAACAGCTCCAAGGTGCTCATCAACAGGTAGAGCTTGCACAATGCATAATGCATAATGCACAATTCCGCGATGCGGCGAAGCGGCTCGTGGCCCCCTAAATCCCCCTAAGGGAGACTAAGCCTTTGCGGTGCCGGGGCTTGGTTGTCAGGTCTCGATTCGGCCTTTAGCCGCACCAGAGTGCAGCTCTACTGGTAATTCCCTCCTAGGAGGGGTTTGGGGTGGCCATAGGGGTTTGGGGAAGCCGGGGGCTTGAGTCGCGGTACGTTAAACTTCACAAAAAAGCAGGGCCAAGGTTTGCAGGGTTCAAGAATTTGCCGTAACTTTGTTAATTCAAACACAGCATCTATTTTAAATGAACCATGTGATTCGATACTTGTTTCTGATTTACCAGTGGGTGATAGCCGCCCCTATCATGCTGGTAGCCACCATCATCACGGCGATAGTGACGATGATTGGCTGCACGGTGAGCAGCGAATATTGGGGCTATTATCCTGCCAAGTGGTGGTCGCGCCTGTGGTGCGCGATGCATTTCGTGCGCGTGCGAGTGCGTGGGCGCGAAAACATCGACCGCGCCACGAGCTATGTGTTCGTGGCCAACCATCAGGGAGCCTACGACATCTTCTCCATCTACGGCTATCTGGGGCATCCGTTCAAGTGGATGACGCGCAAGGGCATCAGCAACATTCCGCTCGTGGGCACGGCGTGCCGCGCAGCGGGACACATCATGGTCAACACCAAAAGTGCTTCGGGCCTGAAGCAGACCATCAAGGATGCCCAGCACAAGCTCAGCGACGGCATGTCGCTAGTGGTGTTTCCCGAGGGACGGCGCACCGACACCGGCCAGATGGCAACGTTCAAACCCGGAGCCTTCAAACTGGCCCTGGAGTTCAACCTGCCCGTGGTGCCCATCACCATCGACGGCAGCTACCGCGTGATGCCCCGCAGCACGTTCAACGTAACACCAGGCACCATCACGCTCACATTGCACCCACCCATCGAGCCTGGCGACGATGGCCACGACTACGAGCGTGTGAGCAGCCTTGCACGCGAAGCCATCGATAGCGCGTTGATTTAAGCAAGAAAAGGCTCTCTAAATCCCCCTAAAAGGAGACTTGGGACAAGTGAAAAAGTAATAAATGAAAAAGCAATAAGTTACAAGTAGAGCCGCACCCGGTGCGGCTGATGACCGAAGCAAGAACCGAGAAACAAGAGCCAAAATCCCCTCCTGGAGGGGTTAGGAGAGGCCTTGAGGCTCATAACTCATGACTCATAACTGAAAACTAAAATAATTTTTTGTCTAACTTAAAACCAAACATCTATGAGAAATGTACTATTAGCATTGGCTGTAGGCGTTACTTTTAGTGGAATGGCCCAAATTGTGAGCGTTGCCTCGATTGAGAAGGTGAACGTGCCCGAGAGCCGCGACAACGTGGTGGCTGGCATCAGCCCCCGTGGCGACTACCTGCTGCTCACCACATCCACCAACAAGGGCCTGACCAAGTTCGACCTCGCCACCGAGCAAACCACCGTGATCACCGACGCTCCCGGCGCCGGTTTCGATGCGATGATTTCGGCCGACGGCCAGAACATCGTCTATCGCGAGAACAGCTACACCGCCAACCACTTAAAGAAGGTGGCCCTGCTGAGCAAGAACCTGCGCACCGGCATGGAGCAGACCCTTGTGGAGCCCACACGCGACCTGCAAGGAGCTGCCATCCAGAATGCCACGGCATGTGCTGTGGACGGCGGCCAGATGCGTGCCCGCGCACTCAACGGCGGCGCAGCCACCATGCAGCGCCCCGTGCTCTCGATTCAGAACCGACAGCTGATGATTACCGAGAACGGTGAGACCCGCGTGTTCTCGCCCAGCGGCATCGACCACAGCTACCTGTGGGCCTCCATCTCGCCCGACGGCAGCAAGGTCGTCTATTTCGTGGCCGGCAACGGAGCATGGGTGTGCGACATCAATGGCCAGAACACCAAGCGCCTGGGCATTGTGCGCGCACCACAGTGGCTCGGCAACAACCTGATTGTGGGCATGTATGACGAGGACAACGGCGAGTTTATCTACGCATCGAAAATTCTCGTTTGCGACCTCGACGGCAACAAGCAAGACCTGACTGGCTCGAACGTGGTGGCCATGTACCCCTATACCACGGCCGCAGGCGACAAGATTGCCTTCTCCACACCCGCTGGTGAGGCTTACATTATTAACCTGAACAAATGATTACAGCTATGAAGAAGATATTACTGCTTGCAGCGGCTGCAATCATCGCAGCCGGAGCCATGACGGCCCAGAAGCCTGCCGACCAAGTGCGCATCTACCTGAATCCCGGCCACGGCAGCTGGGGACCCAACGACCGCCCGATGGCTACTATCCCCTATCCCATGCTCTCCTCGACGGGTCGCCCCGACACGTGCGGTTTCTACGAGAGCAACACCAACCTGTGGAAGGTGCTGCGCATGGGCGAGGTGCTCGTGCGCATGGGTGTGGACCCGAACAACATCATGTACTCCCGCGTGAAGAACGGCCCGTACCCCTACGTGAGCGGTGCCGCCGACGCCGAGATTTACAACCGCCCGCTGAGCGAGATTGCACGTGAGGTGGATGCCAACAACATGGATATGTTCGTGTCGGTACACTCCAACGCCGCCGACGAGGGCTCGAACGTGAACTATCCGCTGTACCTCTACCGCGGCCAGGACCACACGATTGAGAACTATGAGCACAACGAGGGCAGCTACGAGATGTGCGACGCCAGCTGGCTGCCCCACTACATGGACGAGCTCGACCCGCAGAACTACTACAGCCGCACCAATAAGAACATTCGCGGTGACTGGAACTTCTACGGCTCGACCTACGAGACGACGACCGTCAAGGGCACGTTCAGAGGCTACCTGGGCGTGCTTCGCCACGGCACACCGGGCTTCCTGGTTGAGGGTTACTTCCACACCTACCAGCCCGCCCGCCACCGCGCACTGAACCCCGACTACTGCTATCAGGAAGGCACGCGTCTAGCACGCGGTGTGTGCGACTACTTCAACCTGACCCCCGAGAGCACGGGCTACATCATGGGCACCATCAAGGACCGCCACCTCCGCATCATGCACCAGCTGTACAACTACTCGGGCGGCACCGACGACCAGTGGATGCCACTCAACGGCGCTGAGGTGCGCCTGCTCAAGGACGGTGTAGTGGTGGACACCTATCAGGTGGACAACAACTACAACGGCATCTTTGTGTTTGAGAACCTGGAGCCGGGCATCTACACACTCGACGCCAGCTGCGCTGGCTACGAAGACCTGTTCGACACATACAAGACCCCCATTCAGGTGAACGCCAACGAAACCGCTTATGCCAAGATTTACCTGGAGAAAGGCGGCTACCTGCCTCCCGAGACGTTCTACAAGAACTATCCCGATCCCGAGCAGCCCGAAGGACTTGTGATGCCTGATGCATTTGAGTTCACCGCCCAAAACGCCGCTGCCCTGCAGATGGAGGGCACGGTGAAGCGCGCTATCGTGCGCGGCGACAGCACCTTTGTGCTCACCAACGCCGGCATGGAGGCACACATCTACATCGTCAACAACACCACCCAGCAGGTGGTGGGCGAGCTGAACACCACCGGCCTCCACGTCGATACCGGCAACGCCGGCTTCTACTCGCCGCTGAACGACATCGCCTTCACCGCCGACGGCCAACTCGTGGGTGTGAACGCCGTGCGCAACCAGAGCCAGGATCGCTTTGTTGAAGAGGGTTACAAGCGCGGCATGCTCTACTTCTACAAGTGGAACACGCTTGCCGACGCCCCCATCGAGTGGATGTCGACCGACAACTCGGCCAGCTTCTACCGTGGCGACATGGGCCAGTCGCTGGTCATCGCAGGCTCGTCGAACAACTGCACCGTGATCACCACCGCCGAGCATAACACCAACCACAACGTGCGCTTGCTGGTGCTGAAGTACTATGACGGCGGTGTGAGGAACACCTACTACACCGAGCGCAGCAACGGCGACGCACACCCGTTCAGCGAATCACTGGCCGGCGAGGACTACCGCTTGACGCTTTCGGCCACCGAAGACACTCACCTGGATACCGACGGCCTGATTGTGAACGCCAACAACTTCGTGTGGGACGGCTCGCTGATTACCCCGCACGAGATTACCCTGGCCGCCAACAGCGACAACAGCACCGACAAGGGCGACATCAGTGCCGACTTGGCTGACGCCAGCGCCAACGGTGTGTCGTTCTTCCGCTACCTAAACCGCACGATGATGGTGGTGCCCACCATGGACGGCACCAGCGTGACCGGCGTGAAGGTGCTCGACGTGACCGACGGCCTCAACGCTGCCACCGTGGTGCCCACGCTGGGTGCCACCCTGGCCGAGGCTCAGAACACCGAGGGCTTGAACGTGAACACTGGTGCCACCGTCAACGGCGCCGACCTCGACCTGTTCCTGATTGTGGGCAACCAGTTCACCCGTTTCACCCGCGAGCAGACGGTGGTTACCGTCAGAGGCGACCTTGACAACAACGGCGTGGTGGATGTGACCGACGTGAACCTCGCCATCAACGCCCTGCTCACCGGCGACAGCAGCCTGCTGCAAGGCAATGCTGACCTGGACGAGAACGGCGTGCTCGACGTGTCGGACATCAACACCATCATCAACCTGCTGCTGGGCAACTAATCCCTCTCGGCACGCGGTCGCTCCGACCGCGAATGCTTGACATTCGTAATGCCGAAACTACTGTTTATGGTAGTTTCGGCTTTTTTCATTGATTTTTTGAACGGCTACTACACCTTATTAAAAATAAAGTAGTAACTTAGCAGATTATTTCAAAACATTGTGATTATGACATTGCGAACAACGATATCCACGATGCTGCTGTGTGTGCTGCTGCCAATAGCGGCCACCACGGCCAGCGATGTGCGCATCTACATCAACCCTGGCCACGGCAGCTGGGGTCCCAACGACCGTCCGAACGCCACTATCCCCTACCCCAACTTGTCGAGCACCGGACGACCCGACACCTGCGGCTTCTACGAAAGTAACACCAACCTGTGGAAGTGCCTTGAGATGCGCGACGCACTGCTCCGGCTGGGCTGCGATGACAACAACATCAGCCTTTCGCGCTGGAACAACGGACCATATCCCTATGTGAGCGGAGCATCCGATGCCACCACCTACAACCGCAACCTCTCGGAGATTGCACGAGAAGTGGAGGTGGGAAACTACGATATGTTCATATCCGTGCACTCCAACGCCACAGGACAGAGCAGCAACATATCCAACTATCCGCTATTCCTCTACCGTGGCACCGATGGCAATCCGGCAGTGACAGGCAGCGATGTGATGTCAAGAACACTGTGGGAAACCCACTGGGAAAATCAAGTGGACATGATGAGTAGCTACTCGAAAACGAACCGTTATATCAAGGGCGATGTGTCGTTCTACGGTGGTGGCAGCAACACCACCAACAACGGCACTACTTACTACGGCTATCTGGGCGTGCTCAAACACGGCGTTCCGGGTTTGCTGGTCGAGGGCTTCTTCCACGACTACGACCCTGCACGCCACCGAGCGCTCAACGAGGACTTCTGCCGTCAAGAGGGTGTGCGACTGGCACGAGGCATCGCCGACTACTTCGCACTGGGCAGCGAGAGCACCGGCTATATGATGGGTACAGTGAAAGACCAGTCGCAATCGCTCAGCAACAGCGGCTACAACTACCGCTCTGGCACACGCGACGCTTACCGACCCATCAACGGTGCCATGGTGAAACTCTACAAGGGAAACGACTTCGTGGGATCCTATTGCACCGACCAAAACTATAACGGCGTGTTTGTGTTCAACAATCTCACGCCAGGCGATGACTACTACATCAGCGTGAAAGCCAACGGCTATGCCAACATCGAGCGCAGCGGTCCCTACACCGTCGAAGCCGACGAAACCTCTTACCCACTGCTCTATGTGAGCAGCGGCACGGCAAGTGACCTTGGCAACAGCGACTTCGCACCGACACTCACTACCGACTACGAGGATCAATCCATTGCCGAACTCACTGGCAAGACGGTGCGACGAATGCTGGAACACGATGGCGAACTACTGGTGCTCGCCGTTGCCAACGACAACACCCACACACCCACCATCTACCGCATCAACCCCATCACGCACACCGTGACCGGCACTGTGAGCACTGCGGGACTTACTGTACCCACCAACGGCTCGCGACTCTACACGTTGAGCGACATCGCCTTGACCAGCGACGGCAAGCTCATCGGCTGTAACCAAGAGGAGACTGTCTATAACACCACCGCCGGCACATTCCGCGTGTACAAGTGGGACACCCTCGACAGCGCACCCACACAATGGTTCACCTCGCCTAACGACGAGCTGAGAAGCGGACGGTGGTACAACGCCCATGTGGGCAACTCGTTAGGCTACCACGGCACATCTCAACGCGGTGAGCTACTCACCACCGCTGTTACCACCGGCTCATCGAGGCAGATACGCTATGTGACCTACACCGTGCGAAATGGGCAACTGGTGTCGAGCCGCACCCGTGCCAACTATGACAAGGATGTGAGTGCCAACCGCGGTAACTCCAGCGCAGTGGCCTACGGCGAAGACTTTCAATTGCTTGCCTCGCCGCGACGCAGCGACCAATTCGTCATCGATGGTCCACTCATCGCACCCATCGAGCTGCGACTCAACACACTCGACAGCAAAGCACAAAAAGAGTTTGGCTCTCTTCCCACCAGCGACTTATTCTCGACAGGTGCCACCACGGTTGCCTTGGGTCATCGTCACTTGCTGGTCACGCCCTACAGCGGCGATGGAGCCACCAACAGCGGCATCCGCCTGCACGACATCAGTAGCGGAGTGGCAACCGCCGAAGCCGTCACCGCCAACGGCACACTCCAAGCCTCGACCACCAGTAGCGCCCATGCCGCTGGCTGGACTTCCACGGGACAAATTAGTTTCTGCCTGCTGCGTGACGGAAAGCTCACCCGCTGGCACGCCGAAGTAGAAGTGCCCGAAGAACCCATCGGTGAGGAAATAGGCATCTTCGCCTACGACCTGCGAAGCACCGAAAACACCAATCACAGCTACACCTTCTCATTCAAAGCCAACAATGCCGCCACCCAGGCCACACTCACCTTCACCGATGCCAACTCGGGCAATGAGGTGGGCAGTATAGCACTCGATGGTGTCACGGCAGGCGATAATGCATTCACCATTTCTTCTGCCGAATTGCCTGGCGGCGACAACCAGAGTATGAATTGGTCTGTGACCCTACACGGACGCGATATCACCTCTATCCGTAGGCTGAACGGCAGAAAAAGCGATACCCAATATGTTTACAATCATGCCACGGTGACCGTGGACCGCAGCCCCGAAAGCGAGTGGTTTGGAAGCATCTATGTGGGCAACCTGGTGGGCTATGGCAATGCCGCCAACGGCATCTACCGCTACAACCCGCAATGGCAGCGCGAGAATAGCTCGCCTTACACTGGAGGCGAAACCTTCCGCCGCAACGAACGCATGGCCGTGGATGCTGAGGGACGGCTCTACGTGGCCGACTTCGGTGACACGCATTCCGGACTCTATATCGCACGCCCCGACCAGCTGACGGCCAACGGTTGCTTCAAGCAGTTGTTTGCCGGCACACGAGCCAGCAGCGGATTGTTCACCCACAACGGTGTGAACACCGGCAGTTCGGTATCGAGCGTGAGCATCATCGGCAATGGTGCCAGCACCCAACTCTACACCCCCTGCGAGGACATGGACCAATATGTATATCAATACAACCTGGGCAGCCACCTCGACAGCAACGGCAACCTGCCCGACAGCTGGACCACGGCACCCATCAACGTGCATGAGAAGACAAAGCTCAAATACAGCAACGTGAACGTGTGGGCAATGGCCGACGGCGGACTGTGGCTATCGGAGAACCTCTACACCTCCGACGGCAACTTGTCGAACACCATCAACTCCAGCTCCGCCGCCGACAACCACCCTGCCCTGCGCTACATCAACCCCGACCGAAGCGACTACTGGACCTACGCCACCAACAGCAGTCTGGCCATCGACCTCAACGGCTGCTCGGGAGGCGGCTTCGCGGTGAGCAACGACGGCAACACGCTGGTGATTGCCGACCGCGACGGCATACTCAACTTCTACGCCATCGACTGGCAGCAGGATGCCAACGGACAGCCCAAGCCCGTGCTAACCAAGACCCGCACCTATGACGCCGATGCCAAGGACAGTGGATGCACCAGCGTGGCGGCAGGACGCTCGCCCAACGGCGTGTACCAGATGGCCTTTGACTGGGGCGGCAACCTGCTCGTGGCAGGCGGCAACCTGGGCGTGTACTCCATGCCCACCAACAACAACTGCAGCACCACGCCTGCACGGCGTGCGCTCACCGTGCTCAAGCGACCCACGACACGCACCGGCGATGTGAACGCCGACGGCACTGTGGACGTGACCGACGTGAACATCCTGCTGAACATCGTCCTCGGAAACGACGATGCCAAGAACTACGACAACCGAGCCTATATTCTAGGCAACGACATCATTGACGTGAGCGATGTGAACGCGCTGATCAACCTCGTACTTAGCATGTAAAAACAATAAACAACAAAACCTTAGCAATATGAATCACAACTCATTATGGAAATCGCGCCTTGGACTGGCCGTGCTGCTCGCCGTGGCAGCCGCCTTCACCATCCGGGCCGACATCACCATCAAGGTGATGAAGGGCGGCACAGCCCCCTACTTATATGCCTGGGACAGCAACGAACAGCCGCTCAACGGCGCTTGGCCCGGCACCCAAATGACCGACAGAGATGCCGACGGCAACTGGATGACAACAGTGCCGACCAACGAGAGTACTGTAAACATCATCTTCAACAATGGTAATGGCAACCAAACTGGGAACATCCTTAATGTGCCCGGTGTGGATGGCGTGGCCAAGTTTACATACGACGGCAACAGCACTTGGTTCAGTGTGATGCCTAATCTGAACAATAGCGAGGGCTACATCTACTTCAACTGCCCACCCGATTGGGGCAACTCGCCTAACAACCCACCTTACATTCATTTCCTGAACTCCAACGAGCAACAACTTGGCTCCACTGGGTGGCCGGGTTACCAGATGGAATATGAGGGTTTAGACGGAGCCGGTTTTCATGTCTACCGCTATTACACAGCCAGCTGGAGCGGCATCTACAAGCTCATCTTCAACTGCGGCAGCAGCGCTCACCAAACGGGCAATCTCCTTTATGTGGCCAACGGCTACTACAACACCAACGGCAGCCTAGCGCAATTGCATGCGTTGAACACCGCTAATGGCTACACCGACGCCAACTTCCGCGCGGGCATCGCCGCCCAGTTAGGCATTAATGATGGCAGTGTGTTTATGCCCAACGAGGTCACCTACCTCGATGTGAGCAACTGCAATATCAGCAGCCTAGCTGGCATCAGCAACTTCACCAACCTCCAGACACTCATCGCCAACCACAACAACATCTCAAGAGTCGACTTGGGCTCGAATGCCAAACTCGAGGTGCTGGATCTGAGCTACAACTCGTCATCGCTCATTGGCCCCAGCCAAAGCAGCGGTGCTGGCCATATCACCTTTGCGCAACACACGCCGCTGACATATCTTGACCTATCGAACAATTCTGGCCTCACCTATTTCAGTGCCATCTACAACACCTACGGCATCAACACGCTGCAAACGCTCATACTCGCCAACACCCCTCTCGGCTGGCCTTCGGCAATCACCCACCAGCCCGACCTCACCTATTTGGATTTGAGCAACAGCAGTCAGACAGGCACAGTCAATCTCACAGCACTGACAAAGCTTGAGTACCTCGACTTAAGCGATAACAGCAGCCTAACGGTGGCAAACTTCACCTACCCATCTTCGTTGTCCACGCTCAAAACGCTTAAGCTCAACAACTGCGACAAATTATCGGTTAATTCAACTAATCATATCAGTTTGGCCGCATTCACAGCCCTTGAGACACTGGAGTTCAGCAATGTGGACTTCTACCCCAATTCCATCTTAAGCACCTTTCCTGCCTCAGCCAAGGGCACACTCAAGCACATGAACCTGAGTAACGACCTGATGGTTACGCCCTCGTTTGCCGACTACACCGCTCTGGAGACCTTCGACTTGAGCGGCAACACCACGATGACTGAAGCCACCATCACTGGCTGCCCGGCATTGCAGAGCGTGGATGTTAGCGGCAACACCAAGTTGGCCACGCTCACGATGAACAACGACAACCTGAGCGACCTAAACGTACTCACCGGCTTAGACGAGTGCACCAAGCTGGAGACCGTGGATTTAAACGAGAACGTGTTCACCTCCATCCCCGATATGAGCGGTAACAGCGTCAAATACTTGAAACTGCGCAACAACCAAATCAGCGGTGCCGTCACATTCACCGGCAACACCACGCTACAGGGACTGGACATCACTGGCAACAGCGGCATCACCTCGCTCAACGCCAGCAACAACGCTCTGACGGCCCTCATGCTCGGCGGCATGACCAACTGCACCACCCTGAACCTGAGCGGCTGTAGCGGCCTCACAAGCACCTGCGCCAACAACAACGACACCAACCTCAAGAGCGGTGCAGGGCGTGTGTACATGGCCGACCTCACCGCACTAACCGATCTGAACGTAAGCAATTGCAACATACGCGGCACCACGTCGTACAACTGGATGGACGTGTCATCGTTGTCCAACCTCACCAACATCAATGCATCTGGAAACACCGCTAATGGATTCACCTGTTGGCAGGGGGCGCACTTGCCGGCAGGCATCAAGCAACTGGATTTGAGCGATTGTACTGGTCTGTATGCCAACCGACAACTTGACAGCCTAACTACAACACAAAAACAAGCTATCGAAGTCTTCAACTTGAGCAATACTGGTATCTCGGTAAGCACGGTTGATATTGAGGATTACACGGCACTGAAAACACTTGACATCAGCGATAATCCCAATATGAACCATGCACTGACCCTCAATGGTTGCACCGCATTGGAGAGCGTTGACGTGACTGGCGACACCAGCCTGCCGCGCATCAACCTCACCAACTGCGGTTTAACCAACAGCAGCACATTGCCGCTCATCGGAGCGAACACCTGCACATCGCTGGCTGCGCTCGACCTTTCCAACAATGCCTATACCAGTGTCCCCGCCTTGAATCTGCCAGCATCATGCACCTCGCTATATATGAACAGCAACGCGCTCACGGGCATTGCCTTGCCCAGCGGCAGCCCAGTCCAGTTCCTCTATGCCGAGAACAACGGGTTCAACGGCGCATTGGAGCTCACTGCCAGTAGCACGGCCTCGCTCAAGGGACTTGACCTGGGCAACAACGGCATCACCACCTTCAAGGCCGAGGGCACCACGCTGTCGGCACTCATGCTTGGCAATAACCCCAACATGACCACATTGGAGCTGCACGGCAACGACAACCTGACCTGCACCACCGCCGGTACCACCATGAGCGATGGCAGCGGACTATATATCAAAGGCAACACTTCCCTACAGACCATCGACCTAAGCAACAGTTCTTTCAACCAGATAGGCGCTAATGCCGCTCTCCAAGGTCTCACTGCCGTGGAAACGCTCAACGGTTCGCACAACAAGTTCACCACCTTCACCAATTCGAACTACGACAATGGGGATCGCCATGCCAGTTATGTGGCTGGCAAGTCCAGCCTCGAGCACCTTACCGGCCTCAAACGTCTGGATCTGAGCTACAATGAACTTGCCGACTCAGTGCACCTGTACCGAAACACACAGCTTGAATATCTTGATGTGAGCCACAACAATGTGATTGGTCCGCTTGCCACCACCGATGCCGAGAAATTAGCCATGCGATTGAAAAAGGTTGACCTGTTGCGTAAGTATCACTGCAAAGATACACCCATCGGCATCAGTTGTCCAGCAGCTACACAAGCCACACTCGATGCCAACGAAGCCACCACCCATCGTGCCTTTGACCTGCGTGATATCGACCTACGCGACACCACCGGACTCTTCCATCTCGACCTGAACTACAACGTGGAACTGAAGTATCTCGACATCAGCGAGACCAACATCCACAACACTGCCGCCGGATGGTGGTATATGAATCCTGGTTGGGAATATGGCACTGGCGGATGGTACTCCTACGTGGACAACAATCACCCAGGCACTAAGTCTCCTGCCAATGGCTCCACCCGTCACCACTTCGTGTGGCTGCAGACTTGCGGCAAGCTGGAGGAGTTCCATGCCGACAACAACAACATGCAGTCGCTGGGTGTGCGCACCTCGCCTTATCTGCACACCATCACCGCCAAGGGGATGTATGGCGACTGCTGGCTGATGCGCGATGCTGGCACTTCGGCCAACCCCGACAACTTGACAGAAAAAGGCAACATCAGCATCAGCGGCAGTGTGGTGACGTATTCCCGCACCGCCTATAAGACAAATACTGATGGGACACTGTCGGGCACCGTTTACTACAAAGACGCCGATGGTGTCGAAGGCGGCACCAACTACTACCCCAACCCCGTCAAGTGGTATGATGTAAGCAACAGTGGCTACTATGGCATCAGAACAGCCAACGGCGTGGTGCTGGAACATCTTGACGTGAGCGGCAACCACCTCTCAGAACTCAAGGTGTCGGGCAACACCAAGTTGCAGTATGTCGACACCGAGAACAATGACCGGCTCACCTATGTGGATGCCAACGACCTGCCCGACCTCGACACCCTGAAAGTGGCCAATAACCCGGTGCTCGAAAAACTTTATGCCGACAACGACCCGTCGCTGCCCTTCATCACCGGCCTGGACGACTGCTCGGCACTGAAGTATCTGCATGTGCAGAACAACGGTCTGTTTGGTTCGAATGACTTCAACGTCGAAGCCAACACCAACCTGCAATCGCTGCTGGCCTACAACTGCAATCTGCCCGGCGAACTCAAAGTGAGCCAGTGTGCCGCCATGGATACCTTGTGCTGCAACGACAATGTGCTCACCAAGCTCGACGTGTCATCGCTCGCCAACATGCACTGGCTCGACTGCTACAACAACTCCGGCATCACCGAACTTGTGCCCGGCACCAGCACCGGCATGACCCATCTGGACCTGCACAACTGCAGTGTGCTCGACCTGGACGTGGCCCCCAACACAGCCATGCGCTACTTCGACTGCGACAACAACCACATCCGCGAGCTCGACTTCGCGGGTGCAGCAGCCATCGACACCATCCATGCCAACAGCAACAACCTGTTCCAACTCAACCTTACAGGTCCCCATACGTCACTGGCCGACCTGCAGTTTGAGCACAACCACATCAACGGCATCGACCTGAGCGGTTGCCAGAACGGGATGCTCACTGCCAGCGCCATCAAGGACAGCGACAACGGCCGCACCATCGTGGCCAACTGCAGCATGGTGGATGGCAACCCGATGTATTATTTCCAGCTACAGGATGTGGACAATGGCGGTTTCCTGCTCGACAGCAGCAACTGCAACGAGGATAACGAGCAATATGGCCGCCACACCACGGCCACACTCACCGAGAAAACACTGGCCCAGGACGGCTTTGTGCAGAGTCAGGTGACTTGGAGCGAGGCTCCCTTTGTGGGCAGCCGCCGCAGCCGAGCATCCGACCTGGGACTCGTGGCCGACAAGGTGATTGGCACCATTGTGGTGCTCAAGAACACCTCCACCGACCCCGACATGGGCAGCGGAACCGAGACCTACCAGTACGACAACGGCATCAGCCAGAGCGAGTTCTACCTGAACTGGACCGCCGATGCCGACATCATCACCGCCACCGACGACATCTCTACCGACGAAATGACCATCGAGGGCGGCTCTGGCTGCATCATCGTCACCGTGACCAAGGACACCACCATCACCATCCACGACATGGCCGGACGCACCATAGCACAACGCGACCTCGAAGCCGGAACCACCAGCATCGACGACCTGCAACCCGGCATCTACATCGTCGCCGGCCACAAGGTGGCTGTGAAGTAATCAGTTGACACATACAATGAGTTTTCGTATTCAGTTTTCAGTTATCAGTTGACACGAGCGCAAATCATATAGAGTCCTTAGTGTGCTTAAAGTCCCTTAGAACCCTTAGAGGCCTTAGGCTCCATAGCCCCCCTATTTCACGTTAGCCCACTCGTATCACTGATAACTGAAAACTGAAGAAAATCATCGTCTAACACAACATGCTAAAAAAGAGTACTATTGAACGTGTCATCAGCGAGGACATGGCTGCCATCTGGTCGATTCTCACCATGGACGAGAAGCACCAGATCACCGACCACTTCGTGATACACAACTTCAAGAAAAACCAGCTCATCTACGCCGAAAAAGACGAGCCACAATATTTGTGGACGTTACTCAAAGGCAAGGTGAAGCTCTACAAGGACGGCATAGGTGGCCGGCCGCAGATCTTGCGGCTCTACCGCCCCATCCAGTATTTCGGCTACCGTGCCTACTTTGCTGGCGAACAATACGTGTCGAGTGCGGCGGCTTTCGAGCCATCCACACTGGGCACCATCCCACTCGAACTGGTACGCAAGCTCATCAACGAGAACCGCCAGTTGGCCTGGTTCTTTATCACCGAGCTGTCGAAGAACCTGGGTGGCAGCGACAGCAAAATCGTCTCCCTTACCCAGAAACACATCCGAGGCCGACTCGCCGAGTCGCTCATCGCACTGCTCGACAACTACGGGTTTGAGGAGGATGGCGAGACGCTGAAGATTTACCTCGCACGCGAAGATCTCGCCAACCTGTCGAACATGACCACCAGTAATGCCATCCGCACCCTCTCGGCATTCGCACAAGAGCGCATCATCACCGTGGACGGACGGCGCATCAAAATCATCAACGAGCAGCAACTGCGCAACATCAGCAAGTTCGGATAATGAGAAGATAACCAAAGCACAATCAGTAGGAAGGTCGCAAGGCACGCCTTGCGAAACCTTCCCACATTGCGAAATCATCCATCATCAACTATCCCTTATTACTTACCACTCATTTACTTATCACTTATTTCTTAATTACTTATCCTTTATTACTTGTTCACTTATTCCTTCCCATCCCATGCTCATCGCCCAACAGAAACGCAAAGAGAACATTGCCGAGTACCTGCTCTATATGTGGCAGGTAGAGGACATCATCCGCGCCAGCGGGTGCGACATCGACACAATCGACCGGAATGTGATTGCCCGTTACCAACTCACCGACGCCCAACGCGCCGAGGTGCGCGACTGGTGGGAAGGACTGGTGATGATGATGAAGGCCGAGGGCGTGCGCGAGCGCGGCCATCTGCAAATCAACAAGAACGTGCTTATCCGCCTCGGCGACCTGCACCAGCAGTTGCTGCATAGCGACAAGCATCCCGAATATGGCGCAGAGTTCTACCGCACACTCCCCTACATTGTGGAGCTGCGTGCCAAGACTCCCGCTGAGCAACAAGTGGGGGAGCTGGAAACGTGCTTCAACGCCCTCTACGGCGTGCTGATGCTACGGCTGCAAGGCCGCGAAATCACCCACGACACCAGCGTGGCTGTCACACAAATCTCACACTTCGTCGGTCTGCTTGCCGCCTATTTCAAGAAAAACGAAGAGCAACCGCTCTTCGCCCCCGACAACTGACACATTCCAATACCCACTAAAAAGTGCACAGCAAATGCTGCGCACTTTTTAGTTTGGCTGCAAAACCTATTGGCCTCGCCGCTACAGTTTTACTGCTGGAGCAGGATGTTGATCAAGGCGTTCACGTCGTCAATGTCGACAACATTGTCGTCGGTGACCAAGGCACGGCCGTCGTAACGGTCGGCGCTGTCGTAATCGAGCAGGATGTTGATCAGGATGTTCACGTCGTCGATGTCCACGGTGCCGTTGCCGTCCACGTCACCCTTCTTGCCCACAGGAGGCTCCTCGCCACCCTGGCTCTGGCCCTCGAAAGTCACCAGCACAGGCGTGTTGATGATGCTATAGTCGATTCCGATAAAGGGGACACTGATGGAAAGGTTCAAGTCAAAGTTGATGGTCGCCGAGGCATAGACACCATTGAAACGTGCGTTGAAAACCACGGGTATCGTGCGGTCCAATGCACTTCCCACATATTGCATCAACCAGTCAGGAATCATGTCACTCAACCCCGACATCTCGAGCATACTTAGCTGCTTGGTGCAGTTAACCGTTGTGTAGCCATCGCCGCCAACGGTGCCGGCCATGTTCTCGAACGTCATGTCATCGATTTCAATCGGGTAGCCCTGGAACTCGAAGTTGACGCTGATAACAGCATTGTAGGTGCCATTGGCGTTTTGATTGATTTGCAGCACGGTTCCCTCGCTGGGGAAATCCATCACTTCGGTTTGCACAACCGTGGTACCCACATAATCAGTGGCGCTGGCTCCCAGTGCGCAGAACACAGCCAGCAGTAACAGAGTAAATTTGTTCATAATACTTGTGGTTTTAGTTTATTAATGGAAACTGCCGCAAAATTACAAATTTAAATCTAAACTGCAAAATAATTGTTCCATTTTTCTATAAAGCGAGCTTAATATACCACCGAAATCGGTAGCCACATCTGATTCATAGCGTGTTGCAAAAACAATAGAGTCTGCACATGCGCTGGCCGGATAAGGCATCCCCTAACCCATCCTTAAGGAGGGGCTTTCTAAAACGCAAGATGCGAGACGCAAGAACAGTAGAGCCGCACCATGCGGCTGATGGCCGAAACAAGCACAGCCTGCACAGTGCTGCCCAAGTCACCAAATGGGAAACGGAACCGAGAACCCAATCCCACTCCTAGGAGGGGTTAGGGGAGGGGTTAGGGGAGGCCTTGAGACTCTACATGAGTCATCACCCATCACTCGTCACTAAAAAATTGGCCATTGTGCATTGTGCATTGT
>JAFYCU010000260.1 GCA_017545095.1 Muribaculaceae bacterium | reverse complement strand
GTGGCCGGCGAGGAACCGTGCCTGCACGGTGAGCAGGGCATGGTAGGCGCGGCCGCCCTCGCCGAGGGCGGCGGTGTCGATGCGTCCGAGCGCGGCCAGGGCACTGTCGGGCGAGGCGGCGATGAGCGAGTCGATGGCCGCCAGCTCGGCCTCGCCCCCGCCACGGCTGCAGCCGACACCAAACGCGGCCAACAGCAGGAACGCCATGATGAAGTGCAAGAGCTTCTTCATAATGGCCGCAAAATTAGTGATATTTCGCGAAATGTGCAAGAGAAAAAGATGCAAGATGCGAGATGCAAGACGGGACAACGGCTTGAATAGTCAACAAATTATATACAAATTTATTACAAATTATAATAAGATGCGAGATGCAAGATGCAAGACGCGAGACGGCTAACGCAAAAAGACACGCGATGCAAGTGACGAGTCATCCGCGTTGCCGAGTCATGTAGAGCCGCACCATGGTGCGGCTGATGGCCGAAGATTTTGATTATCTGACAATTAAAGACAACGACTTGAACAGTCAACAAATTATATACAAATTTATTACAAATTATAATAAGATGCGAGATGCGAGATGCAAGATGCAAGAGCCGCATTGCGATAATTTGCAGCGTAATCAATAGTCCATAATAGTCCTGTGTTGTCTTTAATTGTCTGATAACCACAAGATGCGAGATGCGAGATGCAAGATGCAAGATGCAAGCTGGCTGGCGCAAGTATCAGACAATTAAGGACAATGGCCTGAAAGGTTCAAACAACTATAACAACAATAAACAACTATCACAACTTAATTCCTTAATTCTTGACCATCTTGTTTCTTGGCTCGGCCATCAGCCGCATCATGATGCGGCTCTACATGACTCGGCCAACGCATCTGCGGGCCATACATGGCTCGGCCATCAGCGGCATCGTGTTGCGGCGATGATTCCTTAATTCCTTAATTCTTGACCATCTTGTTTCTTGGCTCGGCCATCAGCCGCATCATGATGCGGCTCTACATGACGTTGGGCAACCGAGTCCTGTAGAGCCTCTGCATGCAGCGGCTTGTATATTCGTTTTGCGTTGCGGTAACCTTGCTGAGAATCATGCATCTTTGCCGCGAAGCGGCGCGGACGCGGCAGGCTGCGTCCCTACAGTTTCGGCTACACCCCGAAAAAATGTTTTGAGGCTGCCCCTTTGCCGAATGTTATCTCAGCAAATCGGTGACCTCGTCGAGCGTGCCGTCGCAGGGGGCGGGCGTGATGCCCAGCAGGTGGCACACGAGCGGGTAGATGCACACGTTGCGGAACGTGTCGCTGCGCGTGTAGCCCTGCTTGAAGTCGGGGCCTATTGCGCGGAATGCCACCCACATGTCGCTCATGGTGTTGTCGTAGCCGTGAGTGCCGCCGTCGGTCCACGGCGTTTGGTCAAACACCCACCCCACGTCGGGCAGCACCACCAGGTCGCCCATGTTGGGGTTGGTGCCGTAGTTCAGATAGGCTGGCACCTCGCCGCGACGCCACACGCGCAGGTGATTGACAGGCTGCAGGGCTTGATAAATCGAGTCGATGTATTGCGGCTGGCTGGCATAAACCAGTGCCGGGAAGTCGTTGAGGATTTTGTCCACCCAGTGCGCTTTCAGGTAGTCCATGGGGAAAAGTTGCCGCTGGTGGTTCACCCACGCCATGCCGTGGTCGCCGGTGACGATGAGATTGATGTGGCTGGCAAACGGCAGGGCCTGCAGCCGTGTCCACAGCACGCCCATGAGCGAGTCGATGCGTTCCATGGCGCCGCGCGTTTGGCTTGAGATGGGGCCGTAGGCATGTCCGCTGGCATCGGGCTCCTCGAAGTAGGCCATCACCAGGTGTGGCCGTTCGCCCTCGGGCCGGCGCAGCAGACCTATGATTTCGTCGATACGTTGCTCATGGGTGAGGAGCTTGCCCATGTAGTTCCACCAGTAGTTGGCGTGGTCGCCCTGGATGGGCACATCGCTGCCCACCCAATACACGGTGGCCGAGGTCACGCCCTGTCGCTTGGCCGTGAGCCACAGCGGCTCGCCGCCATAGTGGCGGGGGTCGGTGCGCACCACGCTGTCGCTCAGCGAGAACACCTGGCCGGTGGAGGCAATCTTGAATTTGTTGGCAATGATGCCATGATGGTCGGGCACCAGGCCGGTGGCCAGCGTGTAGTGGTTGGGGAACGTCTTGCTCGGGAACGAGGGCGTGATCACCGCCTTCACGCCCTGTTGTGCCAGCTGGTCGAAAAACGGCGTGTCGAAAGCCTCGGGGTAGTCCCAGCGCAGGCCGTCGAGCGACACCAGCACCGTGTAGCTGTCGCGGCCCGCACTCCAGCAGGCAATCACGCTAAGCCACATCACACTCAGGAAAAGAATCAGTCGTTTCATTGTTTGTTATGGATTAAAGGGCTGTATTTCAGTTTTGAGTCCTTCGCTGTATGGCGCGTCGGACTTTCTGAAGGACTTTTTAAAGTGGACTCAGTTTTGTAAAGAGGTTATTCAAGGCTTTGTCCGAAGAAGCCATCACCACCTCATGGTCCAAGAGGGCATTATTTACCTCAGTGCCTCTTTAGGAGGCCACACAAGAGCCAATGGCTGTAGCCAAAGTAGCCTCTTCCAGAGGCATTTCTGCCAGTTGATGGCATTCCACCGGGCCACCGCTGCGCGGTGTTCCAGGGTTATCCAGATATTGCCCTCTGGGCAAATCATTCTACCCTCATCAGGGTATGAATCCAATGTTCCACACTTTTGATACGCTTTCTGAGGGGTGACGACCTTTTTTTCAGTTTTCAATCACAATGGTTGTGGGCGATGTGATGTTGCGGATGGTGACGGGGATGGTGAGTGTGCCGCTCGGGGTGTCGTAGGTGGTGTTGGTGACGGTTTTTCCGTTGATTGTCACTTGTCGGGGCTTGGCTTGCAGCCCGGGCATCACCAAGCGGTAGAGCTTGCGTGGCGAGGCTCCGGCAAAGCTGCCTTCGCCGGCGATGGTGATGGTGCAGCTGTGCTGCTGCGGGGTGGCGGCGAAGTGGATCAGGCGATGCTTGCCCTGCTGCAGCGTGCCGGTGGAGTGCAGGTCGTCGTCGAAGAGGGTGTAGGACGAGGGCTGGCTGTGGGTGTAGTACACGATGTCGAGCTGGTCGGGACGGTAGTCGCCCACGTTCTTCATCTGCTGGCGCGCCTGCGGCACAAAGGCTCCGGCGCGGGCAAACAGCGGCAGCACCTCGATGGGTGCGTTGTAGGTCACGGTGGTGTGCCCCTCGTAGCGGTGCTGCGGGGCGTTGATATCCACCCAGCTGCCCTCGGGGAACGTGATGGTGCGTGAGGTGGCTCCCTGGCGCATCACCGGCGCCACCATCACATCGTGGCCCCACAGGTACTGGTCGCTGATGCTGTCGTAGCGGCTGATGCCGCCGTCGCTGTCGTAGAGGCCCAGCGGGCGCACCAGCGGCAGGCCCTGGCTGGCGTTCTCGTAGGCCAGCGTGTAGTTGTAGGGAAGCCAGGTGTAGCGCGTGTTGATGATGCGCCGGGTGAGGTCGCCAAACTCGGTGTAGTGATACGGTTCGGCCTGATAGGTGGAGTGGGTGCGCAGCACGGGCGAGAACAACCCCAGT
The DNA here is from genome assembly GCA_017545095.1 of Muribaculaceae bacterium. The sequence continues at coordinate 10,388 of JAFYCU010000260.1, read as the reverse complement.
TGCAGCCAGCGAATGTACAGCTCGCCGTCGCGCTTGTTGTCGGGGTCCACGGCAAAGCCGCCCACATCGTGCGACATGTAGCCCAGACCGCTCAAGCCGGCGTTGAGCATGATGTTGACCTGCGGTTGCAGACCTCCCCACGACCGCGACACATCGGTGGACCAGGGAAACACCGAATAGCGTTGCAGGCCTGCCGTGCCGGCACGCATCATGGTCATCAGTCGGCGGTCGGGGTAGCTTTTCTTGAAAAGGTCGTAGATGATGCGGCTCCACTCGTTGCCATAGAGGTTATGGTATTGCTCGGCTGTGAGGCCGTTGTGGTGACGAATTTCGAGCGGATGCTTCTCTGGCTCGCCCAGGTCGCCCCACCAGCCGGTCACACCTTCGTCGGTGAGCAGTTGGTACCGGTTGTGCAGCCACTGGCGTGTGGCAGGGTTCGATACGTCGAACATGCCGCCTTGTCCAACCCAAATGGTGACGGTGTGGGTGGTGTCGGTGCCATCGGTCTTGCACAGCAGTCCGCGTGCATCAAGTTCGCGGTAGTTGTCGATGGCGCGTCCATTGGTGAGCACATAGGGCTGGGAAATGGTCACCACATTGATGCCTTGCTGCTTGAATTGTCGGAGCATCTGCTTGTGGTGGGGCCATTGGGTGTCGTCCCAGGTGAGACGTCCCATGTCTTCCTCCTTGCCGTACCAATACAGGTCGAACACGATGCCATCGAGCGGATACCCCTCGCGCTTGAGCGTGTCGATCACGCCCTCGCTCTCGCGGCGGTTGTGGTAGCCATATTTCGAGGTGATGTATCCCAGCGTCCACAGTGGCGGCAGCTCTTGTCGTCCCACGAGCCAGGTGAAGTGCCGCACCACATCTTCCACGCGCCCGTTGCCGTTGATCACATAGTAGGACACCGGCTGCGGCGAAGTGGTGTGATAGTCAATGCCGTGTTCGCCCAGGTAGAGACTCGACTTGGCAAAGTCGTCGAAGAACACGCCATACCCCTTCGACGAGATGACCATGGGCATGGTGATGCCCATTTGGTTCACGCGCGGCTCACCGCCTTGGTAGCCATAGTTCTGCGTGTTGTAGTTCACGAGCGTGTCGCCGCTCAGGTTGAAGGTGAGTCCGCGCTCGCCGGCGCCGTAGAACGACTCTCCGCCAGCGTGCAGCAGGTGCACGGCCTGCTGGGAGCGGTCGCACAGGTCGGTGGTGAACAGCGTGCTGCCGTTGCTCACCGTCACGCTTCCCATGTGTTTGTCGCACACCACGCGCATGCCGCTGCCGGTGAGCAGCACGCTCATGTCGCCTCCCAGTTCGGTGACTGTGGCCTGTGCATGGCCGCCATTCACGGCCTGGGGCAGGGCCAGCGAAGGCCATCGCTCGCCATGCCAGGCGGTGGACACCACGTCCACACGCACAATGTTGTCGCTCACGGCCGTCACGCTCACCGTTTGCTGGCGCGCTTGGTGGGTGAAGGTGATGCTGGTGTTGCCGGCTGTTGTGGCCACGGCCACCAGCGTGCAAAACACCGATGTGATGATGCTGTGTAGTTTCATATCAGTAGTGAATTTTGGATTTCATGAATTTGTAAGCTACAAAGTTACGCATTATTTCGTCACACACATCGTTTTTGCCCGAAAAAAAGCACCAAAAACATCCCCCAAACCCCGTAGAGCCTCCCAAACCCCTTCTAAAGGAGCCTAAAGGAGGGGCTTACCAGTAGAGCCGTCATACATGGCGGCTTGATGGCCGAGTCAAATGTAGGGCCTGCACCTGTGCTGGCCGACTTACCGAGTCAAAACCAAGAATCGAGAACCAAGAATCGAGAACCGAGAACCAAGCTCGCAAGGCACAGTCCAATGCGCCAGCAGGCTTGGTTCTCGGTTCTTGGTTCTCGGTTCTCAAAAAAACTTTTACTCCTCGGGGAGCATCACCACCTCGATGTTGTTGCCGGCACCGAGGATGGTGTTCACAAATGCGCTCACCTTCTCGGGCGTGAGGCTGTTCACCACCTTGACGTAGTCGGTATGGGTATCGATACCGCGACCCACATACATGCTGAGCACGTTCACCCAATGTCCGTTCTCCTTGGAAGCGGTTTCGAAGTTCTTGAGCATAGCGGCTTTGATGTCGGCCAGGGTGGCGGCATCGATGCTCTTGCTGGCGTTCAACACTTCTTCACGCATGATGCGCATGGCCTCATCGGATTTTTCAGGCTTCATGGGCACAGCACCCACCAAACTCGAGAACACCTTGTCGCCCACCATGCTCACCGATCCACCTGCGCTGGCCGAATAGGCTGCGCTGGCATCCTCACGGATCTTCTGGAGGTAGACCTTGCTCAGAACCTCGCCAGCAGCATTGGCGAGCACCGAGTTCTCCAATGAGTAGGGCAGGTTCTCGGAATACCAGAACATGCGTGCGATGGCCTTGGGGGTCTCCATCTTGCGGGTGAAGTGGTTCAGGGTGGTTCCGTGCGGACGCTCGGCCACGTTGACCCAGTTCTCGGCTTTGCCCTTGGCGGGCAGGCTGGCGATATACTGGCACAGATACTCGCGCACGAGCTGCTCGTCGAAGGCACCAACGACATAGAAGGTGTAGTCGGCGGCATTGGCGGTGCGCTCCTTGGCAATCTGGAGCACGCGGTCGTAGTTCACGTCCTTGATGTTCTCGGCCTCGAAGGGACGGTCGCGCCAGCTGTGGTTGTTGAGTGTCACATTCACCGAGTCGCCATAGACGGCTTCGGGCTGCAGGTTCTTGTCCTTGAGCACGGTCTCGAGCATGTTCATCAGGGTTGCGTAGCCCTTCTCGTCCTTGCGGATGTCGGTGAACTCAAGGTAGGCGAGCTGGAACATGGTCTCCATGTCCTTCACGGTGGAGTTACCGTTCAGGCGCTCGTAGCTGGTCGAGAGCGAGAGACTTGCGCTGGCCTGCTTGCCGGCCATAGCCTTCTCCAGCTCAGTGTTGTCGAACTCGCCGCGGCCGCTCACTGCCAGCACGGCGTCGAACAGCTCACAGTTGGCCCAGTCTTCCTTGCCGTAGAGCGAGCTGCCGCCCTTCGACTCGGCGTAGAGGCGCACCTCGTTCTCCTTGAAGTCGGTCTTCTTCAGAATCACCTTCACGCCGTTGCTCAGCGTGAGCTCATCGTAACCGAGGATGGTGTTCTTGGTTTCCTTTTTGATCTTGCCGGGCTTGGGCAGCTTGGCAATCAGAGGCTCGTTCTTCACATTGTCCACGTAAGCCTCCACGGGGGTGTTGCGGGCGGCCGTGATGGCTCCCTTCAGGCTCTCGGCGTTGGGATAGTCGGCACCTTCTTTCTCCTGGTTCATGACCAACACCACCATGTTCTTATCGTTCTCGGGGAATACCTCGGGCAGCAACTCGTTGATGAGTTCAACAGGGAGCATGGGGGTGAGCTGTTGCATAATCTGGTACTCCTGCTCGATGCTGGGGATGGGCTCGCCGGTGAGGTAGTTGGCGGCATAGCTGCGGCCATAATGCTCGTTGCTGATTTTGTTGCGCTCGTTGTAGGTGCGCTCGAGCTGCGACATATACTCCTCGCGGGCGCGGATAAACTCGGTGGCGGTGAAGCCGTGCTGGCGGGCGCGCAGCACCTCGGTCATGATGGCCTGCAGGGCCTCGTTCACCTTACCCTCCTTGGGCAGAGCGTAGAATGTGAACGCCTCCTTGTTGTTGGTCATGATAAACGAGCCGTCGTAGCAGCCTGCCTGCAGGAACGGGCAGTCGGGCTCCTGGGCCTTCTCGCTCAAGCGCGAGTTGAACATGCTGGACAGGATGTCGGTGGCATAATCCTCGATCATATAGGCCATGGTAGCTTTTTCCTCACGCGGGGTGGGATCGTGCTTGAAGTAGAGCTGCACGATGCTGTAGGGCTGCTCCTTGTCCTTGTCGCTCACGATGATGATCTCATCGTTGTCGGGCACCTCCTCGGCCACCACCTGGGCGGCGTTGGGAGCGAGCTTGATGGGGGTGAACCAGTCCTTGATTTTGTTCTCCATGTAGTCCACGTCGATGTCACCCACCACGATGATGGCCTGGTTGTCGGGGCGGTACCACTTGTGGTAGTAGTCGCGCAGCTCGTTGTATTTGAAGCCATCCACCACACTCATCAGTCCGATGGGCATGCGCTTGCCATACTTCGAACCCGGATAGATGGTCTCGAGGTTGCGCTCGAAGATGCGCTGGCTGGCGCTGCTGCGCAGACGCCACTCCTCGTGAATCACACCACGCTCCTTGTCAATCTCCTCGTCCTCGAGGAGCAGGCCGCACGACCAGTCGCGCAGGATGAGCAGACACGAGTCGAGTGCGCTCTGGCGCGTGCTGGGCACGTTGTTGATGTTGTAAACCGTCTCGTCGGTGCTGGTGTAGGCGTTCAGGTCGGCGCCAAACTCCACACCCAGCGTGCGGGTGTAGTCAATCACGCCCTTGCCCTCGCCATGGTAGTTCTCAGTGCCGTTGAAGGCCATGTGCTCCAGGAAGTGGGCCAAACCGCGCTGGCTTTCCTCCTCTTGGATCGAACCCACGCGCTGGGCGATGTAGAAGTTCACCTTGTGCTCGGGATAGTCGTTGTGACGCACATAATACGTCAGTCCGTTGGGCAGCGTGCCCATGCGCACAGCCTCGTCAACGGGGATGGGCGGCATCTGGGGCATTTGAGCCATTGCCGTGCAGCCGACAATCATCAGCGCAGCGGCTAAGAGATGTTTGATTTTCATAAGAAAACTTTTGTTTATGGTGTTACTAATGTTTTCAAGTTCGCAACAAAGCTGCAAAGATACAAAATAATTGATAATTGGCAATTGATAATTGAGAATTATTTTTCATCTGCGGCCTTTAGCTGGCTCATTTTGCCCATTAGACGCAATAGAAGGGAAAAAATTACGTGAAAAAACTTTAATTTTCATCCCGCTATAGCAACTATAGAAGCTATTGTTGCGGCTGCTGCGGCTGCGACGCGGGTTGTTGCGGCTGCTGCGCGGGTTGTTGCTCCTCGGCACTGCGCGGGCGACCCAGCAGCTCAAACGTGTCGACATACACCTCGGTGACATAACGCTTGATTTGGTTGCGGTCTTCCCATGAGCGGGTGTGCAGACGGCCTTCGATGTAGAGTTGCGTGCCCTTGTGCACATAGCGCTCGGCCACTTCGGCATTACGGCCCCACATCACAATGTTGTGCCACTCGGTGCGCTCGGGTACCTGAACGCCGTTGGCATTGGTAAAGGCATGTTCGGTGGTGGCCAACGAGAAGGTGGCCATCGGTTGGTTCTGCGCCACATAGCGCACTTCGGGTTCACGGCCCACATTGCCGAGAAGAATCACTTTGTTGACTGACATGGTTTTAGAGGTTAATAAGTTGCACGATTGGTTGAGTGTGGCTTGTGATGCGCAGGTGGCGTTCACAGCATCAATCCCACACGTTCTTGCAGGCCGAAGAGCAGGTTCATCACATGCACCGCAGTGCCGGCACGGCCCTTTACCTGGTCGTCGATAAACGCGTTCACCACAAGCCGGTTGCCTTGGCGCGAAAGCTCAAGCAGGCATTTGTTGGTGTTCAGCACATCGGCCACCTGGCAGGAGTTGACTACGAACGTGAAGTTGTGGTCGTCGAAATATTTCTCGTAGGTTTCGCGAATCATTTCGATGGGGGTGTTGCACTCGATGTTGAACGAGGCAATCATTCCCCGGTTCAAGTTGTGCGGCATGGCGTTGACCAGGATGTTGTGGCCAAAGCTGTTTTGCAGCGATGCAATCAACACCTCGGCTTGCTGGATGGCCATCTCCCAATCCTCCGGGGCATTGTTGCTGCTCAGCACGGTGGCGTGGATGTCGGTGGTGAGCATCAGGTTTTGCGCGAGCGGCAGCAGGGGCAGCGTGAGCAGCTGCAGCAGCGGGGTGGGGCACACCACGTGGTTGCAGCCGCGCACCATGTACTTGCGGTTGAGTTCCGGCAGACCGCACACGTAGCTGTCGTCGGCCAGCACGCTGGGGTCGCTCAGGTCAATCACTTTCAGGTCGCCTATGCTGTTCACTTCGCGAAGCCGCTCAACGGGGATTTCAAGCGCACTCTCCACTATCACCACATCCACCTCGTCCCAGTCGGGATTGGTGGTGGTGCTTAATTCAGTCTCTCCCATTAGGTGAGGCATGGATTGCGACAAAGTCAACTGCCAGTGGCAGCACACCCACCGCAGGTCCACGTCGGGATGGTGGAGTAGCAAGGTAATCAACCGCTGAGCAGTCTGGCTCACGGCTCCTACAATTCCAACTTTAATCATGGATGGTTCTTACGTTTTATGCTCTGTCTTGGTAGGGTCAACGTTGCGGCAGAATGCGGCTGAGCGCAGCACGTGCCTGCTCGTGTGTGACACCTTCGCGCAGAATGGCAAACACGGTGTCGGCACCGGCTATCGTACCCAAAAATTCGGGCGCAAAGCTCATGTCGATGTCGTAGGCCAATCCGGCGGCGTAGCCGTTGCGCGTCTTCATCACCGCGAAGTTGCCCGAAAACTCAAGCGAGGCGTAGCCCATGTGCTGCCCCACTACGGGGATGTCGCCCATCAGCTTCGAACTCTGCAACTCGGTGGTTCCCGGAAAGATGTACATATAACCCCCGCGGTCCGAAGCCACTTTGGTGATTTTCAACGCTTTCAGGTCGCGCGAAAGCGTGGCTTGAGTAACGTTGATGCCTTGCTGCGCAAGACGCTCAGCAAGTTCGCTCTGGCTCCCGATGCAATTTCCCTTTACCAACTCCACAATCAGTTGGAGTCTGTTTCTTTTGTTTTTCACTTTATACAAAAGTTAGCAGTTAATAATTATCGGCGGACGGCTATGTCCGCAATCTCTTGAATTTGGCTTGTTTATGGCGGTGCAAAATTACGAAAAAGTCGTAACGTAAAGATGGATTATGCAAAACAAAATCATCGCTGATAAATATTTTTCACAAAAAAATACACAAATCAGAACCGATTTCGGTGGGAAAGGCCATGAATCAAGCAGGGAGTGCTCGATTGAGCACTCCCTGCTGTAAGGATAGATTGGTGTGAACCAATGCTTATTTCTTCGACATCTTGCGCGTCACGGCGTAGGCCACAGGCGAGGCCACGAACAGCGAGGCGCACGTACCGATAATCACACCGAGAATCATCGTGAAGATGAAGCCTCGGATGCTCTCACCGCCCAGGAACAGCATCACCAGCAGCACGAGCAACGTGGTGATGGAGGTCATCAACGTACGCGAGAGCGTGCTGCTCAACGCGTTGTTGAACGTGATGAAGAGGTCCTGCTTGGGGAACAGGCCGCGATACTCACGCACGCGGTCGAAAATCACCACGGTGTCGTTCACCTGGTAACCAATCACCGTCAGGATGGCGGCAATGAAGGTCTGGTCCACCTCCATCGAGAACGGCAGCCAGCCGTGGAAGGTGTAGAAGCCGATGACCACAAACGTGGTGAATGCCACAGCAGCCAATGCACCGAGCGAGAACGCCACATTGCGGAATCGCAGCAAGATGTAGAGGAACATCGCCATCAGCGAGAAGAACACGGCCCAGATGGCGCCGCGCGTCATGTCGCTTGCAATGCTCGGACCCACGGCCTCGCTCGACACCACACCGATGCTCGAGTTCGACACGCTGAAGTCGGTCTTGCTCATGCCGCCCAGTTCGCTCTTCAAGCCCTCATAGAGCTTGTCCATGATAATGTCGTTCACGTTCTGGTCCTTGCTGTCGACCATGTAGTTGGTCGAGATGCGCACCTTGGTGTTGTTATCGATAGTGATCACCGAGGTCTTGGCACCATCAAACAGCGGGGCCAGCTGGCTCTGAAGCTGCGTGGTTGACACGGGATGGTTGAATTGCACAATGTAGTTGCGGCCACCCGAGAAGTCGATACCGCGGCTCAGACCGCGACCAACCAGCATACCCACAAACAGCAGCACCACAATGGCCAGCACCATCCAGGTCTTCTTGGCCATGCCCATGAAGTTCACCTTCACGTTCTCGAGCAGGTGCTCGGTGAGCTTGGTGGTGAATGTCATGTTCTTGAACGTGCCCTTGTTGATGAAGTATTCCATCACCAGGCGTGTGGCAAACACGGCGGTGAAGAACGAGCAGATGATACCCACAACCAGCGTCACGGCAAAGCCCTTGATGGGACCGGTGCCGAGCAGGATGAGGATGATACCGGTGATGATGGTGGTGAGGTTGGAGTCGAAGATGGCCGAGAAGGCATTCTTGTAACCATCCGACACGGCGGCCTTCAGGCCCTTGCCGTTGCGCAACTCCTCTTTGCAACGCTCAAAAATCAGCACGTTGGCATCCACGGCCATACCCAGCGTGAGCACGATACCGGCGATACCCGGCAGGGTGAGCACGCTCTGGAACGACGCCAGAATACCGATGATGAAGAACAGGTTCAGCAACAGACCCAAGTTGGCGATGTTGCCGGCATAAACGCCGTAGGTGCACATCATGAAGATGACCAGCAGGATGAGTGCCACGATGAACGAGCGCACACCCTTGTCGATCGACTCTTGACCGAGCGACGGACCAATCACACTCTCACTGGCGATGTTGACGCGTGCCACCATCTTACCCGACTGGAGCACGTTGGCCAAGTCGTTGGCCTCCTCCACGGTGAAGCGGCCGCTGATTTGGCTGCGTCCGCCGTCAATCTGGCTGTTGACATTGGGGAACGAATACACCTGATCGTCGAGCACGATGGCGATGGCCTTGCCAATGTTCTGGCCGGTGATGCGCGACCACTGGCGGGCGCCCTCGGCGTTCATCGTCATCGACACCACCTGACCCTGCAGGTTGTCGAACTCACTCTCGGCATGGCGCACCACATCGCCGGTGAGCACCGGCTTGCCTTGCGTGGTGCGCAGGGCCACAAGCTGGAACATCTCGGTGGCACCCTGCATCATCTCGGGCTTCACTGTCCAAGCCAGCTTGAGGTCGGCGGGCAGCGTCATCTTGGCAGCCTGCGAGCGCAGAATGGCGTTCACGGCGGCGGTGTCGGGCAGGGCCACATAGCCCACCACGGGCGAACCACCCTGACCCTGGGCCAGCATCTGGAAGCCGGTGAGCTCGGCCAGCGTCTTGCCCTTGGCAGTTGCCGGAGCGTCTTTAGCGGCCTCGGCCTTGGCGGGCTCGGCCTGCTTGGTGCTGTCGGGGGTGGCGGCCTGTGCGGTGGCGGTGCTGTCGGTGGTGGCGGCAGCGGCGGGGGCATCGGCCACCTGCGACTGCGTGTTCAGCGCGTTGAGCGCGCCCACCACGTCGGCCAGCGTGTAGGTCTCATAAAACTCCAGGTTGGCGGCACCTTGCAGCAGTTTCTCCACGCGCTCCGGCTCTTTCACACCGGGAAGCTCGAGCAGAATGCGGCCCGTGCTGGCCAGCTTCTGGATGTTGGGCGACACCACACCGAAACGGTCGATACGGTTGCGCAACACATTATAGGAATTATCCACCATGGCTTTCACCTCCTCGTCGAGGTACGACTGCACCTGGGCATCGTTGGCGGCGGGGTTCTCCTTCACTTTCTCCAAATTGCGGAAAATCTGGGCCAGGCTGCCCTCGGGCGCGAGCTTCTTGTACTCGTTGCAGAACGAGGCCACGAAGTCCTCCTGAGCCGCTTGGTTCTTCTCCACGTTGGCGATGGCCTCGTTGAACTTCTTGTCGGGATTGTCGCCCGAGAGCGCACGCAGGATGTCGGGCACCGAAATCTGCAGCGTCACGTTCATACCACCCTTCAGGTCAAGGCCAAGGCCAAGCTCCTTCTCACGTACCTGCTGGAAGGTGTAGTACCCCAGGTACACTTTCTCTTTACCGATTGAGTCAAGATAGCTGTTGAGAGCTGCGCGGTACACATCGTTCGAGGTGTCGGGCGACTTGATGCCGGCGGCCTTCAGGGCCTTTTGCTCGGCAATCCCCTGGTAGTGGTTCGACACAAAGGTGAACGACAGATAGAATGCACAGATCAAAATCAGCGCGATTGTAATGACTCTGATAAATCCTTTAGTTTGCATTTGATCAGTTGTTAATTATAATTTTTTAGTTTTATCAAAGCGTGTAACAGCCTATGAGAGCGCACGTTAGCCTTGCTTTTGCGGGTGCTAAACAAGAGCCAACTTGCACTGTCACAAGTTTTCAGCCTGCAAAGATACAACAAATTATTCAAGTGAGAAAATATTTTTTCGTTTTTCAGCTATTTTGTGCCATTTCTGCGTTTTCCGGCAGTTTCAACTGGCAAGTGCAAAATTAAGAAATTCTTTTGAAGAACTCATGTTTAGGAGTTTCGAAATTGAGTTTTTTTCTGGGTCTGTCGTTTAGTTTTTTTGCGACATTTTTGATTGTTTGGGTTGTAAAGTC